>CAYWSR010000050.1:0-24668 GCA_964460385.1 uncultured Occallatibacter sp. | reverse complement strand
ATGGGCGATGATGGCGATATTGCGTATCGTCTGAGTCACAGGGGAGCTTTTCCTTTTGGTTCGGGCCCCCTCGGTCGGGTCGGGGGACTATGGGGTTGGGGGGCGCCACCGCGGCGAATTGCCACACGGTGCGGCAGTCTTCATTCTACCAGCAGCGCGATTCTTGCCTCCGAACGCGCCGCCGCATGCCGTCTACCCCCCGCGCAGGAATAGGAAATGGATTAACATTCGCAGTGGGAGTTGGCGTGTGCCGGATGGGAGGAGCGCGGTGAAAAGCCGACTTTATTGGATCGTAGTGGGCGGGCTTTCGTTCTGGTTTCCGGCGATCGTTCTCAATGCTGCTCTCGATCAGAGGTCGAGTCTTTGGACGCTGAACGTTGTTCCTCTGGCAGGAGTGACTTTGCTTGGAGCGGCAAGTTGGATAACCACCAAGCACCTGCCTAAATGGGCATGGGTTTTGGCGGGGGTTTATATCCTCGGGCCTGTCTCCATGCTTTCCCCATTGGCATTTGCCAGGATTCCATCCTCTCCAGCCGAATTCGGCGGATACTTCATAGTTGTTCTGCTCTGCCTATTTCCACCAACAACCTTATGGTTCTCATTACTGAACGGGATGCTTTTTTCGGTGCTAATTGCTACGTTGATACTGCCTTTTCTAGCGGCATATCTAAAGGGGCCGGGGCTACGGCCAGGTTCTCCAGTTTTGTAGTGCAGGCCCGGCCGGAATCAATTGGTATGGTGACTAAGTTGCTGAATCGACGGAGCTTTGCCGGCGCGGCGCTGGCTACGCTCGGGCTGATCATTTTTGCGCGCGGGGTCCCACAGGCACAGTCTGGGAAGGCCCCGGCAACGCAGACCACGCCAGCGCACGGCTCGGTCGAGGCCGGCGCCTACGTCGATCCCCGCTTCGGCCTGCGCTACATCTTTCCGGATTCGCTCGAAGTGCAGACCTCGCTCACCGGCCTACCGGTCGGCACCGGCCAGAAGGATGGCAACAGCGAATATCTCTTTGCTGCTCTGGAGAAGCCCACCGGCAAGGTGCGCAGCGGCGTTTTCATCACGGCCGATCCAGTCGGCGCACTTGATATCACAGACGTCTCCCAGTTCATGCGCCTGACGATCGGCCGATCGCCCATTTTCAAAGGCAAAGTCGAGCTCGAACCGGTGCTCATCGCCGGCCGCACCTTTTATCGGGCCAACTCAGGCGGGGGCTCAGGCGGAGACATGCCGGCTCGCTTCTACGGCGCGCAGGTGGGAACCTCTTGCAGCGGCCGTTTCCTGATCTTCTGGTTTTCCGGAGCCTCGCGTGCGGTGATCGATCAGCTGGTCCACTCCATGGATAGCATGAAGCTGACCTGCCCGGTCAGTTGAGCCTGACCCGCGCGTTGACCCCTGTGTTTGTTCCGTGCGCTCCGACCAGCGGGAATGAGCGCGGGCGGTCGGTTCAGTGCGTAGGAGGGACGAATTCGCCGGGCAGCGCCGAGCCGGAGCCGAAGAAGAAATCTTCCATCTGCTCGACCAGGAACTGCTGCGCCTGCGGCGTCCATGGCTGCAGCCGGTACTCATTCAGCAGCATCTTCTGGCGGTCGACCCACTCGCCCCACGCAGCCTTCGAGACATTCTTGTAGATCTTCTGGCCAAACTCCGAGTCGAAGGGCGGCTCGTCCAGGCCCTCCATCTCCTTCTTGTTGCGAACGCAAAAAACCATGTGTGCCATGCGTAATGCTCTCCAAAATTGCCGGTCCAAGCCTCATTGTATTGGATGAAGGGGAGCCCCGCCGCGGACCCTTGATCGACGGGTTGAGCCGCAGACGCTTGTCGCGCGGTATTCTGGCTGAGTATGTGCGGCCGTTTTGCCCGTCGATCCACGCAGGAGGTTCTCGCCGACTGGTTTGGCGTGGAACTCGAGGACATGCCGTGTTTTGCGCCCACCTTCAACGCCGCTCCGCAGAGCACGCAGCCCGTGGTTCGTCTCAACCGCGACTCCGGTGGCCGCGAATTCGCTCTCATGCGCTGGGGCCTGGTGCCCTTCTGGGCCAAGGACCCCAAGTTCGGCTACTCCACCTTCAACGCCCGCGCGGAAGAGGCAGCCACCAAGCCCGCCTATCGCGAGGCGCTCAAAAAGCGCCGCTGCCTGGTACCGGCCGATGCCTTCTATGAGTGGCAGCGCATCGACCAGAAGAACAAGCAGCCCTATGCCATCGCCCTCACGAGCGGAGAGCCCTGCGCCCTGGCCGGCTTGTGGGAGAGCTGGAAGCCGCAGGAGGGCCCCCCGCTCGAGACCTTCACCATCCTCACCACCGACCCAAACGAGTTGATGCAGTCTATTCACAACCGCATGCCGGTGATTCTCGAGTCGCGCAATCATGAGCGCTGGCTCGACCCGGGTGACCCAGCCAGGCCGCCGGTCGATCTGCTGCGCCCCTACCCCGCCGAGAAGATGCAGGCGTGGCAGGTGAGCCAGCGTGTGGGCAATGTGCGGAACAACGATCCGGAGCTGCTCGAGCGGGCCGCTCCCGATCGGCTGTTTTAGGGCCTGCTCATACCACACGCTGGGCCAGTGGGAGCAGGCACTGGCCATTTCAGGCCATTGTCAATGCACAATCCGTTGCACGGGCGCACCTTGACATTGAATTCGATCGAGGCTTTCCTTGATGTAACCCAAGCAAGGCCCATCGTTTGCGCGCCTGTCCTTGCCTCGTGTTGTGCTGAGCCCTGCGTGGCTCTGAGCTGGGCTCGAATAGAGCGCTCTCGATTCCGCTCAGCCATCTTGATTGCGAAAGGAACCATCATGTCCGAATCGATTCAGTCTGGTATCACCGACAACGGTGCCGGAGGAATAGCCTACGTCACTCCCATTCCGGCGATCATCCTTCTGATGATCGACCCCTACAAGACCAGGCCGTATATCCGTTTCCACGCCTTCCAGTCCATCTTCCTTTTCCTCACGGCGTTTGTGTTCTGGATCGCCGTCTCCTTTGTGGTGGTGTTTGGCATGGTCTTCGGTACTCTGCGGGCCGGAGTCATAGCCCCCCTCTTCTGGATGGCCGTGATCATTGTCTTTGTGCTTTGCGCGGTAAGCGCCCTGAACGGCAAGTACTTCAAGCTGCCCATTATTGGGGCTATCGCCGATCGGCTGGCCAACAAGTAAGAGGGCCACGCCCTCGCGGATCTCGGATCCGTCTTCGCGCATCGGCAGCCTCACGCATTCCTGACGAGCGGCCCCGCCCGGTGGCCGCTCTGGTCCAGCCTTTCTCCCTGCTCGTTTTCCGTCCCTTTCCGCAATTCCTTCGCCCTTCCCGCAATTCTTTCTTGACAACCCATCCTGTCGGCGGTTTCCTTATCTTGTTCCGTCCAGTCCCCCAAAGGTCGCATTTCCCCAGCCGGGACACCCCAGGCGAACTTTTCCCATCGAGCGAAGTCCAACTGCGTCCGCTCGATCCAAGCAAACGCTTCTCCAACCCTGCCATACCCAAAAAGGAGCTCCGATGACCGATGCAGCCCCTCAAACCGGAATGAACGAGAACAGCACCTGTGGCCTGGCGTATCTGACCCCCATCCCGGCCATCATTTTTCTGGTCTCCGCGCCCTACAACCAGAATGCCAACGTCCGTTTCCACTCCTGGCAGTCGATTTTCCTTGCCATCGCAGCCATTGCCGCGATGTTCCTGCGTATCGTGCTGATGTTTGTTCCAATTATTGGTTGGTTGATCTCCATGCTGATCACCCTTGGTTTCTTCATCCTCTGGCTGATCCTGATGATCAACGCCTTCAATGGCAAGCGGATCAACATTCCGTTGCTCAGCGATCTGGCGGCAAAGCAGGCTGGCGCGTAATCAGCCTCGCGCAACCTGACAAGCGGCCCCGCCCGCGGTCTGCTCAGCTCCTACCTTGCCCGCCGATCCTTTACGCCCCCCTTGCAATTCCTTCTTGACAACCCAGCATCTCATCGTTCTTCTTATCTTGTTCCAGATCCACGCTCTCGGTTCAAGTCCCATCGCCGGCGCTTCCCAATCCCCGTAAAGCCGGCGCCGAGCGCTCAAAACCCGGTCGTACAACCCAGCCTCGACTGAAAAGGAGTTGCCGTGCCTGACGATACCGTGCAATCCGGACTCAATGACAACACCGCGGGCGCCCTTGCCTACATCACCATCATCCCGGCGATTGTTTTCCTGGTCGCCGCTCCGTACAACCAGAACTCCTACATCCGTTTCCACGCCTGGCAATGCATCTTTTTGAGCATTGGCTGGTTTGCCATTTGCATCATCGCAGTCATTCCAATCCTCGGATGGATCGTCTTTGCCGTTGGCGCGATCGCGCTCCTTATCGGCTGGATCATGTGCATCCTCAAAGCGCTCAAGGGTGAGCGCTTTAAGCTGCCATTCATTGGGGACCTGGCGGCAAAACAGGCAGGCGCCTGATCGGATTCGGATGTCCCCGAGGTCCTTTTGCTCAGCGGCGCTTTGGCCATCCTGGCCTCAGCGCCGCCTGCCCTTTCTGTGGAACTTCTTCTTACCCTTGGGCGCGGACAGTTCGTCCGTGCGCTTGTTCTTTTTCGGTTTGCGCGGGGCTTTGGCTGCGGGCCTGCCGGTGAGCGGAATCCCCTCTTCCACCAGCGAGAACTGCAGTCTGCGCTCCTGCGCCAAGATGCGATCGAGCACCACCTGCACGCGATCCCCGGCTCGAAACCGCCGTCCCGTCCGCTCGCCTATGATTTCGTGCGAATTCTCGCGCCAGGTGTAGCGATCGTCGCGCAGTGAGTCGATCGGGACCAGGCCCTCGACGAACAGGTCCGTCAGTTCCACAAACAGCCCGAATTTTGCCGGGTTCAGAACCAACGCGGCGAACTCCTCGCCCACGCGGTCCTGCATGAACTTCACCTTCTTCCACTCCACCAGTTCCCGTTCCGCCTCGGCAGCTCGGCGCTCGGTGAGGCTCGTCTCTTCGGCAATCTGCGCAAGTTCGGCCTCCGGAATGGGCGGCTCGCCCTGGTAGGCGTAGGCCTGGTTGGGCGACTTCCCGCGGTGAATCACAATGCCGCCGAGGCCCTCATTCGGGTGCGTCCACGGCGACGCATGACGACCATGCGCAATCTCGCCCTCGCCGCGCACCCCGGCCCGGAGCAAGGCCTTCGTGATGCGATGAACGATCAGGTCAGGATAGCGGCGGATCGGCGAAGTAAAGTGCGTGTAGGTAGGCGCTGCAAGAGCAAAGTGTCCCTCGTTGATCTCGGAGTAGCGCGCCTGCTTGAGCGAGCGCAGCATCAGGTAGCTCAAAATCCGCTCTTCCGGCTTGCCCTCGATGCGCTTGGCCAGCTTCTGATACATGCGCGGCGTCACGGCGATGTCTTCGGCTACCTCGTGCGTCTTTACATTCCGTCCCGAGCGTTGGGATTCGCGCCGGTCGCCGCGGGTTTGGATTCGTTTCACCGGGAGCGCACCCAGACCCAGCGAGTAGCCAAACGAAGCTGCCAGCTCCTCGAACTGGACCACACGCCGCGCCTCAGGCTTCTCGTGGATGCGATAGATCGACGGCACGCCCAGGTCCTCAAGCCATGTGGCGACACACTCGTTCGCGGCCAGCATGAACTCCTCGATCAGCCGGTTCGCCCAGGTTCGCTCGGCGCGGGTAACGCCGCGCATCTGGCCCTGCTCGTCAAACTCAATCACCGGCTCCGGCAGGTCGAAGTCGATGCTGCCGCGCTCCTCGCGCCGGTCGTTCATCAGCGCTGCCAGCTTGCGCATCCGCTCGAAGTTCGGAACGAGCTCCGCGTAGCGCGTGCGAACCTCGGCATCGCCCTCGAGGATTGCGTGCACCTCGGTGTAGGTCATCCGCGCAGCCGAGCGAATCACGCCCTCCACGATCTCGTAGCTCTCGATGCGGCCAGTTGCGTCCAGCTGCATGATGCAGCTCAGCACAAGGCGGTCCTCGCCGGGCCGCAGGCTGCATATATCGGTCGAAAGCTCCTGCGGCAACATCGGAATTGCGCGATCCGGGAAATAGACGCTCGTTCCGCGCAGTCGCGCTTCAAAATCGAGATCTGTTCCCTCGTTCACATACTCGGCCACGTCGGCAATGTGGACCTGCAACTCATACCCGTCGCCGCGTTCGGTCACCAGCACGGCGTCGTCAAAGTCGCGCGCGGTCTCGCCGTCGATGGTCACAATGGGAAGATCGCGAAAGTCGCGCCGCTGCGCCGCTTCCTCGGCATCCAGATGTGCCACGGCCCGGGCCTCAGCCAGGACATTGTCTGGAAACGCCCGCGGAAGCTGGTGCTTGCGGATCATCATCTCCACGTCCACGCCAAAGTCGTCCGGATCGCCCAGCACCTCGATCACGCGGCCAATGGGCGAACGCGTCGGCGTGGGCCAGCTGGTGATCTCCACATCCACGATCAGGCCTTCCAAATCGTCGTAGGCTTTGCTGCTTGCTGCCTCCGCCCCCAGCACCCGGTGCGGCGTGGAACTCTCCGATCCCGTTGGCACCTCTGCACCCGGCGGAATCAGAATGGGCTGCGTCATCCGTTCGTCGAAGGGAATCACCGTGTTCCCCTGCGCACGATCTGAGCGGGCATAGCGGAATGTCCCAACCACCGTGGTATTGCGCCGCTCCATAATGCGCACGATCCGGCCCATTCTTCGGCCATCCGCCTTGGGCGGTTCCACCTCTACCAGCACCTGGTCGCCTTGCATCGCGCCGTTGATCTCGTTCGGCGGAATGAAGATGTCGTCCGATCCCACTGCCTGTCGCGCATTGGGCCGCACAAACCCGTAGCCGTCCCGATGCAGATCGAGCCTCCCGGCGGCCAGGTTGTCGCGCGTCCCCGCGGCTGTTCTGGGAATCGCCCAGTGCTCGCGGTCCAGCTTCACCAGCGCGCCCCGAGCCGTCAGCCGGGCAAGCTGTTCCAGCAGCAGGCGCCGCTCGCGTCCGCCACCCAGGCTCAACTCGCGCACCAACTGCTTGTACCCGCCTTTCTGGCCCGCCGAGCGGGCAATCTTTGCCAGCAGCTCCTGATCGGTCATAGCTCAAGGGTACAGCGTGGTTGGCCTCGTGCGGCTTCTCAAGGGCGATCGCTCAGAGGCGACTCACCGAGCCGGTCGCGCCGCATCTCTGGCAAACAACGCTCGTCCTGTTGTCAGAGTTGGCTACAGCATTGGGCTGTTTTCCGGCCCATTCGTCTTACCCTACCGCGGCGGTCTAGAATAGCCCCATCGGACTGTCGCGGCGCGCGCGCTGAGAGTGCTTCGCCAAGTCGAACTGTGGTATTTCGGCCGAAGTCTGGCCCTTTGGCAATTCACTGTCATACAACTTCCGAGTTGAAGGCACGATCGCCGTCCATTCAACCCAGTCCCCCGACGGACAGAAAAGGATTACACCGTGAGCGCAATGTGGAAACCAAACCAACCCGGACCCATCACCCCAAACCCCACCCCGGAGCCTGCGCGGCCCGCCACCCCAGCCGCAGCCTTCGAGGCCCCCGGACGCGCCGCACCGGCAGTTGCCGATCAGGCCACTATCGGCAAGGGCCTCTACATTAAAGGTGAGATATCAGGCTCGGAGTCGCTATTCATCGATGGCAAAGTCGAGGGCAGCATCAATCTTCCCGGCAACCGCGTCACCGTGGGACGCAACGGACAGGTGGCCGCCAATGTTACCGCGCGCGAGATCGTCGTGCTCGGCAAGATCCGCGGCAACGTCGTCGCCTCCGATCGCGTCGACATCCGCGCTGAGGGAGCTCTTACAGGCGACGTGGCCGCAGCCCGCATCAGCATCGAGGACGGTGCATTCTTCAAGGGCGGCATCGACATTCGCAAGCCCGAAGCCAAGGCCCCAAACTCGGTGCCCCCGGTGACGGTTTCAGCGCCTGCTTCACCGCCTGCAGAACAGGCCAAGTTGATCTAGGGCTTCCTTCTCGACTGCACAGAATCCCCCTCGCTACCGGGGGATTTTGTGTTTGGCAGGCAGTGCCAGGGAGAATTGAGACTGGGCGGGTTGACTGTGGGCTGATTGGCGCTGATGCTGATCGGCGCTGGACGCAATGCACATCCGCGCCGGTTCGCCCTACCTCGTGCCGCCTAGCGCAGCCCCAGCCGCTTCATGGCCACGCGCGGAAGCGCCGACCCGGTCTTCTCCAGCACGAAGACCGCAACCAGCATCCAGACCGCTGAGCCGACAACGAGTTCTGCCACGTCAAAGGTTCGGGCTTCCAACCGAAGGTGTGTTCCGCGAGCCGGCCCGACCAGCGCATGCAGTCCGAGCATCGTGCCCCACACTGCCGCACCCGCAGCGACAGCCGCCAACAGGCAGCGGCCCATCTCGGCATAGTCCAGGCTTGCCAGCGAAACCATGCGCCGCTGGTGCAGCAGCAGGGCAATCGTCAACGTCTGCAAACCGATCCCGATATTCGAAGCCATGGCCAGCCCCATGGCTCCATTCCAGTGGTTGAGCGAGGCATAGATAGGCCACGAAACCAGCGTCACCACGGTTCCCGCCGCCATCGGCGCAAACATGTTGCCCGCGGCATAGAACGCTCGCGCATAGATTGCCTGCGCACACCACAGAAACGTAGCCACAGAGAACACCGCGAAATAGGTGGCGCATTGACGCGAGTCCTGCGCGGAAAACCGTCCGCCCAGATACAACAGTTCCACCAGCGGCTGGGCCAGCGCCACCATTCCCGACGCAACCAGAATTCCCAGCGACGCTACCCGTGAAACTGAGTCCGCCACACTCGTGGCAAACTCATACCGCCGCTGCTGCGACCATAGGCTCGCAAAGAAAGGCATCGACGCCGCACCCGCGGCTTGCGCCAGTACCGAGATCGGCACGCTGAAGAGCTGCTTGGCATAAGTCATCAGCGAAACTGCACCGGGAGTCGCCGAGGCAAAATGGGCAATGATCCAGCTGTCGGCCGTTACGAGCGAAACGCCCACGATGAGCGGCAGCGAAAGCCACACCCACTCGCGCAGGCCTGCATCGCCAAAATCGAGAATCGGCCGGTAGCGAACCCCGGCTCGCCGCGCATAAATGTAGTTCAGCAAGAACGGCCCGAAGAATGCTCCGGCCACCGTGCCGATCGCCAGCGACGAAACTCCAATCTGCTTCACCAGCAGCAGGCCGCCCACAATCGGGCCCAGCCCGTAGATCAGCGGCGTCACCGCCTGCAGAGTGAACTGCTTGCGCACCAACTGCACCGCGCCAAATACCCCGCCTGCAAAAAAGAGGAGCTGCGCCGGCATCACGATCCGCGTCAGCTTCACGCAGAGGGCAGCCTTGTCTGCGTCGAATCCGTATTCCCAGCGGTGAATGAACCACGGCGCATAGATCTCCGCCACCACAATGGCTGCACCCAGCACCAGGTACATCGTCGTCAAAATCACCGAGAGCGAGCGGTGGCCCTCTTCTTCGTGTCCCTGCTCGCGATAGCGCGTAAGAATTGTGACAAATGTGATGGAGGCTGCCCCGCCGACCAGGAAGTACGAGATCATGTCCGGCAACACAAAGGCTGCGTTCAGCGCGTCGGCAGACGTCCCGCTCCCAAAGAGCCACATGATGTACTTCACCCGCACCAGCCCGATGATCCGCGAGAGGAACGTCGACGCCATCAGCAGGACGGTCGCCGTGAAGGCCGTGTGTGCGTGGGATGGGCTAAGCATCCTCAGCCCGCGCGCCCACCGTGAGCCCGGAGTCGCTGTTACCTGGTTTGGAGTCGTTTCAGCCACTGCAGTTGATTCTATCGGGGATGCATTTCTACCAGTGTCTCCCATTTCTGCTACTTTGCCTGAATTCAGAGCTTCGACTGAATGCAAAACCCCAATGCGGAAAAGGTCCGTCAAACAAAGTGCAAACTCCCGTCTCTCCGGTTACCCTTGCCGAAGGAGCCATTCCGTGCGCCGTTTCTCATATTCAGTTCTCGCGTTCATGTTCAGCCTGGCCACGTCGGCCCAGACCATTCATGGCCGCGGCGGCATCGTCCTGCCGAGCCCCCCGCCCACTGAGGCCTCGCCCGTCGTCGACAACTACTCCGGCATCAAGATTGCCGACAGCTATCGCTGGCTCGAAGACGCGAAGAGCACCCAGACGCGCACCTTCATCGATGCGCAGAACGCTTATACCGAACGTTATCTCAAGCAGGCAAGGATTCGTCCCCAGGTTGTGGACGACCTCTCTGCGCTCGTCGATGTTTCAAGCGCCCAAGTCCCCACTGCTTGTGGCGGCAGCGAGTTCTTCATGAAGCGCCTCCAGGGCGAACAACAGTACTCCATCTACGTGCGCCGAAACTGGTCTGGATCGGCAGCCCCCGCCAAAGACGAGCGGCTTCTCGATCCGGCCAAGCTCACCCGCGATCCCAACACTTCCATTCAGATCAACGACGTCTCACGCGACTGCAATCTCATCGCTTACCAGGTGCAGAAGGGCGGCGCCGACGAGGCGGAAATCCACGTATTCAATGTGAAGACCGGAAAGACGCTCGAAGATGAGCTACCCACGGCGCGCTACTTCAGCCTCAGCTTCGCACCTGGCAACAAGAGCTTCTATTACGCTCGCTCCGACAGCAAGGGCACTCTGGTTTATCTGCACCAACTGGGTGCACGCGTCTCTCGCGACCAGCTAATCTTTGGGCACGAATTCCGCGGCGAAGACCTTGGCCCGGACGATCTCATCACCGCCCAGGTCTCCGACGATGGACGCTACCTGGTTGTCGAGATCGACCGCGGTGTGCCTGCCAAGCGCGTCGACATCGTCTTCCGCGACCTCACCAAGCCCGGCGCTCCTTTCGACGTCCTCGTCTGGGCAATCGATAACCGCTTCAGCGCGGCCTTCTATAAGGGCGCATGGTACGTAAAGACCGACTACAAGGCCCCCAAAGGAACAGTCATGAGAGCCGACGCCGGCATCATGCCCGATGTCTGGAAGACGATTGTCCCTGAGGGGACGGATGTCATCAATGACTGGGCGATCGTCGGCGGGAAGGTCTACTTGGACCGTCTAAAGGACGTGAACACCGAGACCGCCGTTTATTCTCTCGACGGAAAGCCCCTGGGCAAGGTCGATCATGGCGTAATCGGCTCCGTCTCCGGCATCTTTGGCCGCACAACCGACCGCTATGCATTCTACGAGTTCTCGTCGTTGATCGTGGCGCCCACGGTCTTCCGCCTCGATACCGTTACCGGCAAGCGCGACACGTTTTTTCAGCCGAAGACGCCTTTCGACTCGAGCCAATACGAGTTGAAGCAGGTCTTCTTCAAGTCAAAGGACGGAACCCGCATTCCCATGTTCATCGCAGGCAAGAAGGGCCTGAAGACCGACGGCACCGAACGCCTGCTGATGACCGGCTACGGTGGTTTCGATGTGTCCTACACCCCGGAATGGTATTCCCTCGCTGCCTGGTGGCTTCAACAGGGAGGGTGGTTTGCCCTTCCCAACCTGCGCGGCGGCGGCGAGTATGGTGAAACCTGGCACGAGCAGGGCATGTTCGAGCGGAAACAGAACGTCTTCGACGACTGGTTTGCAGCCGCCGAGTACCTCATCGCCAACAAGTACACCTCACCGCAGCACTTCGCCATTCTCGGCGCCTCCAACGGTGGCCTGCTGATGGGCGCATCCTTCACCCAGCGCCCAGAGCTCTTCTCCGCCGTCCTCTGCGGCTATCCACTTCTCGACATGCTCCGCTTCCAGAAGTTCCTGGTTGGTTCCTTCTGGACCACTGAGTACGGCTCCTCCGACAGCGAGAAGCAGTTCCCTTACCTGCTCAAATACTCGCCTTACCAGAACGTGAAGCCGAACACCGCTTACCCCGCGGTCATGTTCTTCACAGGCGACGGCGATACCCGCGTGGACCCGCTCCACGCCCGAAAGATGACTGCTTTGCTGCAGGCCGCCTCTTCAAGCGGCCGGCCGATCCTGCTGCATTACAGCGTTGCCGGCGGTCACAACGGTGGCATGGGGGTGGATCAGGAGGTGCAGGACGATGCCGATGAGCTCACCTTCCTTTGGACCGAAACGGGACCCGCGGGACGATCTGTCTCAAAATGATCAGCGCTGGACGATTCCGCTGCACCAACTGCTCTGAATTTGCCCAACTCCAGCGATCTGTTGAGCAAAAGTCATTTCCTTCGGCTGGTCCAGTACTCACCGCGATAGGCCTGCCGTAACCTGATGCCCTACGTAATCTCACCCGATAAAGGAGACGCGGGACCCGAAGGGCGTTCCGCATGGAGCGCTCACACGGGCGCCTCCCGCGAGCACCGGAGCCATGAACTGGCCAGAAAGCTGATTCCTCCCCCAATAGGGAATGGTCAGTCGCGAGCCAGCTTTTCCGGCTAAAACCACGGGGTCGCGCAGTTCACCGGGCCGGAGTGAAGATGCCCAAAGCGCAGTTGGCGACCGAGACCATGGAATCCGAGTTGGAAGCGACGCGCCTGGCCGCGCTGGCCTCCACCGGAATTCTGGACACCGCTCCGGAGTCCTGCTACGACGCCATTACCCGCCTCTGTGCTGAGTACTTCAAAGCCGAGACCGTCCTGCTCGGGTTTGTCGACGAGAGCCGCGTCTGGATCAAGTCCTATGCCGGCCAGCCGATCCGCGAAATCCCGCGCCGCCACTCCGTTTTTGAGATGGTTCTCGCCGCTGATGGCCCAGTTGTCGCCTCCGATACGTCTGTCTTTCCGGAGCCCGAGAGGTTGCTCATCCAGTTCCGGAAGCCGGGTGTCATCTCTGTTGCCAGTGCACCTGTCCGTTCAATCGAAGGCTGCATCCTCGGTTCGCTGACGATCTACTGTCGCGACTCGCTGCATTGCATGAACTCAGATCAGATCTTCATGCTGGAAAACCTTGCCAACATAGTTGCCAGCCAGTTGGAGCTGCGCCGGATCCGGAACTCCTTCAGCCAGCAGCAAAACCGGGAACCTCGCCCGGCCGTCGCGCGTTCGCCTCGGTCGCAGATCTGGCCGCGCAGCCAGGACCTGCGCCGTGCTCTCGAGCAGCGCCAATTTGTCCTCTACTACCAACCCGAAGTCGAGCTCGCCACGCGCAAGGTCATCGGACTCGAAGCGCTCATCCGCTGGTGTCATCCAGAGCGCGGCCTTATCCCACCCATGGACTTTATCCCCCTTGCCGAGGAAAGCGGCCTCATTCTCCCCATCGGCGATTGGGGACTCTCTGAAGCGTGCCACCAGATTCAAGAGTGGTGCCGACAGGATCACCGCTCCAGTACCCTCCGCGTCTGTGTCAACTTGTCCGCCCGCCAGTTTTCGCGTGAAGGCCTCGCCGACCATGTAGAGACCCTGCTCCTGCAAACCGGCGTTTCCAGCCGGCAACTTGGCCTTGAAATGACCGAGTCCAGCCTGATTCCAAACGTGAGTACCGCGCTCCAGGTCCTCGGTAGTCTTCGCCGCCTCGGAGTCTCCCTGCTCATGGACGACTTCGGCACCGGCTACAGCTCGCTCAATCATCTTCACTCGTTCCCCTTCGACGTCCTTAAAATCGACCGTTCCTTTGTCGGGCGCATTACGGAGAGTGAGCAGTCCCTTCAGATCGTTCGAACCATCATCGAGCTTGCCCGCGTGCTGGGGATGGATGTCGTTGCCGAGGGGATTGAAACCGTTGAGCAGTATCAGGTGCTGCTCAAGCTCGGATGCCGCTTTGGCCAGGGCTTCCTCTTTGCCCGTCCCATGACCGCCGAGGCGGTTTCAGAACTGCTGGCACTGCCGGACCGGATACTTCCCGACCCGGCGGGCTGAACCTCGGGCTCGGAACCCCGGCCCTGAAACCTCGACCCAGGCCGCTCGCTCTCCGTGGCAAACGCCAGTTTGGGAATGATTCAATGGCCTTTCTCAATTCGGGAGAGCCCTTGGCCCCCGAATCAATAAGGTCACCTGGCCGCGCTACCACTCGGAGTATCCTCCAGGGCATGCAGATCCCAGTCTCGTCAGCCTCGTCGCCTCCTGCCAGCTTCGCAGGCTTCCTCGCCGCTTTGGCGCAGACGGATCGCGCGCCTGAGGATCGAGCGCCCGCCCAGGCTCCAAGATGGACCGATGAGCTCCTCGCGGAGGATGTCGCTACGATCAGCTACGAACGGGCTCTGCGCACCCACGGGCGCTACCATGCCGATGACCCGATCGCCGATCCTGGAGAAGCCGCGCCCCCTGCCCCAGTCAATGTTGCCGTTCCCCCGACCGAGGCAGTCCTCACCGTCCCGTCCGCTCCTGAAAAGGTACTCAAAGAAGCCAGTATCACCATTCGCCTAAGCCGCGAAGAGGACGCGCAACTGCGCATGCGCGCTGCCGAAGCCGGACTCACCGTCTCCGCCTACATTCGCTCCTGCACCTTCGAAGCCGAGGCTCTGCGCGCGCTGGTCAAGGATACTCTCACCCAGTTCCGCACAGTCGGCCCACACCCCCAACAGAATCCCCCGAACCGCCGCCGTTGGTCTGCATTCTTCTGGCCCGCTCGCCGCGCCGCCCGCGCCACCGCCCCGAACCAAGCCTGATGCAGAATGCGTGCGAGAGCGAGCGGCCGCGCGGCTCTCGGTATGTGCCTGCCGCTCTACTCCACTTCTAGCACCAGGCACTTCAGGTACTCGGTCTCCGGCAAAGTCAGAACCACTGGGTGATCCAACGCCGCGCCGCGCCGCTCCAGCAGACGCACATGCCTGCCCGCGTCCGCTGCGGCCGAGGCCACCGTGCCTTCAAGGTCGGCCCAACCCACCTGATGCGAGCATGAGCAGGTCACCAGGAGCCCGCCCGCCCGCACCATCTTCAGCGCACGCAGGTTCAGCTCCTTATAGCCCCGCAGCGCTCCCTCAACGGCGCGCTTGCTCTTTGCAAACGCCGGCGGGTCCAGCACGATCGTATCGAAGCTCTCGCGCCCGTTCGACCAGTCGCGCAGCAGCTCGAATGCGTCGGCCTCCACCCAGTCCACCTCCGCCGTCATCCGTCCGCGATTCGCCTCAAAATTCCGCTCCGCCACCTCGAGCGACGCGCGGGACGCGTCCACACCTGTAACATGCTTCGCGATCTGAGCCAAATGCAGGGCAAAGCCGCCCTGGTAGCAGCACACGTCGAGTACCCGCCCAGCCGCCCCTAGCTGCTCGGCCCATCGCTGTGTCGCGCGATAGTTTTCCCGCTGATCGAGAAATGCGCCCGTCTTCTGGCCGGCGTTGGCGTCAAACTGGAAGAGAAGTCCGTTCAGCCTGAACTGCGTGCTCCCCGGGTCGGCCGTGTCTTCCCGGCGATAGAGCGGATCGGCGCTCGGCGCAGCCATGCCTTCCAGCTCCCGCATGCGCGGATCGGGGCGTTCCAGGATCGCTGCCGGTTTCAACTCCTCACGGAGAGCCGAGACACAGGTCTTGCGCACCGCCGCAGTGTCGAGTCCCTTCACCAGCAGTTGCATCACCACTAGCTCGCCATACTTGTCCACCACCAACCCGGGCAGCTCATCGGCCTCGCTGAAGCACAACCGGCAGGAATCGGTTTCCTCATTCAGCATCGCCTTGCGGCGCTCGACGGCCCGCCTGAGCCGCGCAGCCAGCAATTCCAGCCAGCCGGCCTCGTCCAGTGCCTCGCGGCTCACAAGGCGGAGCGCAATCTGCGACGTTGGGCTGTAGAGAGCAGTCCCAAGCAGCAGTCCACGAGCATCCGCCACGGGCAATAGCGCTGGCGGCTTCGCATCCCCGCCCTTCGGCAGCTCGAGCGACTCTACGTCCGAGGCATAAATCCACACAGACCCCGCTCGCAGGCGGTCTGCGGCCCTGCGGCTGACAATTGCACCCGGTTGGTTTTTTGGCTCGTAGCCTGGTTGGTGGCGAGGGGAGTGGATTACCTCGCGGCTTACCGGTCTTGCGCGCTCCGAATCGGCGTACACTGCGCCCCCGGTCGCGTTGCCGCCGGACGCGCGCGACTCTTTGGAGTTGCGCACGGCGGCAGGCTTGCGTGCTCGTTCAAAAGGCGCCTTCGGCTTGGCTGCCTTGGGCGCCTTTTGGAGTTTGGCAGGCCCTGATTTGGCAAGTCCTGAGTTGCGCGGCTTCTTCATAGGCTCCATCTGCCGGGAGCGAATGGGCCGCCGGCCCCTACTTCTCCTGCATACTACGCAGGTAATGGCTCAGGTTGCTGATTCTCAGATCCCTGTCCAGCGGGTTCGTAACGTCCATCTTACCAAGAATCGGTCCCCACACCGG
The DNA here is from genome assembly GCA_964460385.1 of uncultured Occallatibacter sp. GTDB lineage: Bacteria > Acidobacteriota > Terriglobia > Terriglobales > Acidobacteriaceae > Telmatobacter. Next base: position 8,491 of record CAYWSR010000050.1, on the reverse strand, counting down.
CATCGCGGCCGAACCATGCGCCGGGATGTTCACTCCATTCTGCAGCACTGCAGTCACGTGGATGGCGGGGAACTTGCCATTGTTGTTCCGGGCCAGGGTGGTCAGGTCGATCGGCTGGCTTTTCAGCGCGCTCGCAACGGGTCCCTGACCCTTTCCGTCCTGCCCGTGACAAGGTGTGCAGTAGCTCATGTACATCTGCTTGCCGCTTGTGGGTGTCGTCTTGGTTAATGGAATCTTAACTGTCGGAGTGGTTTGATTCGCGCAGTTCATGCCTGCCGGAAAAAGGGCAATCATGGCGATAACTGCGAGGTGTTTCATCATAAGTTCCTCGGTTCTGGACCCATAGTCCGGAGGGAACTTTACTCCTCCCTGAGAGTCATCGCGATGTGATGGCTAGCACACTCGTTGAGGCCCAAGAACACTGACAAACCAGAACGGGAGGCCCTAAGATTTAATTGCGTAAGCCGCGTATTTATCCCTCGCTTGTGGCATTGAATGATCCTGTCCTTTTGGTACTTAGATTTCTTTAACTAGACGGGCTGCTCATCGCTATCTGGTACCGGCAACCGACTTAGATTTAGAGGCTTTGCGAACTGAACCTCGATCGTCGCGATTACCTAAGTTTGTATCCTCATGCTCTTGTCGGCGCAGTTGTTCGTCCGGAACTTTCGTCGCCGCTTGCGATGCTCTTAGCGGAGGCGTTGAGCCCGATCCGTCAAGCCCGCGCAATGCCGCTGGCCCGCACCCCTGTTGCGCAGCCTTTTTCCATGCCTTTCGTCGCGCGCAGCCAGCCTCGCAGCCGTCTCGTCTCCGCTTTCACGCGTCAGGAATGCAAGCGGCCTATAATAAAGCATGGCAACTGTGCGGCAGGAAATTCCGGCCGATGTTTCCAGCCCGCTTCAATCCCCTGTGGGAGAAGTGCAGGCTCCTGCGCCTAAGCCTGATCCGGCGACCCTCCGCGCTGCTATCGATGCGCGCTTTGAGTCGCTTCTCCGCCAGGTTCAGGCCAACCGCCCAAATGAAGATATCTCCCTCATTCGCAAGGCGTGGGAGTTCTGCGTTCAGCACCATGACGGCCAAAAGCGCGCCTCGGGCGAACCCTACATAATTCATCCGCTCGAGGTTGCTGAAGTCCTGGCCGAGATGAAGCTCGATGCCACGGCTATCGCCGCTGCCTTACTGCATGACTCTGTCGAAGACACCCCCGCCACCAGCGAAGAGGTCGAACAGTCCTTTGGCGACCAGGTCGCCCACATCGTCGAGGGCGTCACCAAGATCGACAAGATCCAGTTTGCCAACCGCGAGGATCGCCAGGCCGAGAACGTCCGCAAGATGCTTCTCGCCATGGTTTCCGATGTGCGTGTCGTGCTCATCAAGCTGGCCGACCGCCTCCACAATATGCGCACCCTCGAACATCTGAAGCCCGAGCGCCAGGAGGCTATCGCCCGCGAAACCCTCGACATCTATGCCCCTCTGGCTCATCGTCTCGGCATGGGCAAGGTGCGCGGAGAGCTCGAAGACCTGGCCTTCCGCTATACGGATCCTGTCACCTACGAGCAGGTCTCCGCCGCCGTGGAAGCCCGCCGCATTGAAGGCGAGCAGTTCCTCCGCACCGTAGAGGACACGCTTGTCGAGCAGCTGGGCGAGAACAACATCGAAGCGCGCGTCGAATGGCGCATCAAGCGCATCTACTCCATCGCGCAAAAAATCGAGCGCTCCAAAGTCTCCTTCGATCAGGTCTACGATCTGCTTGCCATTCGCGTCATCACGCAGGATGTCTCCTCCTGCTACGCCGTCTTCGGTCTCATTCACGCTCTCTGGCGGCCCGTCCCCGGACGCATCAAAGACTTCATCGCCATTCCCCGGGCCAATCGCTATCAGTCGCTGCACACCACCGTGATGGGCGCGGGCGGCCACCAGTTCGAAGTCCAGATTCGCACCGACGAGATGCATCGCATTGCAGAGGAAGGCATTGCGGCTCACTGGAAATACAAGTCGGGCGGCAGCATCGTCACCGCCCGGGACGAGGAGCGGCTCAATTGGATTCGCCAGCTTGTCGAGTGGCAGAAGGAGATGACCGACCCCAATGAGTTCCTCTCCAGCCTGAAGATGGACCTTTATCCCGACGAGGTCTACACCTTCACGCCCAAGGGAAAAGTCGTTGTGGTCCCCGCCGACGCCACGCCCGTCGACTTTGCCTACACCATTCACACTGAGGTTGGCCACACCTGCGTCGGGGCCAAGGTCAACAGCCGCATGGTGCCCCTGCGCACCAAGCTCCGCACCGGCGACATCGTCGAGATCGTCACGCAGAAAGATCACAAGCCGAGCCGCGACTGGCTCACCTTTGTCAAGAGCCCACGCGCCCGCAACAAGATCAAGCACTGGCTCAACGAAGACCAGCGGCGCCGCGCCGTCGACATCGGCCGCAAGCTTCTGGAGAAGGAAGCCCGGAAGTACAAAGTGCCGATGGTCCAGATTCAGGATCAGGAGCTGGGCCGCATCGCCAACGAATACGGCGTGGCGACTGCCGTCGATCTGCTCGCCACCATCGGCGCGGGCAAGCACACAGCCCACTCCGTCCTCAAGAAGGTGGCTCCCGGTTTCGATGAAGCAACCGAACCGGAAACCGCACCTGAAGCGCAGCCCGGCACCGAAGCTGCCATGTCCGACGCCGTGCGCAAGCTCCACCTCACCGGTTCCGACTCGCTCCAGGTGGAAGGCCAGAACGACTTGCTCGTCTATCGCGCGCGCTGTTGTAATCCTATCCGGGGCGAAGAGATCGTCGGCTATGTCACGCGCGGCAAAGGCGTTGCCGTGCACGCGCGCAGCTGCCCCAACGTGCAGAATCTTCTCTACGAAAGCGACCGCCGCATCGCCGTGGAGTGGGCCCGGGTTGGCGATCAGGCCGCAGGCCGCCCCCAGCGCTACCCAGTCAAGATCACTGTTTTCTGCGACGACCGCACAGGCATGCTCAAGGAACTCACCGCCGTCATATCCGACGACAACACCAACATCCGCGGCGTCGATATCCGCCAAGACCCCGGCGGTGAAGCCATCGTCGAGTTTGTCGTTGAGGCTGAAGACGTTCACCACCTCAACCGCATGGTGCTAGGCCTGCGCCGGGTTCCCGGCGTCCGCGCAGTCCAGCGCTCACAGAAGGCCTAGATCCACGCATACGTGGCCATCTCGCGCGTTCGCGCTTTTAAACCCTCTCCCCGATCGGCAAGCCGCGCCCCCTCCGCATGAGTAGGTCTATAAAGCTCAGACATCCCTTCTCCCTTTTGAAATCCTCGGTTGTAGTGTGGGCCTCTTTAGCCCAGCGCGGCGCACGGTGCCCATTCCACCGCGCGCTTCAGCCATCAGGCTCAACCACGATCGTTGATCGTTCGATTTCCGAGAGGAGGCAGGCCCATGCATGAATCCCCCAACAAAGCTTTCAACACGGCAACCTATCTTGCCACCACTGGGCCTGGACGAGCCGCCGTCGACGTCGGGCCACGCGGCGTCTTCTATGCGCAGGGCGGCCACGCAGACTCAGTATTTTATCTCCGCAGCGGCCGCGCGAAACTTACCGTTGTCTCCAAGAGAGGCAAAGAGGCTACAGTCACGCTGCTTGGCGCGGGGGACTTTTTTGGCGAAGAGTCAATGAGCGCGGAAGATTCCCTCCACACCTCCACGGCCTCCGCCACCACGTCCTGCGATGTTCTCAAAATCTCGCTCCGTGAAATGCGCCGAGTACTCCACGACGAACACATTTTCTCTGAATTCTTCATGACGTTCATCGTCATGCGCGGCATTCGCACCCAGGCCGACCTCGTCGATCAGCTCTTCAACTCCAGTGAGCGCCGACTTGCGCGGACCCTGCTCCTCATGGCAGACTACGGCGCCCCCGGTGAGCCCGAGGCGCTCATCCCCATCGTCACACAGGAGACCCTGGCGGAGATGATCGGCACCACGCGCTCCCGCGTCAGCTTCTTCATGAACCGCTTTCGCAAGCTTGGCTACATTGATTACAACGGCCGCATCTGCGTCCACAGATCGTTGCTCAACGTTGTCCTGCACGACGAGCTACCCGAAGAAAATGCTTCCCGGCCCAAAATTCTTGACTGGACCCCAACCCCGGCCAGAGCTGCCAAGCGGGCAAAGCTGATCTAGTCCAGCAGGCAAATACTGGACGGCCTGTCCTGAACATGCCCCATCGCAGATCGCGCTACCATTTCCTCATGGCCGATCGTGACTTCATCCTCCGCGGCGTCCGCGTCCTCGATGGAGGCATGGCCACTGAGCTTGAACAGTTGGGCGCAAGCATCGACGGCCCGCTCTGGTCGGCACACGTCCTCGAAGATGCGCCGGAGAAGATTCTGGCCGTTCATCGAGCCTACATTGCCGCCGGCGCAGACGTGATTGAGACCGCCAGCTACCAGGTCTCGCGGATGGGGTATGCCGAGGTTGGCCTGGCTCCCGAGCGAGCCGATTCCGCGTTGCTCCGTTCTGTCGAGTTGGCGAGGACTGCCGCGGCCGAAGCCTCACCGCGCCGCGTTCTCGTTGCCGCCTCGCTTGGCCCCTACGGCGCTGCCCTTCACAACGGCGCGGAGTACCACGGCAACTACGACTGCACCCACGCCGATCTCGTTCAGTTCCATCGCGAGCGGATCGCCGTCCTAGCCGGCGCTCCGCCAGCACAAGCGCCGGATCTGCTCGCGTTCGAGACCATCCCTTCGCTCGAAGAGGCTCTCGCCATAGGCGAAGCGCTCGCCCCATGGCCAGGTTTGACCGCGTGGTTCAGTTTCACCTGCCGCGACTCCGCCCACGTTGCTCATGGCGAGTTGCTCGCCGATTGCGCTCGCGCCGTCGCAGTTTTCCCGCAGACCGCGGCGATCGGCGTCAACTGCACGCGCCCGTCGCTCATCCTCGACCTGATTGCCGAATTACGCAGCGCAACCGACTTGCCGATTCTCCTCTTTCCCAACTCCGGCGAAGAGTGGAACGCGCAATCCCGTTCCTGGACTGGCGGTAGCGACCCTACCGACTTTGGCCGCTCGGCCTCGTGTTGGTTCGCCGCCGGCGCACAGATCATTGGCGGCTGCTGCCGCACCAGGCCAGAGCATATTCGGCAAATCGCCGCCGCGCGCCCTTGACGTCGGTTTGAGGCTGCGAAGGCCAGAATCTCAGATGATTAAAGGCCACCATGGTAGTGTATCGGCGTGTGATAGGATGTTGCCGTCTTCAGATACAACTTTGGGGGGGGCGAATGCCCGACTGTTGCCGACTCCGTGTGCGAGTTCAGACCATTTGCTTAGCCGCAGGCGGCTTTAACATGATCTTGGCAGGATGCGGCGGCGGAGCTGGCTCCGGAGGCACTCTGCCTCCCACTCAGCCGGCCGGGGACTTCACTCTCTCTGCGGCTAACCCGACCCAGGCCCTCGGACCGGGAACCAGCATCACCCTCACAGTTTCAACTGCCCAGGTTTATCCCCTCAATCCTCTCGGTGGGAATGTCAGCATCTCAGTCTCCGGGTTGCCTGCAGGCGTTTCGGCGTCGCCCTCAACATCGAGCATAGCTGTGGGGACCAGTGAGCAGATAGTGATCGCGGCAGCGGCGTCCGCCCAGCCAGTTTCTGCTTCAATCACTCTTCAGGGATCAGACGGCTCCTTGAGCCACAACGCGCAAGTAACCATCGCCGTCGTTGCGCCCGTCACCTCGGCCCACGCTCCGATTCGCACTCGATTTCTTCGCACTGACAACTACTTTAACCCCATCGCACTCACGGAAACGCTGCAGCCCACTGTTCAATTCACTGCATATGATCAAGCTCACCATCAGTTCTTCGTCAGCGATCCGTACGTGAATGAGATCAATGTCTTCGACGCTACAACCCAGTTGCAAACGGGCCAGATCATTGTCCCCCAACCTTGGGGAATTGATGTGTCGCCCTACAACGGTAGCTTGTACGCGGCGACTCTGATTGGCGACGTCTATCAGGTGAATACATCCACATTGAGCATCACCAGTCGCTATGTTTCCGCGAGCATTGGCCCTAACGGCTTTGAAGCAGGTCAAGTGTTTGCTTTGTCGGATGGCCGGCTCGCATTAATAGGCGGAGGATGGGCCCCGAACGAGGGTACTTCTATTGCGGGTGGGTTGGTGGCTGTTTGGAATTCAAGCACCAACGCCATGGATTACGGGGTAGGGCCCTGGGGAATCTGTAGCCAACGTTCTTCGGGAAACGTGGTAAGTGCGGCAAGCGGCGACCGGACCCGGCTGTTGGTTTTTAATGGAGAGGCCTGCTCGTATGACCCAATCGCTCAGGTTGAGACATATGGAACTCTTCCAGGAGCCGCATTCGACGCGTTTGAGATTCTTCCAACACCGGATGGCACGAAGTTCATCGTGACCACAAACGTGAATGGGATCGCCGAATTCGACGCAAAGACGGTCCAGTTGCTGGCGCAGAATGTGGGAGACGGAAGCTATGACGTTCTACCGGGCGGCGCATCCAGCGGAGTCGTAAGCCAGGATGGGAAGACCGTGTTTCTCATGAATTACGCGGGCAGCGTCGGCGGGGCCTTCAGCACCGCCAACGTGACCCAGACGGGTTGGCTTCCAGACACTTTCCCGTTCGACAACACGATTGGTGCGATTGACCCTACCGGATTGATCATCGGTCCCGCAACTCACGGAGTTCAGTTTATCGATGGCGCGACAGTCTACGCGGGCGCGCCAACGGTTCTTGTCGCGAGTGACCCCGCACTGTCCACGGGCCCTCTGAGTGGGGGCACTCAAGTCGCAAACGCATTCGGACCACTGACGACTAGCAGTGCAACTTTGGCCCAGTACTATGTCGGCAACGTTCAGGGGTTTGATGTGTCCAATTGGGGGATGACAACTCCACCAAGTAGCTTTGATGGTCCTGTCGATCTGACGGTCGTACTAAGCGACGGAGCAACGGCCACTTTGCCCGACGCCTTCAGTTATGGACCCACGATCCTCGAAGTCGTTCCTAATGGAGCGACGGCGGAAGGCGGACAGACGGGCACGATTGTGGGCTATGGGTTCGGCAACTCCGATTCCGGAATCCAGATATCGATAGGTGGAGAATCCGCTACCATTACCGCTGTAAAGGACGATCCCTATTATGACTGGAACAGTACGCTCATCAATGCGTTCCCAACGAACGCAGTTCGCTTCACTATTCCACCGGGTGCAGCGGGCAGCAAAGTGGACGTCACCGTAACCACGCCGTCAGGAACAGCCACAGCGAAGGGTGCTTTCAACTACACGGCAGCATCAACGTCGTATCCGCTCACCTCGAACCTGCAGTCTGGTATTTACGATGCCAGCAGGAATCTGTACTATTTCGCAGATCAGTCGAAGATACAGGTGCTCTCGACGGCTGTGGGACAGTGGCAGGCCCCGATTGCCCTATCAGGCATCAGCAGCAACTCTCAGTTATTGGCCATATCCGAGTCGCCCGACGGCTCTCATCTGGCCGTATCCGATTTTGGCGGTCAAGCTATTTACGTACTGAATCCAAGCAATCCGTCGACTGTCCAGAGGTTCCCCATGACTTTGGACAACGATGGTTTTTCTTCGAAGTTCCAGCCATCCGGCCTCGCTGTCACGAATGGCGGTCTGGTCTACTTCGCCACCGAGTGTCTTGGTTGCCTGAATGCGCCGCTCTTCCATGAGCTCAACTCGGCCCAGGGGACGATTGTTGATGTGGGCGTTGGTAAGAGCAATGGGTCCGCGTCCGATCAGTTCGACCGAGTGCTGCTAAGTCCGGACGGAAGTCGCGTCTATCTCGGTTATCGGTGGTATGAAACATCCACGAACGAAGAGAACATGGCGCCCTTTGCCTACTTGAGCGATGACTATTCGAATCTCGCAATCTCAAACGATGGCGGGACGCTCGCGCTCGACACCCAGTTCGCCGACAATTCTCTCAACGTCGAAGACGATACGGCATATCTGGATTGGGAGTTATGGTACGCGACGGCGGTGCCCACGTCGAAGCTGAATCAGGATGGAAGCATTCTCTTCCAGCCTTTAACCGATGGCATCGACTTGCTCTCCCGTAATAGTGGCAGGCTTCTCTATCGTATTCAGGTTCCGCAAACGCCAGCGGCCGTCTACGACCCGCTGGTTATGGCAGAGGGAACAAACAAGGTTCTTGTAATTACATCCACGGGCGTCTCCCTTGTGGATATGAGCAGCCTTCCGATTCCTTGGTCCAATTCGCAGCCTTTTCCCGCTGCGAGCCGCTCGCGGTTGGTGACACCGCGAAACAGCAACGGAACCCCTACGTTGGCGCGTACGGATGCGAATCGCTTTGGAGTCACTGTGAAGGGACCGACGCTGAGGTTCAGGCCAATAAATATAATGGCCCCAGCGACCACCCGGTAGTACAGGTCGCCGCTTCACGCGCGGTTCCCGCAATTGTTATGATCCCCGAAGCACCTGCTTCGCAATCGTCATCAACTGCATGTT
>CAYWSR010000049.1:0-24793 GCA_964460385.1 uncultured Occallatibacter sp. | reverse complement strand
CTTTATTGGCCCGATGTATGCGACAGGACTTACGCTCTTTTACTACGACCAGCGGATTCGCAAGGAAGGGTACGACATCGAGTGGATGATGGAGGCGGCGGGACTGGGGTGGCCTCCACCATGGTCCGGAATTGAACCGGGCGTTGCACAGCCCGCGCCATGGGCAGTGGCGCCTGCCTCACCGGAGGCGGAGAGCGCAGCGCGCACGGGCGAGGGAGTCGCGACGCCGGAGCCAGCCGCCACGGACCCGGCACCCACGCCCCCGGGGATCGACCATGAACAGCAATGAGACCCCGCGCCCGCTGAACCTGGGCGAAATTCTCGATCGAACCGTTCAACTCTACCGCGAGCGATTTCTTGTCTATCTCGGCATTGCCATTATTCCCACAGGAGTGCTGCTGGTCTTTGCGGGCAGCGTGTTTCTGGTGCTGGCGTGGCTGGGTGAGCGGACCGGAGCTGCAGCTACGCCGATCAACTCTGCAAGGGATATGGCCATCGGCATCGTTGTCCTGGTGGTGATTTCGCTCCCGGCTCTCGCGGTGATTCTTGGTGTTTCGTCTCTCTCGACGGCTGCCGTGAACCATGCGGCAGCGGGAGCGCTGGCCGGAAGACGGCCCAGCATTCGCGGTTCGTTTGCCGAGGCGTGGCGGCGCGGCTGGATGTATGTCGGTCTCTACGTCCTGCAGGCTCTGATCGTGTGGATTGCGCCGCTGGGCATTTGGTTTGTGGCGCTCATTTTCATGACGGCATTTGCGGCTGGGATCAGTCGAGGTGCTTCCCCTCAAACCGCAGGCGCGCTGGTTGGCCTGGTGACTCTCTTCGGGTTCACTGCGATTGCGGGGTACGCACTCTGGATGCTTCTGTGCGTCGGGTTGGCGTTTCCCAGTTGCGTCGTAGAAAAAATCAACGCGGGAGCTGCGATCAAGCGAAGCTTCAAGCTGAGCAAGGGAACGCGCGGTCGGATCTTTGTCCTGTATCTGCTTGGAGCGGTGCTGGGGTGGATTGTTTCCATGGTCGTTTTCGTAATCTTCGTGATCGTAATAGCTCTAAATCCCGCGCTGAACCGCCCGCAGAACGCTCAGGTGATGGGAATGGCGATGATCTTCCTGATTTACGGCTCGTCCTTTGCCGTTCAGGCCTTGACCAAGCCGGTTTACGCGATCGCGCTGATGCTCTTCTACTATGACCAGCGAATTCGCAAAGAGGGGTTCGACATTGAGTGGATGATGGAGCGGGCGGGGCTGGTTTCGGATGAAGCAACAGCGGGGAGCGGAGAGTCGAGGGTGGTCCCGGCCGAGATTGAAACAGCCCCCTGGAGAAGAGCATCCGACGCTGCATACGTGCAGGTCGCAACGGTACCAGCGGACGCAGTGGAAACGATAAAAGCAACGCAACCGGAAACCGGAGAACAAACTGGAGAGCAATGATGACGGAACCCAACCTGCCTGCAAATACAGCAAACGCGGAAATCCCTCCCATGCCGTTCGGATTTACACTCTCGCGCGTGTATCGAATCCTGCGCGACCACCTGAAGGTGTTCCTGGGGATCGGAGCGCCGCCTGCGGTGGCGATGATTTTGCTCTATGGGTTGATGTTTGGACTCATGTTCCGCAACCTGCGCCCTTTTCTAACAACGAGCGGGGGGCCGGTTGCCGTAGCCGATGCCCAGTTAGCGATGATGCGGGTCATTCTTCCCTGGACTCTGCTGGCGATGATCCCGATGACTGTCGTCATCGCGTTCTATCTGGCGACGGCCTTCCATGCAGGGAACAAGATCGACTCCGGAATCGCAACCAGCGTGGGGGAGTGTTTTGGGGCGGCATGGTCCCGGCTGGGACGTTCGCTCGGTCTGCTGCTCTGGATTTATTTCAGGGCCTTCGGCGCGTTGCTAGTCCTCGAAGTTATCTGGTTTCGACTGTTATTTTGGCTTGGCCTTGACGGAGCCCACCAAAATCCGCCTACCGCGGCCTTGATTGCCCTTCCGCTGGTTTGGCTCCTCTTCCTTGCGGCTTCTGTTTACGGCACCATCGTCGCGTTGCGGATGTCGCTGGCCTTTCCGGCGTTGATCGAAGAAGGACTCACGGCAGGGGAAGCAATCCGCCGAAGCAGCCACCTCACCCTTGGAAGCAAAGGGAGAATCTTTCTTCTGTTGCTGGTGATGGAACTCATCGGCAGCGCCTGCATTTTCGTCTTCGAAATCCTTGCAGGAGTGGCCTTCGCAATCGGCGCACTTGTGGTTTACCTGGTGCCGGCTCATTCAACAAACCTGTGGACAATTGTGGGCATCCTGGTTGGCGTGGTTGCCGGAATCGTTCTGCTGTTTCTGTTTTATGCGTGGATCGCGCTGCTCTACGCGAGTTTGGTCGTGACACTCAGCGTGGTCTACCACGATCAACGACGGCGCAAAGACGCTTCCCTTCCGGCTCAGTTGCCTGGGGCCGGTAATCAAATGTTGCCGCCGGGCGCACAACCCGCTTGAGGTCAGGGGAAGGATATACTGGAGCGATTTCGATTCAAAGGCTGACGTTTTGGATATTTTTTGAACGGTGGCTTTTTCTTAAGGAAGAAGCCACTTGGCGTCCAGGTTTCTGGAAAGCGCAGAATCGAAATCGCTCGGGCGCGTGCTCGCAAACGGCTGACGACCCAGATAGCTTTCGACCCGTCGAATTGGAGGAATCATGACGCGAATGCGCATGACGCTGATCTGTCTGACTGCCCTGGTTGCCACACTGACTTCCCTCAGCCAGCAAGGCGATGCGGGGGCGCGAAGAGTGAGTTCACCGGATGGGAACATCACGTTTCTGCTGTCTGGCGCGCAGCCCGTGGTGGACGCGACTGGAACTGCGGCGAACAGGAATCCTATCGAATCGTCGATGTATTACGCGGTGGAATTTCACGGCAAACGCGTCATCGAGCACTCGCGGATGGGGCTAGAGTTGGGGGGAGCAGGCGGACTGGTTGAATTGGGGCCGGGGATGCGGGAGACCGCAGCGCAGACCGGCCAGGCCGACGAAACCTACACGATTCCGGTGGGGAAGACGCGTTCGGTCCGCAACAACTACAACTCGCTGCGCGCGGATTTCAGCGATGGCGCGGCGCATAAGATCAGCGTGGAGGTACGGGTCTTCAACGATGGAGTGGCCTTCCGCTACACGGTGCCCGATCAGCCCTCCATACACCAGGTGCGGATTGCGGACGAGCTGACGGAGTTTACTTTTGCAAAAGATGCGACCAGTTATCCGCTGCTGCTAGAGGGCTTCCAGACTCCCTATGAAGACGAGTACACGATGCGTCAAGTCAGCGGCCTGCACAAGGACTGGCTGATCGGGCTGCCGTTTCTGGCGGAAGAGCCCGGGCTGGCGTGGGTGGCGATCACGGAAGCGGATATCGACCATTACGCGGGGATGTACCTGAAGAAAGGAGAGGGGGCATTCGCGGTGCGCAGCGAACTCTCTCCGCACGTGGACGACGCGACGATCGCGGTGGAAACGCCGGCGCCTGCGAACTCCCCATGGCGCGTACTGATGATTGGGGATGAGCCGGGGAGGCTGGTGGAGTCGAATATTGTGCTCAATCTGAATCCGCCGTCAAAGATCGCCGATACGTCGTGGATCAAACCGGGCAAGTCGGCATGGGACTGGTGGAGCGGCGAGGCTGCGCCGAGCGCGAGCTTCAAGACCGGCATGAACACGAACACGATGAAGCACTACATCGACTTCGCCGCGGACTCGGGGTTCCCGTACATGCTGATCGACGCGGGCTGGGCTGCAAAGCCGGGAGGTCTGCCGGGCGATTACGCCGAACTCGCCGACATTACGCAGGTGAACCCGGATGTGGACCTGCAGGGGCTGATCCGCTATGCCAAGGAGCGGAACGTGAAGATCTGGCTGTGGGCTCACTGGACATCGGTGGAGAAATACATGGACCGGGCGTTTCCACTCTACGAAAAGTGGGGCATCGCCGGAGTGAAGATCGACTTCATGAATCGCGACGACCAGTGGATGGTGGACTGGTATCACCGCGTGGTGGAGAACGCGGCGGCGCATCACCTGATGATCGATTTTCACGGGGCGTACAAGCCAGACGGGCTCAACCGCACCTGGCCGAACCTGATCACGCGCGAAGGCGTGATGGGCAAGGAGTATCTCAAATGGTCGGCGCGGACCGGGCCGGTGCACAACACGACGCTGCCGTTTACGCGGATGCTGGCCGGGCCGATGGACTACACGCCCGGCGCGTTTGGCAATGCAAACCGTGAGACCTTTGTTGCGCGCAACCTGATGCCGATGGGGCTGGGGACGCGGGCACATGAGCTGGCGCTGTTTGTCGTATTCGAGAGCCCGTTTGAGATGGTCGCGGACTATCCCGAGCACTACCAGGGACAGAAGGAGTTCGACTTCATCAAGCGGGTGCCGACGACATGGGACGAGATCGCCGTGCTGGGTGGCCGGCCCATGGAGTGGATCTCGCTGGCCCGGCGCAGCGGGAAGGACTGGTACCTGGGGTCGCTTTCGAACTGGGATGACCACTCGGTGAACCTTTCGCTGAGCTTTCTGGGGCCGGGGAACTTTGTGGCGGAGATCTACGCGGACGCCGCCGACGCAGCGCAGGAACCGACGCACACCACGATCAGGCGGCAGCCGGTGACCAAGGACTCTGTGCTGCAGATCAACATGGTCCCGGGCGGGGGGAATGCAGTGTGGATTCACCCGGCGCAGTAGAGGGCTGGGGCGAAGGCGCCGCGCAGGCCTTGAACTGCTGGAGGCCTTAGTTCGCGGAAGCCAGCCGCATGTCCACCTCCCGCTGAGGCCTGCCGCTGAACTATCATCAGCGCATACGCAGCGAAGACCACGAGATTGAGCAAAGGATGCCCGCGGCCGGAATGACTCGAATCGAATCCAAATCTGGCGGCGAACTCCACTACCGGTTCCTGACGGCAACTGGAGCCGCGCTTCTGGTCGCGCTTCTGGGCGTGGCGACGGCGCGCGCAGATTCGCCGCTGGCCAATCATCCTTCGCCGACCTCGACAAGCAAGCCGCGCGATGCGTCGCTCGACGACTACAAGGAGCATCTGACTGCGCTGACCACCCTGGTGGAGGCGTGCGCAAAGGGGCGCGACATGAAGACCTGCGATCCCACGCTGGTTGGACCGGACGATCGCATTCCCTATGCGCAGCCCGGCAAAGCCCAGGCGGGCGAGACGGGGGCCCGGCGACTGATTCGCTACGGGTGGTTGCGGGTGCTGCTCTCGGAGGCGCTGGACAAGGATGCCGTTGCGCCGGAGGCAAAGAAAGGGCTAGGGACGGAGAGCGTTCGACCGCCGAAAGCAACGACCAGCCAGCTCTTGAAGGATGCGGAGGCCCGATTGGCCGGCGACCTGGCCGACAGCGACCGGCCCCCAGCGACGACGCCGACGCACGATGCCGAGAGAGCGGTCATGAAGCAGGTGCTAGCGGGGAAGGACTTTAGAAACCTGCAAGCCGAGAGCGCGCAGCAATCGGCGCTGGAGAAGTTTGGCAACTGGCTCAACAAGCTGTTTGACAGCGCCTCGAACCTGACCGCAAAGTCGGCCTGGCTGGGGCGAGTGATCGTATGGGGATTCATTGTGGCTGTGTGCGTGGGGCTGATCTGGGGATTGATTCAGTTTGAACGCCGGTGGCGCGTGCGGCTGGTGCCTGACAGCGACGGGCCCGCAGCCGGAGCGGCTTCGGCGCGGGACTGGCAGCTTTGGCTGGAGGATGCGCGGCGCGCCGCGGCCGCGGGCCTATGGCGCGAGGCGATCCATTTTGTCTATTGGGCTGCGATTTCGCGGCTTGAGTCGAAGCGGCTGTGGCCGGCCGACCGAGCGCGGACTCCCCGCGAGTATCTGGCGCTGGTGGCGCCGGAAGACGAGCGCAAGACGCCGCTCGGGACGCTCACGCGCAGCTTCGAGCATGTGTGGTACGGCGGACGAGCGGCCGGGGAGCCGGAGTACCGACGCGCCGAGGAGATTGCGAACGGGCTGATCGGCGGGGTCGGGCGGGCGAGCCAAGCCCCAGCGAGTCCTGAAGGGGCGGCGCGATGAAGTTTCTCTCCTCGCTCGACCCAGCCGACCGCAAACTGCTGCTGTGGAGCGTGGGGATTGCCTTTGTGCTTGCCGTGGCGATTGGCCTGCTGATGCCGAGCAGCAATAGCAACGACAACCCCTTGCCCTCGACCTATCTGGCAGGCCAGCATGGGGCGCGGGCGGCGTATGAGACGCTGCTCCGGTCGAACTACGCGATTGAGCGCTGGGAACGGCCGCTCGGGGAGCTTGCCGCGCAGGCAGGGCCGCAGACGGTGGTGATCTTTGCGCAGCCGTTTACAGGAAACGTGAGCGACGTCAAGGCGGTGAAGAAGATTCTGGAGCGCGGAGGGCGCGTGCTGGCGACAGGCCAGGTGGGCGGATACATTCTTCCGGGCGAAGCAAGCGCACCGCCGGAGGAGTTTACCTTTGCCGCGTGCCAACTGGAGCCGGAGGGAATAGCGTCCCTGGCCAGCACGGGCGAAGTGTGGATGGTTCCCCAGGCTACCTGGGAGGTGGGCAATCCGGCGCAGCGAGTGAACTACAGTTGTGCAGGCCAGCCGGCCGTAGTGGAGTACAACTGGGGCAAAGGGCACGTGGTGTGGTGGGCGGGCCCGACGCCGCTCGAGAACGGTTCGCTGGCGCGCTCCAATAACCTTGACCTGCTGCTGAATTCGCTGGGGCCTCGCGAGGGGCATCACTTCTACTGGGACGAGTCGCTGCACGGCGAGATCCGGTCGACGTTCAGTTATGCGTCCGGCCCTTCGCTGACGCTGCTGTGGACGGGCATGATCGGGCTGAGCATCCTGATTGTCTTCAGCTTCAGCCGGCGCAACGGCCCGGTG
The DNA here is from genome assembly GCA_964460385.1 of uncultured Occallatibacter sp. Taxonomy (GTDB): domain Bacteria; phylum Acidobacteriota; class Terriglobia; order Terriglobales; family Acidobacteriaceae; genus Telmatobacter. Next base: position 17,905 of record CAYWSR010000049.1, on the reverse strand, counting down.
CGCGATCTCCCCCTTCCGGCGCGGGCCACGCCCATTGAATTCCTTGAGGCGCTGGGCTCGCTCTATCGCAGTGCGGGCGCAGCCTCAACGGCGGTGGCCATTGCGCTGGAACGCTTCCGGCGGCAATCGCTGCGGCTGTGCGGGTTGCGCGGAGCACCGATCGGGGCTGCCGATCTGGCGGCGACCCTTCGGCGGCGGTTTGGCAATATCGACGAGTCCCTGGAAGCCGACCTCGCGACCTGCGAAGAGGCAGCGTGGGGCGAGACGGTGATGCCGCGCGAGGCGCTCAAGCTGGTTGTGCGGCTTCATCACCACATGGAAAACCTGAAAGAAGCGGCGCGGCCGCGCAGAGAGAAGCCGCAGGTTCATACTAAGCAGCAGGAAAGGCAGTCATGAGTGACGAAATCATCTCCGAACCGGGCGCCGCAGAGCTGGGCCAAACTTCGAGCGCGGGCGATTCGCTCAATTCTTTGGGGGCAACAAGCCAGTTGATCCGGCACGCGCAGACCGAGCTGGGGCGCGTGATCTCAGGACAGGGCGGCCCGATTGAAGAAGTGATCATCGCGGTGCTGTGCCAGGGTCATGCGCTGCTCGAAGGCGTGCCGGGAATTGCCAAGACTCTGATGGTGAAGGCGCTGGGGCGGCTGATGGGGCTGGGGTTTCAGCGCGTGCAGGCGACGCCCGACCTGATGCCGGCCGACATCCTGGGCACCAGCATCCTGCGGCCGGGTTCGGACACATTCAGCTTTCACGCCGGGCCGGTTTTTACCGATCTGTTGCTGGTGGACGAGATCAATCGCATGCCTCCGCGGACGCAGGCTGCGCTGCTGGAGTGCATGGAAGAGCGGCAGGTAACGAGCGATGGCACGCGGCGCGCGCTGCCGGCGCATTTTACGGTCTTCGCCACCCAGAACCCGATCGACTTTGAAGGCACCTATCCGCTGCCGGAGGCGCAACTGGATCGATTCCTGCTGAAGATTCGCGTTGCCTATCCTTCGGAACAGGAGGAGCGGGAGATTCTGGAGCGGCACCACGGCGGCCATGGGGGTGGGTTGCTGGAGGAAGCGGCGATTGTTCCGATTCCCGAAGGATTGCTGACCGCGGCGTGCACCGAGGTGCGGGCCATCCGGATTGAGCCGGAGCTCTATGGCTACATTCTGTCGCTGGCTCGCCGAACGCGGGAGTGGCCGACGCTGCTGTTGGGCGCGAGCCCGCGCGCGGCCCTGAGCCTGATGCGCGTGGCGCAGGCCGCGGCTGCCTTCGATGGCCGCGATTACCTGGTTCCCGACGATGTGAAGCGCGCCGTGCTGCCGGTATTGCGGCATCGCGTGATGCTGAAGCCGGAGGCAGAGCTGGAAGGCTTCGACGCCGACCGAGCATTGTCGGATGTGATTTCGGAAGTTCCGGTGCCACGGCAGTAGGAGCCTTCGGTAGGACAATTCGTGGTATAAAGGTAGTATGAAAACGAAGACTTCAATCACACTTTCATCTGACCTCCTCGCCGAAGTGGACAGAAAGGCGGGGTCAACGAGGTCCCGATCTGCCTTTATCGAAAGGGCATTGCGCGCTCATCTCCGCGACGAGGCCCGCCGCGCCGCAAACGAGCGCGATCTTCAAATCCTCAATGAACACGCCGACTACTTCAATCGAGAGATGGAAGACGTGCTTCGCTACCAGGCGCCAATCACCTATGAATCGGCAGAGTGAAGAAGAATGCGTCGAGGCGAAATCTATCGCGTGCATCAGCCGCCAGGAGATCCAAAGAAGTTCCGGTCCTTCGTCATCGCAAGCAGTCAAACTGAAGTCGATTCGCGGTTTTCAACCGTGATTTGTGCGCCAGTATTTACAAACGGACAAGGCGCTCGAACGCAGGTGAGCATCGGGATCGACGAGGGCATGAAGCATGATTGCTGGATTTGGTGCGATGGTCTGACAAGCATCCCAAAGTCAGTCTTGACGCAATACGTCGGGTCTCTTTCCGGGCCCAAATTGGTTGAATTTAACCGCGCTTTGGCATTCGCCCTCGATCTAGCCTAGGTCCTTCCGATGAACCTTCCCAGCCTCCATCCCGAAGCAATTCGCGCCGTTTGCGAGCGGCGACGGAAATGGGCCTTTGGGCTGACGCCGCGGGCGATTGGCCTGCTGCTGGTGGGATTTGTGTGGCTGATTCCGGGATTCTGGGACGGGCGGTTGGCCTACGCGATGCTCGGCTGGGATGCGCTAGCGCTGCTGGCAGCTCTATTGGACGGGCTGCGACTGCCGCGCGCGGGGCAGCTTACGGTGGGACGTTCCTGGTCGAATGCGCCCGCGCTGGACAGCCAGACCGAGATTGAGCTGACGATTGAGAACATGGGGCGCACGATTCTGGATTGCCGGCTGATTGACGACCTGCCGGTGGCGCTCACCGGGGTGCAGGCCGAGCCGCCAACATACAGGCTGACGGCGTTTCCACGCGTGCCCGCCAAGCTGCGCTATACGGTAATGCCGCAGGAGCGCGGAGATACGGAGACGGGATGGCTCTATGTTCGCTATCGGTCGCCGCTGGGTTTGACCGAGCGCTGGGCGAAGGCGTCGCTGGTGCAGCAGGTGAGGGTGTACCCGGCGCTGCGCACCGGCGAAGAGCAACAGATTTTTCTTGCGCGAAGCCGACAGATCGACTTGCAACTGCGCCAGGCACGGCAACGCGGCCTGGGACGGGACTTCGAGAGCCTGCGCGAGTATCGGGAAGGCGATGACCTGCGCGATATCTGCTGGACGGCGACGGCGCGGCGCGGGACCCCCATTACACGGCAATACCAGATTGAGCGCAGCCAGGCGGTTTGGATTGTGCTGGATTGCGGACGGCTGATGCGTTCGCGCGTGACGCCGACGCCAAATCCAGCGCAGGTCCCGGCCAGGAATCCGGCCGGGGCTCTCGGAGATGGTGCAGCTCTTTTTGCCGGAAACACTCAGTCAGCCGGCAATACTCACTCCAAGCTGGACTTTGCCTGTACGACTGCGGTTGCGCTGGCACAGCTGGCCTTGTTTTCCGGAGACCGTGTGGGCCTGCTGGCCTATGGGCAGGGGATTCAGCAACGGCTGTTGCCGGGCCGGGGCGCGTCGCACCTGCGGCAGTTGATCGAGGCGCTGTCCGTAGTGCGAGCCGAGGACGGCGAGGCCGACCATATGCGCGCGACGGCAATTCTGAACCGGCTGCAGCCGCGCCGTTCGCTGATCTTGTGGATTACCGACCTGGCCGAGACCGCGATGCGGCCCGAGGTGATTGACGGGGCGATGCAACTGCTGCGGCGGCACGTGTTGCTTTTTGTGGCCATGGCGCAGCCGGAGGTGGACCTGATTGCCCAGGCTCGCCCGGCAAACCTGGCGCAGCTGTTCCGCGCGGCGGCGGCGCAGGAGATGGCCGGACGGCGCGAACTTCTGCTGGCCCGGCTGCACGAACAGGGCGCCTTGACGCTGGACATCCATCCGGAGTTCCTGACGTCTTCAGTCCTGAACCACTACCTGACGGTGAAAGAGCGGGCGATGGTATAGGGATACGGGCAACTTAGCCAACTTAGCCAAGTTGGGCTACAATAAAGGCATGCGAACCGCAAAGATCGGCGTTTTGAGGAATCAGCTCTCGGCGTATCTGCGCCATGTGCGCAACGGCGAAGAGGTTGTGATCTACGACCGGAACGTGCCGATTGCGAAGATGGTTCCGGTGGATTCGCCTTACCCTACACACGAAGTTGGCCCGCTCAAGGAGACTCTGACTGAAGAAGACGCACATCTCGTAGCAACCGGGCGGATGAAGTTGGCGGAGAAGGAAATGGACTGGGACGCGTTTTGGGCTCTGTCACGTCCCACTGTTTCAGACGAAGCAGTTCGAGAAGCAATCGAGTGGGCTAAGGGTGATCGCTAAATGGAGTATGCGTTTTGGGATTCCAGCGCGATTGTGAGGCTCTGCATTCAGCATCAGACAACGCCGGCGGTTCAAGGATTGGCCTCCCGATACGGGATGGCTGTTTGGTGGTCAACTCAAGTTGAAATTCGTGGCGCATTCGAAAGATTGCGAAGGACTGGGGAGATAACCGCAAGCGAGCACGTAGCCGCATTGGTTGAGGCGCGGTTTTTCAAAGGCGGATGGCGGGAAATGACGCCTCACGATGCGTTGCGCGATCAGGCAGAGCGCATGCTTGAACGATTCGTGCTCAAGGCCGCAGATGCGCTCCAGCTTGCGGCAGCGTTATCGTGGTGCGCCGGAAAGCCCCAAGGCCGTGCGTTTATCTCTGGAGACGTCCAGTTGCTGCGTGCGGCTGAAGATCTGGGTTTTCAAGCAATCGCCGCTTGAGCAGAGGGCGCAAAGGCCACAATCTCAATTGTCATTCATCCCGGCGAATCCCTCAGCACTCGACGGGCATCTGAGAGAATAATGGCAGTGATTCTACGGTCTTCCATTCCGCAATTCAGCTTTGTAAAGCCGGCAAGCTCGAGGGTATTCCTGTCGCTGTTTTTTCTTGCAGGCTTCACGCTCGGGGCGGGCAGTCTCGCGGCCCAGGCACCCAACCCGTCGTCCGCGGCGAACCCCTTTTGGGGCAGCATTACGGCGCATCCAGCCACGGATGAGACGTTGAAGCTTTCTCTGGATGAGGCGGTGAAGCGGGGCTTGGAGAACAATATCGGGCTGAAGCAGGCAGAGGCCGGCGAGAAGGCGCTCGACGGAGAAAAGCTGGAGGCGATTCAGGAGTTTCTGCCGTTGATTCAACTGAGCGGCGGCACAGGCGTCTACCAGCACAATCTGGCGGCCCTGGGCTTTAACCTGAGCTTAATCGACAAGTTCAAATCCATTTTCCCAGGGGGCGTAATCCCGCCCGGATTGTCGACGATCACCCGGGACGATCTGACCCAGGGTCAGCTTCAATTCAGCCAGACACTGTTCTCCGGGCCCGTGTTCGCCGGATTCAAGGCGGCAGGTGCTGCGGAACGCGCTGCGTACTTTGCCAAGATGACGGCCAGGGGCGAGGTGGTGCAGCAGGTGGCGACGGCGTATCTGCACGCCCTCGCCGCTGCGAGCGAAGTGGACAATGCGCAGGCACTGGAACAATCGGATCAACTGCAGTTCCACCAGGCCCACGCGGCGCATGAGGCGGGAACCGCTTCGAATCTGGATGAGCTGCGCGCGCGGGTGCAGTTGCAGGCCCAGCAACAGGCGCTGATCGCCGCACAGAATTCGCTGGAGAAGGACCTGATCCTGCTCAAGCGCGAGATCGGGATTGCTCCCGGCCAGAAGGTCGCCCTCACCGATCCCACGCCCGACGGCGAGCTGGGTACGGAGACTCCTGAGGAGGTTGGCGTAATCGCTTACAAGAACCGGCAGGACTACCAGAACCTGCTGAATCAGGCGGTGGAGTACAAAGCGATTCATGCGGCGTATCGCAGCTACCGGCTGCCGACGTTGACCTTTGGCGGGTACTGGGGGGTCAGCACAGTGAATGACGCCGGTACCCACGGGAACTTCGTGGCCCAGGGTTCGCTGACCCTTCCGTTGTTTCGCGAGGCCAAGCTGCGCGGAGACATCGAGGCGGCGCAAGCCCAGATGAACTCAGTCAGCGAGCAACTCGCGGACCTGCGGACACAGATCGACAGCCAAGTTCGTGTGGCATTGCTGGACGTGGACGCCACGCGTCAACTTGTCGCTGTGGCCCGGTCCAACGTGGAGCTGGCCACTCGCACCGTCTCCGACGAGACCGATCGCGTGAATGCGGGCGTGGACGACAACCTGCCCCTTGTGGAGGCACAGTCGTCGCTCGCATCGGCCGAAAGCAACCTGATCGAGAGCCTCTACCAGTACAACCTGGCCAAGCTTGTACTGGCTCGCGCTTCGGGAGTGCTCGAAGCGCAGTACCGGGTGTATCTGGGGAAGTAACGGACTCAGCGGGCCGCTCGCAAAGACCCAAGGCCAGAACTCCAATTGTGCTTTGCCGTGCGTCCCCCTGCCTGAAGATACAAAGTCGTGACAATTGATTCATAGCTTCCGTGTAACCTAGCAGATGGAGGATTCGGCCTGATGCCCAGGACTGTCAGGGTGAAGTACTACGTTTCGCCCGATGCGGCGTCGCTGGCTCAGCGCGCGGCACAGTACTTTGTTGAGATGGTGGGCGAGGCCGTTGCCGGACAGGGACGCGCCCGCATCGCCATCAGCGGAGGGTCCACTCCCAAGGCCACATTTCAACTGCTTGCAGACCCGAATCAGCCGTGGCGCTCGCGGATGCCGTGGAACGACCTTGAGCTCTACTGGGTCGACGAGCGGTGCGTCGGACCCGACGATGCGGAAAGCAACTACCGCATGACGCGCGAGGCTCTGCTGGACCACGTTCCCCTGGCGCCGGCGCAGATTCACCGAATCGAGGGCGAGCTGAAGCCGCAAGCAGCCGCGGACAAATACGAGTCAGAGCTGCGAAACAGCTTTCGGCTGGAGGGCGCGCAGAGCCCCCGGTTCGACCTGGTGGCGCTGGGAATGGGACCGGACGGCCACACTGCATCGCTGTTTCCTCACACGGCGGCGATTCACGAGACGAGCCGTCTTGCGACCGCCAATCAAGTGCCGCAGATGGATGCCTGGCGGGTCACATTGACGTGGCCGGTGATCAATGCGGCGCGGTCGGTTTTCTTTCTGATTGCGGGTCCTGATAAAGCGGGAGTGCTGAACCAAGTCTTGACTGGACCGCGCGACGTGGAGCGCCTGCCCAGCCAATTAATACGGCCTTCAAGCGGTATACTTACGCTGATTTTGGATAAGGCCGCAGCCGCCCTTCTGCCACCCACAGATGCGGAAGGCTGCGGTTTTTTTGAGAGGAAACAATGATTTTGGCCGGAGACGTAGGCGGCACCAAGGTTCACCTGGCGCTGTACGACTTTAAAGATGGAAAACTAGACTATTCGCGGGACGAGCTGTATGCGGCCAAGGAGTATGCCGGGCTGGAAGAGATCGCCAAGAAGTTCCTGGGAGGGGCGAAAGTCGATGCGGCGTGCTTTGGCGTGCCGGGGCCGGTTAGGAACGGGCGGCTGCGACTCACGAACCTGCCCTGGACGCTGGACAGCCGGGAGCTCGCGGCAAACCTCGGCATCACCCATGTTTTCTTGATAAATGACCTGGAAGCGAACGGGTACGGCGTGGCCGAGCTCGCGCCGGACCAGATCTACACGCTGGCCGAAGGCGACGCCAACCAGGTTGGGAACCGCGCGCTAATTGCCGCTGGGACCGGCCTGGGCGAAGGGCTGCTGATGTGGAATGGGCACAGCCATGTTCCCTACCCTTCAGAGGGCGGCCACTCGGACTATGCACCGCGGAACGAAGATGAGATCGACCTGTTGCGGTTCCTGAAGCAGAAGTACGACGGGCGCATCAGCTTTGAGCGCGTTGTCAGCGGCATGGGCCTTACCAATGTCTACGACTTCCTTTGCGAGGTCCGCGGCATGGACGTTCCCAAGTGGCTTGCCAAGCGGATGGCCGCGGAAGACCCCAACGCTGTGATTACGGAGTGCGCACTGGCGGCCAAGAGCGAGATATGCGAGAAGGCGCTGGACATGTTTGTTTCGGCTTACGGGGCGGAGTCCGGAAACCTGGCGCTGAAGATCCTCTCGGTTGGCGGAGTCTACGTGGGCGGCGGCATTGCGCCGCGGATTCTGGAGAAGCTGAAGGACGGCACGTTCATGAAGGCCTTCACGGACAAGGGGCGGCTGTCGCAACTGCTCATCAACATGCCGGTGCGGATCATCCTGGAGAGCCGTGCGGCACTGATGGGAGCGGCAGCTTATGCTGAAGCCCGCGCGGCGGAGATCAGCGGCGTGAGCGTGAGGGCGGCGTCGATCAAGATCTGAGGAAAGTGACGGCGGAAGAGGAAGTGGGGCCGGCTGAGATGAGCCGGCCCCGCTCTTTTTGATACCAGCAATCTACGACCCAAGGGAAAAGACCACGTTGATCGTGGTCTCGACCTCGACTGGCTCGCCATTCAGGAGATACGGCCTGTACTCCCAGTGCGAAACCGACCACAGCGATGAAGCGATCAGCGATGGCCAGGGGCCGGAGATGACTTTCAAATCGTGGATTCCGCCGTCCGTGCCAATCGTCGCCTGCAGGACTACAGTTCCCTGAACCCGGGCATCCTTGGCGTCCTGGGGGTATACCGGCACTTCTTTCTTGAGAAGAAAGCCCTGCGCCACGGCGCCCGAGATAGCTACCTTTTTGATGTCCTGCACAAGAACCTCGCTTGGAGGCCTTGGTGCGCGTACGGTAGCCTCGGACGGGGGTTCGAAGGCAGGGTCATCGACCGCAATGCCATTCACGTTGTCGACGGTGGCCGTGAGGATTTTTCGCGGGCCTTCGAAGAAATTGATTTTTTGAGGCAAGTAGCGTCCCTGCACCTTGGCGATGTGGTCGTAAACCGTGGTCATAGCGCCAAGTGAGTAGCTGACGCGCAGGACGGGGGCATCCGGGTCAAAGCAATAGGTGGGAAACAGCCCCAGCGGCACACTCTGCACCTGGCCGTGCTGAGGCATAATACGAATCACCGTTACGCATGGCATCTTTGCCTTGCCCATGGGGGCCATCTGCCGCTCCAGCCGGTAGGTCTTTGGGTCAAGGTCGGCCGCGTCCGGCAGTGGCGAAAACAGCGCACTCTGCAACTTGAACTCGAAGTAGTTCAGCCGCTCGCCGCTCGCTTCATACGCATGCTTGCCGACCGCCGTATGCCAGTCGGTATGGGCGCCAGACTCCCGAGTCCATGTACTGCGGTAGACATCCGGCGATGCCCACCAGTACTCGTAGGTTCCCTTCCCCGAAGGCTCGCCCTTCTCGTCATAGACCTGGTAGCTGGCCTTGACGTGCCAGGGCTTGAGGGTCGCCGCTGAAAAGTCGTACATCGGCGCAGCGGCAGCCAATATCGCTTTCGGATCGGTCGGCATGGGCGGAGCTGGATTGGAGACAGCTTGAGACAGTGCGCCTGGAGTGCCCGCAAGAAGCATAAGAACAAAAGTCACGGAACGCATCTTGGCGATAGGGTAGCAGATCAACGTAAGGCAGCAATTGAGGTTCGCGGAGCGCGAGGCCTCACCGTTTTTGAATCAGCGTGATTTCGATCCTGCGGTAGATCTGGTGGGGGACAGGATCGGAGCACTTGGTCAGTGCCTGGTCTTCGCAGGTGCTGTGGACGGTTTTGACCGTGTTGTCCATGGTGCCGCTGAGGATCTTTCCGTCGGTCAGATCGATCGTCAGCAGGACATCGAAGGTTTCGTTGCCGACGCTCGCCTCAAACTTGCCATCGTCGGTCTTTTCGACCTCGACCCAGTTGTTGGGCGTGTCGGCGACAGGCGTCTTCATCCAATCCGCCGTGAGGTGCACGGTCGGCTTCGCGGGAGGAACGTGGCGGATGAGGATGAGCGCGGTGTGATCGGCTTCGTTCGTGCTCTTCCAGGTCATGTCGAATGCAATTGAGTCTTCGCCGAGCAGAACATGGGTGCCGTCTGCCCAGGAGGGATTGAACGGCATGGGGAAATAGAAGTGATCGCCCGGCTTTTTCAACACGCCCATCCGGTTTGCCAGCCACTCGTCGGAGTAAAAGGTCATGAAGTCGCTGATGGGCCCGACGAGCGCGCGATCTACGTTGTTGAGTGCGGGCATTCCAGGCATATACACGGGGTCGAGTGAGACTCTTTCACGATAGGCCTGAGTCTCCGCGGGGAGGGCAAGGGGATTGCCGTCCGATTCCATTCCGGACCAGCGATACTCCTCAAAGAATGGGCCGAATTTGCCGGCGGTCGTCACCTTCATGACGATGCCGTCGGCGCGGATGGAGTAGTGCCATGCCTCATTCTGGCCCTTCATCTGATAGGCGAGTGTTTCGCCTTCGTGGTAGGTGCGTTGGAGGGGGTTCTGCGGTAGTGCTGGCGGCGTGGGCGCGGGCGTGGACGCGGGTACCTGGGCCGCGAGGGATGCTGCGCCGGCAGCCACAAACAGCAACGCAATGCCGCAAAGCCGCGCACTGAGGCGCGCCGGGTCGTATAAGTCCGCGTCGTGCAGTCTTGCGATGTTTCTGGTTGCAAGTTCAGAGTTCATCGTTACTCCTCATCCTATAAGTACCTGGATCCGCCCGGAAGGTGACAAGAAATTCAGCAGATCATGCGCCCGGCCCGCATCATCCCGCTCACTTCCCTTGTTTCAGCCGCGCTTCCATTACCTCGCGTAACACGGTACACGCATCCCCGCGCAGGTCTTTCGCCTGCTCCAAAGTACTCTCGGCGGTAAACTTCACATAATTCCCTGCCTCGCCAAACTGCGGCCACGCAGGCAAGCCCTCGCCGTTCGGGTCTCCGTTTCTGGCAAAATTGGTAAAGTAGCTCTCCACCATGTCCGCCACTTTGGCGTCTGTCTCGGTGAACCTTCCCGACGGGAGCCACTCCCTGGGATACATGCCCATCACAAAGGTCAACTCCGTGCCGTGAATCGCCAATGGCTGCCCCGGAACCGGATGGTTGAACTCATACTGAAACGCCGGATGATGCGCCGCGGTATGGTATCGCCCTTCGGCCGTCGACGTGCACCGGAACATGGAGTCCGCCGCCCACTGATCCGCTGCCGATCCATAGACGGCATCGGTCGTTCCCAATCCGCCATCGGCGAGCCCATACAACTTCAGCAACTGCGGTGCATGCAGTCCGGTCCTCATCATGATCATGCCCCGCAACTGGTCTGGCGTTAGGATGCCCAAAGGCTCTTCCCTGGTGGTGGTCCCAAACAGGAGCGGAATCGCCGACTCCTCGCCCGCCTCAAACACCTCTGCCGGGTCTCGAGCGAGAACCCAACCATCCACGTCGGGACCAAACTGGTGCGGATCGCGCACATTCAGCTTCTTGATCAGGTCCGCCGCAGGAATCGCTCTCAAGCACGCAATCTGCCCCGCTCCCTCGGGCGCTCCCATCGCTGCCGCAAAGCGCTTGCCCGTGTCTTCCGCCGCCTGCAGCTTCACTATCGGCGGGTAGAAGAGCGCGCCGCTCTCCTGGATCGCCTTCTGAAACAACCCCTTCGCCGTCGAAGTCATGAGGATGCCTGTGTCGACCGACCCGGCTGACTCTCCAAACACCGTGATGTTCCTGGGGTCCCCCCCGAACTGGTCGATGTTTGAAATTACCCACTTCAGCGCGAGAATCTGGTCCATCAGGCCGTAGTTCCCCGATGCGTGATGCGCCGACTCCTGCGTTAGCTCCGGATGCGCCAGAAATCCGAAAACCCCCAGCCGATAGTTGACCGATACCAGCACCACGCCGTGGTTCGGCAGCGTGCCATCGGTGTAGAGGAGGCTCATCGCCGTGCCGCCCGCGTTCGCACCGCCGTGAAGCCAAAGCATCACCGGCAGCAGGCGCGACTTCGGCCATTCCGGCGTCACCACGTTGAGATACAGGCAGTCTTCCTGGCCGGTCTCGGCATCGTGGTGGTTCCACCAACCGAGGTCCGCTTGTGCGCAGGGTGCGCTGTAGCTTTTCGCGTCGCGGACACCCGCCCACGGCTTCGCCGGGAGCGGCTCATGCCACCGCAAATCCCCTACCGGCGGCTGGGCAAAGGGAATCCCAAAAAAACGCGCCCCGCCTCCCGTGCGCGCCACTCCCTTCACCTGGCCTCCGCTCGTCGTCACCACCAGCGGATCGTCCTGGGCGCTCGATCTCGGCAATTGCGCAGTTATTGCGGCCAGGAACACGATGGCCGCGATCTTTGCAAGCTTCTCAATCCGTTTCATGGTTCATTCTCCGGCCAACACAAAACCCCGCCAATTCTAACAACGTCGCATTGCGGCCCCGTTGCATTTGGGCCGGTTCCCGTCGTACGCCCGCGGATTTCCAACTTTTACAGCTATCCTGTATCCACCAACGCATGACCTTCGCCCACACCATCGGACAGACTCGTTACACCTTCCCCGATTTGCGCGCGTTGCTGGCCAAGTCAACGCCGATGCGCAGCGGCGATGCGCTGGCCGGGCTGGCCGCGGCTTCGGCCGAGGAGCGCGTGGCAGCACAGTGTGCGCTTGCCGATGTTCCGCTGAGTCATTTCCTCGAAGAACATGTGATTCCGTATGAAGCCGACGAGGTGACGCGGCTGATTGCCGACACACACGACCAGGAGGCGTTTGCTCCACTGCGCTCGTTGACGGTGGGCGAGTTTCGCAACTGGCTGCTGTCGGACGAGGCGACGTTGGATCGGATTGCCGCGCTTTCCGCGGGCATAACGCCGGAGATGGCGGCCGCGGTGAGCAAGCTGATGCGCGTGCAAGATCTGATTGCGGCTGCAGCGAAGATTCGGGTAGTGACGCGCTTCAGGACGACGGTCGGGTTGGCTGGGCGGCTGAGCGCGCGGTTGCAGCCCAATCATCCGACCGATGCGCCAGAAGGGATTGCGGCGGCGATCCTCGACGGCCTGTTGCTTGGCTCCGGCGATGCAGTGATTGGGATCAATCCAGCCGCGGACGATGTGGCCTCGACCGGCAGGCTGCTGCGCATGATCGATGCGCTGCGACGGCGGTTTGATATCCCTGTGCAGAGCTGCGTGCTCGCGCACTTGACCACGCAGATGGCTGCGCTCGAGGGCGGCGCGCCGGTGGATCTCGTGTTTCAATCGATCGCCGGAACTGAGGCGGCGAACCGCAGCTTTGGAGTGAACCTGGCATTGCTCGGCGAGGCCCATGAGTCTGCGCAGGCGCTCAAGCGCGGCGGTGTCTGCGCCGACGGAAGCACGGGCGACCACGTGATGTACTTTGAGACGGGGCAGGGATCGGCGCTTTCGGCCAACGCGCATCATGGGGTCGATCAGCAGACGCTGGAGGCGCGGGCTTATGCCGTGGCGCGGCGATTCCGACCCATGCTGGTGAATACGGTGGTGGGTTTCATCGGGCCGGAGTATCTCTACGATGGCAAGCAGATTGTGCGGGCCGGCCTCGAAGACCACTTTTGCGGAAAGCTTCTCGGGCTGCCGATGGGCTGCGACGTCTGCTATACGAACCACGCCGAGGCCGACCAGGACGACATGGACTCTCTGCTGACGCTGCTGGGCGTGGCCGGAGTGAGTTACATCATGGGCGTGCCCGGGGCCGACGACGTAATGCTCAACTACCAGAGCACGAGCTTTCACGATGCGCTTTACCTGAGGCGTGTGCTGGGGCTGAGGCCTGCGCCGGAGTTCGAGGCATGGCTCGAAGGCGAGAGGTTCCAGCAACTCCGGCTCGAGGCCGACGATCCCAAAAGACTGCCCGAAAGGCTGCTCTCTGCGTGAGTGAACTCGAAGCTAATCCGCAGCAGGGTACCGGAGGGTTGGCGGCGCGGTTGCGCGCGTTGACACCTTCGCGTGTAGGTCTGGGCCGCACGGGCGTGAGCCTGGAGACACGTGAGTTGCTCGACTTTCAACGCGCACATGCCCAGGCACGCGACGCAGTCCACCGCCGGTTGGATGCCGCTGCGCTGGCGGTGGAGTTGGAGCGGACGACTCAGCTTGAGGTTTTGCGCGTACTCTCGGCGTGTGGCGATCGAGCGACCTATCTTCAGCGGCCGGATTTGGGCCGGGTGTTGGATGAGGCAGGCCGCGCGCGGTTCGCGGCGCGGGACAATGGAGCAGGCTGCGAGCTGGCAGTAATTGTTGCGGATGGGCTGTCTGCGCTGGCGGTCGAGCGGCATGCAGTCCTGTTGCTGGTTGAGCTGTTGCCGCAGCTCAGCGGCTGGGTTGTCGGCCCGATCGTGGTGGCCGAACAGGCGCGTGTGGCGATTGGCGATGAAATCGGAATGGCGCTGAGGGCGCAGATTTCCGTTGTGCTGATTGGCGAGCGGCCGGGACTGAGTTCTCCGGACTCGCTGGGCGCGTACATTACTTGGAATCCGCGGCCAGGCCGCAACGATGCAGAGCGCAACTGCATTTCAAACATTCGCGCCGAGGGGCTGAGTTACCGACAGGCTGCCGAGCAGCTCCGGTCGTATCTGACCGAGGCTCGCAGGCTGCGGCGGACCGGTGTTGAACTCAAGCTGGATTCTGGTACGGAAAGGTTGACAGGCAAATGAAGCGTTGGGCAATGCGCATTGGGATAGGGTTGGTGGCGGCGTTCATCGTCGTCTACTTCGGAGATTGGGCCGTGTTCAAACTGCGCGGCTCTCCGCATGGGTCGGTGGCCGTGAATCGCTATCTAACCGTTCCGCTGAAAGGGAACAAGCAGGAGTATGACTACCTGGGAACTCTGGACGTGCCCTGCTCGGTCTCTCTGTTTCCTCAGGGCGGCCAGAGCCCATGCTGGCAGCTGCGGCGCAACCAGAATCAGGGAATGAATCCGTAGGGGCGCGAAGACCGAAGGAGCACCAGGGGACGAATTTGCAGCGGGGCGGAGCCTGAGGAAGCTTGAGGCGGCTTGGGATCACAAGGCATAGTGATGTGAGTCACGACGAAGAATTCGATCTGCGTCTAGCATCGTGAAATCTTGCGAGGTCTCGAAGCTCGATGTATAGCCGCACACAAAACGAGAATGGCAGTTACAACACGCGCTGCCTCGACTGCTTCATGACGATCGCCTCCTCAGTGGAGACCGAGGATGAGTTGCTGCAATGCGAGACAAAACACGTCTGCCCGGAGAAGGCGCTGGCTGGCTTGCTGGCGTGGGAAAAGTCGATGCACGCAGGCTGTCAAGGCAGCAAATCGCACCTCACAAACTGACGGGGCGGCCCTGATTTGCTGCGAATGGGATTTGGTCCAGATGCGAGTTGCTGCCCCTGCGCGCTACTTGCCCGTCTCCTCTAGGCCATTCTCGGTGGGGCGGGTCTCTGCCGGCGGGCGCCGATTGCGGCCATTTTCGAGCTTCTTGTAGAGGTCATCGTCAGCCCCTTTGTTCAGGCTGGCAGCCTTGTCGAATTCGGCCTTTGAAGACTCTCGCTTGCCCATTGCCTTATAAAGCCTTCCCAGGCGCCAGTGGACATTGACCTCCTCGGGGCCCAGCTTCTCCGCCAGCAGCAGTTCGCGCAAGGCATCTTCGTTCTGTCTGGAGTCGGCGTAGATAGCGCCGAGGTCGAGATGCGCCAGAGCGAGGTTCGGGTTCTCGTGCACGACTCTTTCGAGAAGTGGCCGGGCGTCCTGCTCGTGATTCAGCTGGATGTCGCAATCGGCGAGGTAGAGCGAGGCCTGGAGATGGTCCGGGTTGTTGGCGAGCGCGGCCTGGAACTCGGCGGCAGCCTCGGGAAACTGCTTTTGCATCCATAGCAGGTATCCAAGTCCGAAATGTGCGTCAGGCTCCCTGGGGTTGGCCTGGATGGCAGCACGGAACATTCTTGAGGCGCCTTCATTGTCTTTGAGGCCGTTCATCGCTTCACCCGCGAGCATGTCTGCCTCGGCGGACTCGGAGTTGAGCGCGAGAATCTCCTTGTAGACGTCGAGGACGCATTGCATTTGCTTCGACCACAGGCAGCTGTGGGCAAGAGCGAGCCGCAAGGGGAGGTTGGGCGGGTCCTGCGCTGCAGCCTGCCTGAGAAACGACGCCGCTTCAGCGTACTCAGCGAGCCCATAGTGCGACACGCCAACGAGCATGTTGAGCTGCTCGCTGTTGGGGTCGCTCCTGAGGAGCGGTTGTAGAACTTCGATCGCCTCTTTCAGGTCCTCGCTCTTGAAGAGTGCGAGTCCGAGGTTGAGGCGGAGTCCGGGAACTTCGGGCCCCAGCTTGAGGGCCTTGCGATAGAGAGGCACGGCCTCTTTGAAGTGGCCTTTGCGGGCCTCGAGCAGGCCCAGATGAGCATAAGGTTCGGGGCTGGACGGATGGGTCTTGAGGTAGGCGCGCCAGGCTTCTTCAGCCTCGGCAGTCTTGCCTTGCTGCTCAAGGCTGAGCGCGGATTGACGCTGCGGATCAGGAGCCCTGGGCGATTGGCCGAAAGCGATCTGGGCCAGCGCCGGCGCACAGACGACAATTGAGGCGAATGCGGCAATGGCGTGACTTCTGAGCTTTCCACTACCCATCCAGGATGCCATCCGGGTTTCCGCGCGATGGTCGCGCCGATCGAGAGCAAAGAGAGAAGGCGCTCGGGCCGCAGCCCGAGAAGATTGTCTCGCCGAAACCCCGCTGAAATCAAATTCTGGTGCACAAAGAACTGGGCGCGGCGGGCAATGCCCGCCGCGCCCCGGTTGAGGGTTGAGGCTAGAAGGTGAACTTGCCAGCCAGTTGCAGGTTGCGTGGGTCGTTGGTGCCATTGAGCACGCCGGTCACCGTGTTGACGCTGTTGAATTCGGAGTGGTTCAGCGTGTTGAACGATTCGAACTTGAGCTGGAAGTTAACCTGCTCGTGGATTTGGAAGGATTTGTAAAGGGACGTGGTGAGGTTAAAGCGGCCTGGCAATACCAGGGCGTCCTTGCCCCAGTTGCCGAAGCCCAGGTTAGTTCCGCCCGCCCAGACAGGCGTGACGTTGTTATCGATGCGGGTGATGTCGAACCAACTGGCCACCTTCTTGTTGTAATGCAGCTTGCCGCCGGGGGTCATATTCGGATGGACGTTGTAACCGCCGCCCAAGCCGACTGGATCGTAAGAGGCGTTGATGTTGAGTTGCTGAGGTACGCCGGTTTCCTTGACCAGGGTTCCGGCAATCTGCCATCCGCCGGCGATGGACTTGACCAGTCCCTGGCTCTTGCTGAAGAAGGGAATGTTGTAGACGTAGTTGGCGTTGAGGATTTGGCGGCGATCGTAGGAGCCCGAACCCTTGTCGTACTTGATATACCAGGGGTTGTCGATCTCATTGCGATCGTTGGATTGGATGTCGATCTGGTGCGAGTACGTGTAATCGAGCTCGCCGCTCAGGCCCCAGCGGTTCTGGATGCGAAGACCGCTCTGGAGACCGTTGTAGGTTCCGGTTGCGACGTTCTCATCCTGGGTGATGGCCGCGTAGCCGGGGTAGGAGCGATAAGCGTTTTCGCCGGCGATGTTACCGAAACTTGTCGCCGCGTCCGAACCGTAATGACCGCCGCCGTCACCCTGCACCTGGCGGGCGTCAACGCAAGTCGCGGAAGGAGTTGAGCATGTGGCTCCCGGAGTGTTTTGCGCAATATTCACCAGGCCGATGTTGGTCGGCAGGCTGTTGAGCGCGTTGTTGACAATGTTCTGATGCCATTGAATGTTGCCAACGTACTGGACAACCCAGATAACGGACGGGGTGATTTCACGCTGCACGCCGAGGCTGAACATAGCCACGGCGGGAGCACGGTAGGTCTGGGCAAGGCTATCTCCGGAGCCGGCAAAGATCAGGGACGTCGGCGCGATCACATTGCCGGTGCTCCAGTTCTTGCCAGGCGTGCTGAAGTACGGGTTGTTGATGCTGAGCGAAGGATCGAACGGTGCGCTGGTGGCGACACCGAAGATGTCGTTGCCCTGCAAACGCTCAAAGAAGGTTCCAAAGCCGCCGCGAATAACGGTCTTGCCGTTCCCGGAGAGATCTTCGGAGAATCCAATGCGGGGTTGCAGCGTCTTGTAGTCGTTGGTGACCACGCCCCGCGGGTAGCCGTTTACGCCCGCAAGGTTGGTGCCGTTGACGTAGGCGGGAATACCGTTGTAGGTGTACAGAGTCGGGCTGGCCGAGCTGATGGTGCCGTCCGGGTTCCACACCGGAGCAGCGGCCGGGCCGGTCTGGTAAGTGCTCTGACTGAAGTTGCCAAGCAGGTTCTGGCGCTCCCAGGCGTGGGGCAGGGCATCGTAGCGGAGACCGACCTGCACGCTCAAGCGCGGCGAAATATGCCAGTTGTCCTGGGCATAAACCGAAGGAGTCTGGTTGACGTAGTGGCGAATCGGCGCGGACTGATTCTGGCTGTAGCTGCCGGGGATGCCCAGAAGGGTGTCCCTGAGGGTGTCACCCGACGACTGGCGCCAGTTGTAGTTGC
>CAYWSR010000048.1:0-24836 GCA_964460385.1 uncultured Occallatibacter sp. | reverse complement strand
ACGCAGGAGTCGAGCGTGATTGTGACCGGGAAGGTGAGGGCGGACAAGCGCGCGCCGGGCGGATACGAACTGGACGTGGAAGGCGTGGAGGTGGTGCAGCGGGTTCCGGAGAGCGATCCCTACCCGATCACGCTGAAGGAACACGGCGTGGATTTTCTGATGGAGCACAGGCACCTGTGGGTTAGGACGCCGCGGCAGTCGGCGATTCTGCGGATCAGGGCGGAAATCATGCGGGCGGCGGCGGAGTACTTTGACCAGAATGGTTTCATCCGCACCGATCCGCCGATTCTGACGCCGGCAGCGTGCGAGGGGACGTCGACGCTGTTTCCGGTGGATTACTTTGGGGAGCCGGCGTTTCTCACGCAGAGCGGGCAGCTCTACATTGAGTCGACAGCGCTGGCGCTGGGCAAGGTGTATAGCTTTGGGCCGACGTTCAGGGCGGAGAAGTCGAAGACGCGGCGGCACCTGACGGAGTTCTGGATGATTGAGCCGGAGGTGGCGTATTGCGACCTGGACGGGCTGATGGAGCTGGCCGAGCAGTTTCTGTCGCACATTGTTGGCTCGGTGCTGAAGAATCGCGGGCCGGAGCTGGAGGTGATAGGGCGCGACAAGGCGAAGCTGGAAGCGATTCTGCCGCCGTTTCCGCGGCTGCGGTATGACGCGGCAGTGGAGATGCTGAACCAGGCACACAAGGATGGGCACCTGGAAGCGCCGTTTGAGTATGGCAATGACTTCGGCTCGCCGGACGAGACTTGGCTGAGCTCGCAGTTTGACAGGCCGGTGATGGTGAATCGCTATCCGGCGGATGTGAAGGCGTTTTACATGGAGCCGGACCCGAAGGACGCGAAGTTTGCGCTTTGCGTGGACGTGCTGGCGCCGGAGGGGTATGGCGAGATCATTGGCGGATCGCAGCGCGTGTCGTCGTATGATTTGCTGCTGAGCCGGATTGAGGCGCACAAGCTGCCCAGAGAGGCGTTTGAGTGGTACCTCGACCTGCGGCGGTATGGCAGCGTGCCCCATGCGGGATTCGGGATGGGGATCGAGCGGGCGGTGGCGTGGATCTGCGGGCTGGACCACGTAAGGGAGACGATTCCGTTCGCGCGGACGCTGCACAGGATGTATCCGTAAATCGCAAATGGAAATCGCCAGGCAAGACGAGAACAGCGGCTCACATCCTTCGGCATGCCGAGCTGGCGGAAGGCATTATCCGTCTGGATGCAGGAGCTTGTGCTCGTTCACACTGTCGCCATCGCCGCGCTTTAGGCCGACAAACACGACGGTCGACGCAAGCGTCAACGCTCCGAGGCAGAGAAGCGCCTTGTGAATCCCGTCGATCATCAGCGCCGAATCGGAGTACGCCTTACCGGGCACAAAGAACGCTGTCGTCAATCCCGCAAGGGCCACACCAAAGCTGATGGACATCTGCTGCATGGTGCTGGCAATCGAGCTGGCGCCTGAGGCGTCCTTCTCCTCTACGTCCGCATACACCAGGGTGTTCATGGTTGTGTACTGGAGACTGGTGCAGGCTCCATAGAAGCAAGCAATCGCCACGATCTGAAGTAGCGTGGTATGCAGATGAATCGTGGTGAGCAGGATCAGCAGCACGCCAATTGCAAGCGTGTTTGAAACCAGCACGGCCTTGTAGCCGATACCTGCCAGCAGTTTGCGCAGAATCGCTTTCATGCCCATGGCCGCTATTGCCTGCGGGACAATCAGCAATCCCGACTGGACGGGCGTGTAGCCCAGACCGGTCTGGTAGAGCAACGGGAGCAGAAACGGCACGCCGCCAATTCCGAGGCGCGTAAAGAAGCTGCCGTTCACCGCGACTCGAAAGGTGCGAATGTCGAAAAGGTGGAGGTTCAAGAGCGGAAACCGGAGCTGCCGCGCATGGACCCAGTAGGCGGCCAGCAGCGCGAAGGAGAGCAACAACAGTCCCGTCATTTCGCGCCCGCTCAGCTCGTGCTCGCCAAATATTTCCAGGACATAGGAGAGCAGCGCAATGCCAGACCCGAACAGCACGAGGCCCACAAAATCGAGCGGGTGCACATGCTCTTCTCTGAAGTCCGGAAGATGGAGATATACCATCACGAGGCCCAGGAGGCCGATGGGAATATTGAGGAAGAAGATCACCCGCCAGTGAGCGTAGCCCACGATCAAGCCGCCCGCGACCGGGCCCAGCATGGGCGCCACCAGCGCCGGCACGGAAACGAAGCTCATCACGCGCAGCAGATCCGCTTTGGCGAATGAGCGCACCAGTGTGAGGCGTCCAACAGGCACCATCATGGCGCCACCCATGCCCTGCACGATGCGGCATGCGACCAAGAGGTGAATGTTGCTGCAGAGCCCACACAGCAGCGACCCAAGCGTGAACAGCCCGATGGCCGCGGCAAACACCCGGCGCGTGCCGAACCGGTCTGCCATCCATCCGCTGATGGGAATGAACACGGCGAGGGAAAGGGTGTAGCTGGCGAGCACCGCCTTCATCGAGAGTGGACCGACGTGGAGGGCTGCCGCAACCTTCGGCACAGCGGTGTTGAGAATCGTCGTATCCAATGACTCCATGAAGAAAGCTACCGCCACCAGCCATGGCAACAAGCGAATGCTGGCCGGCGAAAGTGCGGGGCTTTCGGTGGGCGGGATGGGCGTGGCGGGGGAACTCATTCCAGGTGATCTCATTAGAAACGATCAACACGCCTCAGGCTAATTGTCATGATTCCGCGAGGCGCAAATACCTTGGATGCATCGATGCCGACGCTGAGGAAACGTGCCTTATGCGGGCTTTGGGATGGGGATCGAGCGGGCGGTGGCGTGGATCCGCCGGCTGGACCACGTGCGGGTGTCGATTCCGTTCGCGCGGACGCTGCACAGGATGTATCCCTAGACCGTGCGGTGAAAGCCAGCAACCCAAGAGGCCGGACCACGGACACCCTGCACCCTGTCCTTCCGCGATGCAGGTGCGAAAGGATGGGGCGCTCAGGGCAATGGGGTGGAACGTTGGGGGTTGGGGAGCGTGGGCTACGGGCCGGAGTCAGAGCCACTTGTGGGCTGAGGTTCTTTCGAGGCCGCGCAGACCTCCATCCTTGAGCAGAAGTCCAACGTTCCCGGATTCCTTGTCGATCCTGATCAGGTCACGGCGCGTGTTTTGAAGAAGCGCGGCCTTAAGGAGGCTGGTTACATTGTTGACGTAGCGCAGGCGGATGACAATTCCGGGCCGTGCGGATTTTTGCAGATGAGCCTGGATCTCGATCCTGCTCCTGTAGCCGACAAGGCGAGGTCCAAGGGGTGTCTCTTCGGGGGGTGCAGTGGCAAGAAAAAGGAGCGTCTTACCCAACCTGCGGGGCAGGTAGAAGGGCTTTTGCAGGTTGAAGGAGAAGGTGAGTTTGCCGCTGGGGCTTTCCCATACCTCGAGGTCGCTGGAGGGATGGGTTCCTTGCAGGCAGGGGCCTTCGTCGGGAGGAGAATCGTCAGGCGGGAGCGACCTGATGATCTTCTCCACGTGTACGACCGTGTCATCGTGCAGGTCAGCGATCTTTTCCATCAAGATCGAGATCCGGCGCACATTGTGCTTCAGCGTTTGAACGGCGGGACCTTCTGTGGTCATGATGTCTTGAATCCTTTCTCGTGTGTTCAACTGGTTGGCGAGCGAAGGCTCAGCCGACGGATACCGTGCGGAGCCTGGAAGCAGCCTCCTCGGGCAGGACGGGGTTGACCATTACGTTGAGTCCGAGTTCGACGCCAGCGAGGGTGGTAATGCGCGGGACAATGGCGAGGTGCCAGCAGAACCAAGGGGCGCTGACGTGCTCGAAGGACGCGGTGTGGAGTTCGATGTTGAAGGCCAAGTCCGGAATGACGCCGCGTTTGAGAAGGGATCGAAGCGAGCTTCGCAAATCTGAGGTGAAGTGGTCGAATACATGTTTACCCCCATGGCAGGTCTTCGCTTCAGGGGGTGCTCCGTGTCCGATCGTGGCGGAGGAATCGCGGCTTTCAACGCAACTCCCGGAGCAGCCTTCCCGACGCAAGAGACATCATGCGCCAATGAGGGCTCACTTGTGAATAGTGATTTTGCGATGAAATACTGGAATATTCTAGACGCTTTGCATAATTTCCGTTATGCTTTTCTTTGTAATTTGATTGATTATTCTATGGTCACCTGCGGGACCGGAGGTAGAGATGCGCAAGAAGACGGACGATCTCGATATTCTCGCTGCCGCATACCTATGCGGACAGCAGCAAACGCAAGAAACGATTGCCCGTAGTCTGGGACTGAGCCAGCCGGTGGTATCGCGCCTGGTACTGCGCGCCAAGCAGCAAGGATACCTCGAAACCAGGACCCGATTCATTCAGGATCGAGTAGGGAAGAAGGACCTGGCGCGCATTAAAGCCAGAGTTCGTCCCGCGCCGCTCACGGAAATTCTGTCGAGGATGGCCGCGGAAGGGTCCAAAAAGCCTGGCCCAGTGGTTCACGTCTACCCGAGCCACAGCCGGAATACGTCGGCTGCGGCGTATCGGCATCGCCTTGACGAGTTCGCGAGCGCATGCGTTGAGGATGTGCTGGAGGTTCTGGGGTTGGCCAGCGTGATCGGAGTTTCCTGGGGCGACACTGTGGCGAGTGTAATTGACGCGATGAAGGAGGCGGCGCCTTCAGCTCGATCGGACCCGCGTGCCCGCACGGCAGTGCCTCTGCTGGGCGAGCCGCTGGGGCTGAACATTACGCAGCACTCATCGAGCGTGCTGGCGGCAAAGCTGGAAGAGGCTCTGAACCCGGGCGTGGAGCCGGGACAAAGCCACACTCTCTCGCTTGCGGCGGTGCCGGCGCTGATTCCGGCCGACATGGAAGAAGCGGAGATTGTTGCGATCCATAAGCTGATAGAAAAAATCACAGCTTATAAGGCGATCTTCGGTACGAAAGGACCGAATCCCGCAGGGGTGGAAGAAAGTGTGCCCTGGATCAGGCGGATCGATGCGGTGCTGACCAGCACGTCGACGCACGAGCGCCCGCTTGGCTTTGACGATGACAGCCTGATAGGGGCGGCCGGTGTGCCTAGAGCGGAGCTGAACGATCTGGTCATCGGCGATTTGTGCGGCGCCGTGATTCCCCGCCCAAACCTCGATGAGAAGGCGCGTGAGGGGGTGGAAAGCATTTTGAGGCGATGGACCGGGGTGAAGATTTCGCATCTTCAGGATTGCGCTGTGCGCGCGCGCGACGGCGGCGCTCCTGGCGTGATCGTGCTGGCTATTGGGGCCAACAAGGCGCCGGTTGTCTACGCGGCGGTGCGGAGGGGCTTGATCCAGCATCTTTTTACGGACCAGGATCTAGCGGACCGGCTGGAGCAGATCTGTGCCGCATCCGACCGGACGCCTTGAGCGGCTTTGGGATGGGAATCGAGCGGGGTGCTTGCTCGGTGAGTTATCCGCAATCGAGCGGGCGCGCAGGATTAAGTGGTCACGATCGCAGACCGGGTTTTTTGCGGAAGGATAGAGACCAGGTGCCTACCTGCGAAAGCCTCGCGGAGCAGCGCCGTTTTAGATGGGCTGCCGTGCTCGCTTGGCAAGAGGAGCGATTCGCCGCTCACACCTGCATGACTTCGGCTTCTTTTTTGCGCGAGAGCTCTTCCATGCGGCGGATCTCTTCGTCGGTCATCTTCTGGACCTCTTCGAGAGCGCGTTTTTCATCGTCTTCGCTGATCTTTTTGTCTTTGGCCATCTTCTTTAGGGCGTCGTTGCCGTCGCGGCGGACGTTGCGGATGGCGGTGCGGTGCTCTTCGAGGACTTTGTTGATGTGTTTGCAGACATCGCGGCGGCGCTCCTCGGTCATGGGCGGCACGGGGATGCGGATGACCTTGCCGTCGGACTGGGGATTGAGGCCGAGGTCGGCGGTGAGGAGGGCCTTCTCCATCTCTTTGACGACGGTGGGGTCCCAGGGCGAGATGAGGATGAGCTGGGCCTCGGGCGTGGAGACCTGGGCGAGCTGGGTGATGGGCGTGGGAGTGCCGTAGTAGTCGACCTTGACCTGATCGAGCATGTGGACGCTGGCGCGGCCGGTGCGCGTGGAGGCGAGGGTTGCCTGGAAGGTGGCGACTGCCTGATCCATGCGACGGCGGAGGTCGCCGTTGAGTTCTTTGAGTGCCGGAATTCCGGCCATGATGGAGACTGCCATACGCTCTGGTCCTCTGGATGAAACAGCAACAGTGCATATTCTACAACCGGGCGAGCGGCCGAATTGATGGCGCGGCCAGGCGGGGCAGAGCGAGTCTGTCGAGGGGCCGGCGGCTGATGTGGGAACGCATCTTGTCCCGGCGGGATGAATCGGGCTAGAATCGCGGCGAGGTTCAGAAAACTGGGACTGTGGAGGACTCTTGAATGGGCGATCTACTTCAACCTTGGCATCTGATGGTGCTCTCTTCCGTCTTCGGGATCTTTTTTCTGATTCCGGCGATCTTTTACATTCTTACGCTGCAGAAGGCGCTGAGCCAGTGCGCGCCGGTCTCGCGGACGATGGAGCCAGGTTTGGTATGGCTGCTCATCATTCCGTTCGTCCACCTGGTGTTTAGCTTTTTCGTAGTGATGGCCATATCGAGGTCGCTTGCCAATGAGTTTGCGCGGAGGGGAATACCAAATTACGATCCGCAGCCGGGGCAGGCAATTGGTATGGCGATGAGCATTTGCGGATGCTGCATTGTGATTCCGCTGCTCGGGTTTGTCGCAGTTTGGGCGTTTCTGGTGCTTTGGATTATCTACTGGGTGAAGATTGCGGACTACTCGCGACGGCTCAGCATGTATCCCGGAGCCATGCCCGCTGCGGGCATGTGATCGCGACTAAGCCGGGATCAGTCCTGTGGACGCTGCCTGCTCGTGGGCGTGGTAGCTGGAGCGGACGAGCGGACCGGACTCGACGTGGCGGAAGCCCATCTTGAGAGCCTCGATCTTGAGCTCGGCGAACTCGCGCGGGGTGTAGAGCCGAGCCATGGGCAGGTGGTCGCGCGAGGGCCGCAAGTACTGGCCGATGGTGAGAATGTCGCAGCCAACCGAGGCCAGGTCGCGGAAGACTTCGAGGAGCTCGCGAGTCTCTTCGCCGAGGCCGACCATCACGCCGGACTTGGTGACCCCTCCGGGGTTTAGCGTTTTGGAGTAGTGCAATAACTCTAGAGAACGTTCATAACGCGCGCCGGAGCGGACGACGCGATAGAGGCGAGGAACGGACTCGGTGTTGTGATTGAGGACCTCAGGGCGGGCGTCGACGACGATGCGAATGGCTTCGGGGTTGCCTTGAAAGTCGGGGATGAGGACCTCGACGCGGCAGCCGGGAGCCTGGCGGCGAATCTCGTGAATGACCATGGCGAAGGCGCGGGCTCCGCCGAGGAGATCGTCGTCGCGATTGACGCTGGTAATGACGGCGTGTTCGAGACCGAGGGCTCGGACGGCTTCAGCGACGCGGCGGGGCTCGTCGAAGTCGATTGGCTCGGGGCGACCCTTGGGCACAGCGCAGAAACCGCAGCGGCGCGTGCAGAGGTTGCCGAGCATCATGAAGGTGGCGGTTTTGTGGTGCCAGCACTCGCCGATGTTGGGGCAGTGAGCGCTCTCGCAGACAGTGTGGAGATTGAGAGAGCGGGCCAAGCGCTTGAGGTCGTGGAAGTTTTCGCCCACGGGGGCGCGTGCCTTGAGCCACTCGGGCTTGGGAGCCGGGGCGAGGCGGGCGGGCGCGATTTGGACAAGATCCAACACACCCTGATTGTAGCGGGAGGGGAGCGTTGGGGCTGGAGGTACGGATGAGGCCGGCATCTCAAAGAAGGTCTGGAAGGCGCCGCTAGCGCAGCTTTTCGCGGACTTCGGGGCGGACGAGGTAAAGGAAGAGGATGATGTTCACGAACCCCTCGAGGATGAAGAGGGGCTGCCGGTCCGTATAGGACTTGAAGAAGAAGAGTCCTGCGAGCAGGACGACGGCGGCAAGCGTGAGTGCCCAGGCCCAGCGGAAAAGCATGAGAAGGCCAGCGGCGGCGGCGATGAAGAGAGCGGCGAGAACGAGATAGATGGGGCGGAACTGGCCACTCACGACGGAAGCGACATCGACAACGGCCAGGACCACCATGTAAAGGCCGATGGCGGCGAGGGCCGGCAGCGGGAGCAGATCGCGGCGGGGGGCGGCGGCGGGGTGGGCTGGGTCTGTTTCGTGGATGTCGGCTTCGTTCTCGGTGGTCATAGCGTGTGGATGTAGGCGAGGAGATCGCTGAGCTGAGCATCAGAGAGCGGAGTGGCGGGCATCATGTTGCGGCCGTGGAGGATGACGGCGGTGAGGCGCTCGTCTGTTGGCGGTGCTCCAGAGGGCATGGCCTGGACCTTAGTGATCGCCTGGAGGCCGGGGCCGTGCAGCGAGTGAGTGTTGGTGGGGTAATGGCAGCGGGCGCAGGCCTGTTGGTAGACTGCGGCGCCGCGAGCTTCTTCGGCGGTCCACTGGGACTCAGGCTTGGACGGAGGCAGGGAACGGCATCCGGCGAAAGCCGCAGAGAGGCAGAGGGCGCAGGACAGGAGGGCAAAGGAAGGTGCAAATGGATGAAAGCGCATCTCGATTCTCATGATACGCGGGGTAAGCGGAGGCAAATCTGGAACCCTAAAATCTGGCCCCTTGACGGTAGATTTGCGACTTGAGGGCTTTGCATCATATTGACGCACTGAATCCAACGCAAGCATGCCAGTTGTGCGGCAAGAATTGGATGAGCGGGCAGACCCTATTGCCAGTTCCCCATTAAGACAAACGGTGCCCAGTAATATGGGTGGGTGTATCCGGTCTGCACCGTTTCTTCTCTTCGGTTCACCTGCGAAAACCCTCGACCTGCCGCTCCGCCTTCCGGTCTCACTCTCCCCAACAATAAGTCCAGTTGTGCCTGGCGCAGAGCCTCCACTTTCGTCACAGAGCCTGCGCCCTCGGCCCAGCGCCGATAGAAATCGCCCATCAGTTGGCCGGTGCTGGCGTCGTTGACCGACCACAGCGACGAAATCACCGCCCTGGCTCCTTTTCGCTGTGCAGTCATGCCCAGGCCGTCCACTTCACGGCCGTCGTTCGTCGTGCCACTCAAGCCCGTTTCGCATGCCGAAAGAGTAAGGAGCTCTGTTGAGCGCAATGGCAAATCCTTGTTCTCTCTGAAATCTGAGACTGTCAGGTGATATCCGCCTTCCTCCTTGTCCTTGCCGGCCAAAAGCAGATAGCTTTGGCTGCCATCTCCCGATCGAAAGACGAAATGACTGGCAATATGCACCACAGCGTGCCGGCCACCGAGTTGGGCTTCCATCGCCTTTTCAGTGAACTGTTCATTGAGCAGAATCGTACCTGGCAACACTCCGTTAGCGCCTTCAACAAGGGGGTCCCTCACCACCTGCTTCAATTCGCCGGCGACGGCTGGTAGCGCAGGCAGACCACGATCGTATTGTTTTGAAATACCCATTGCTGCGACACTCAGATTCTTGACATCCGGTAGCTCATCAAGGTGCGGAATACTGGCTGGTGTGATGGTGACAGAGTTGTACGCCTCCACCAAGTAATGTTTGCCATCGTAAAGCGCATTGATCGGGACATAGCGCAGCACCCCGTCGAGTGACCACACGAGCGTCTCCGCTTGCGCCTGATCCAAATCCGCCTTCAGCGGAGCAATCATGATTTTGTACAAGCTCAGCGCGATCGGCCGCGGGTCTCGCGCCGGGTTCCGCAGCGCCTCTTCGAGTTGAGCTACTTTATTGGAAAGGTCCGCCTCCGGGATTACATATTCTCTCGCCACCGTCGTCGTACCGCTAATCAGAAGTTCTCTGGTGCGATCTTTGCTCACCAACGTGTAGATCGCAACTGTGTGCGGCAGCTTCGCGATCGTCTGCCTCAGCAGGTCCACGTCGCCCTTCACATCGGCAACTTGCTTGCTTGCCTCACTATCGTTTGCAAAGAGCGCTAACAGCTGCGCGAAATAATCATTCAGGCCTTTGGTCGCCGCGTCGAGTTTGCCAGGAAGGTCTTGGTACTGCTTCTCCTGCTCCGGCGTTCGTGATTTCATCTTCTTCAATTGCTCCGACTGTTCGCCGAGCGAATCAAGAAGCGCAGCAGCTATTTGATAATCCTCCTGCTCCTGTCTCTCGGCGGTAGTCAGCGTCAGCGGATTGAGCGCACCCTCAGCGTTCGCCCCAATGTAATCGGAGTATTCATGCTCCTTGAGCAGATTCAATACCTCTTGCGCCTCCGCCAACCGCCCCTGCGCAATCAACAGATCCGCCAGATCGTGGTAATAGTCAGCCTTTGAGGCCAGGTAGCTGGACTGCAGTTCCTTGTCCAGACTCCGGATGTTGCGCCTGACCTGCTGCAATAGATTGACCGCCTGCTTGCCATAGAAGATCGCGAGGGCGGGCCGCTGCACCTTCAGATCCAACATCATCGAGTTTAGAATTTGAGGCTCATGCAGGAGGTTGCCTGTCGCCAGCGGCAGCGCCTGGTCGTAGTAGTGCAGTGCCTTTTGGTTCTCCCCAAGGTCGCGATAAACATCGCCGAGATGGGCCAGTACATAAGCCTCATCATTCCTGTCGCCCTCCGCGTGGAAAATAGGCAACGCCTGGTTGAAGTAGTCCAGCGCCTTCTGTCTCTCCCCTAAGCCGGAGTACACATCGCCGAAGCTGGTCAATATCCCGGCCTCGCTGTCGCGGTCGCTGGCCTGGCGCTGAGTCTGCAGCGCCTCGTTGAGGTAGCGCAGCGCCTTCTGCTTCTCCCCGAGGTCGGAGTAGATATTGCCGATGACCATCAGCGCCGAGGCCTCGCCGTCGCGGTCACCCACTTGGCGGTAAATCGGCACCGCCCGGCTGTAATTGTCCAGAGATCTCTGTCTCTCGCCCAGGTCCGCGTAAATACCGCCGATGGTAGACAGCGCTGAGGCCTCGCCGCCGCGATCGCCGATTTCGCGCCTGATCTGGAGCGACTGCTCGGAGAAGTTCAGCGCCTTCTGCAGATCTCCAAGGGTGTCATATTGATCTCCGATGCTGTTCAGCACCGTAGCCTCGCTGCTTCGGGCGCCTATCGAGTGCACAATGCTCAAGGCCTGCTCGTAGTATTCCAGCGCTTTTTCGTGCTCGCCGCGACCGGAGTACACCACCCCAATGTTGTCCAGCGTTCCGGCCTCGGCGTTGCGGTCACCTACCTGGCGATTTACTTGCAGTGCCTGATTGTAATATTCCAGCGCCTTCTGATTGTCGCCGAGGGCGGAAGAGACAATCGCGATGCCGTTCAATACCCCGGCTTCGTTCCGACGGTCGCCCGCCGCTCGAAAGATCGGCAGCGCCTGGTTGAAGTGGTCCAACGACTCCTGCGACTTGTCAAGTTCAAAGCAGTCGACGCCAGCGTAATACAGGATGGTAGCTTCCAGACTGCTGTCGCCTGCTTTTCTTGCCAGAGGAAGCGCGCGGCTTTGAGCATCCAGGCCCTCCTGGACTTGGCCTAAACTGGCGCTTACGATGCCAATGCCATTCAGCGCCGCCGCCTGTCCCTGTTCGTCCCCTGAGGATGCAGCTAGGTCCTGCGCTTGCCGATAGAATTCCATCGCATTCTGGTTCTGACCTTCGGCGAAGTAGCAAAGTCCGATACCTTCCAGCGCGGCCGTCTCTTCCCGCGTGTTTTTCGCGGAGCGCGCAACCGCCAGCGCCTGGTTATAACTGTCCAATGCTGCCTTGAATTCCGAAGTGCGAAAGTGAAGTGCGCCAATCTGGTTGAGCGTCTTTGCCTCGGCCTTTGCGTCGCCCGCCGCTTGGGCCGCCTTCAGCGCGGCTTCGAGTTTTTGAAGCTCGGCCTGTACAGCGGCTGGAAGTGGCGCGTTCGCCGCCGGAGCGCTCTGCGCCGGAACTGGTGCCGCCTGGCATTTCAATCCAGAGGGCAGACCGAGGCAACTGGCCGAAACCAGCAGGAGACAGGCGACATGCAGTCGCGATCTGGCGCATGCGTTGGGCATTCGCAATTCCTTCCATTGCGTCGGAGTGGGATAAACCATGGGGCTGCACAAGCTTACAACAGGGCAACAAAGGAAAGCGAACCTAAAGGCCGAATCGGCGTTCTTGGTTCCCGAGCTTGCTGCATTACGAAATCGTGCGCCACAAATACTGGCCTTCAGAAGGCGGTGACAGCCCAACGCACGATTAAAGCGTCGGCCCAGTCCCGTCCCGTCTGTGCCAGTAACACTGTCATGCTCCGGAGTTAGCTCATTGTTACTCCGCGGCAGCGATGGCCTCGGCGATGCGGTCGACGGCTTGAAGCTCGGCTTCGCTGCCGGGGCGGTGTCCGTTGACGAGGATGGAGAAGGCAAGGAGACGGCCGCTGGCGGCGGTGAGATAGCCGGAGAGCGCGTTCACGCCGGTCATGGTGCCGGTTTTGGCCCAAAGCTTGGACTTGAGCGGAGAGTTGGTGAAGCGGTTGACGAGCGTGCCGTCGACACCGGCGATGGGGAGGGTCAGACGAAAGTCGTTGCCCCAGGATTGACGACCGGCCCAGGCGAGCAACTGCGTATAGGCGCGGGGAGCGATCCGATTGTAGGGGCACATGCCGGAGCCGTCGTAAATGTAGAAGTCGGTGTCGTTGACGCCGGCTGTCAAAAGGAACTGGCGCACAACGCGCATGCCCTGGGCGATGCTGCCGTCGTCGCCGTGGACCTTGCCGAGAAGGCGGAGGAGCAATTCGGCGTGGAGGTTCTGGCTGGTCTTGTTGGTGACGACGATGTCCTGGGCGATGGGGACGGAGTCGTGAGTGGCGAAGATGCGGCGGCCGGCGAGGGGCGGCGTGACGGTGAACGCTTGTGAAGGGCCAAGCGCAGCGATGGGCTTGGAGCGTTCGGCCTCGAAGTCGCCCGTGCCGTCGGGATAGCGGTGGCTGAATGTGGGGGAGCCTTTGACCTTGATGCCGCGCTTGAGCAGGGCAAGGTCAAAAGCGGTGGCGGTGAACTCGGCAGCGTCTTCGACGGCCAGGTTGATGTGGAAGCCGGGATCGACCGTGCCCCAGGAGCGCACAAGCATGGAGCCGGGACGGCGCTCGATGCCGGGGTGGGCGGTTTTGCCGGCGGGGTTGGGGATCATGGTGTTATCGAGGGTGTAGTAGTCGACATCGGGAGTCCAGGAGGCGACAGTGGTTTCGGGTTTGGCGGGGTCGGGGCTGACGGCGAGGCCGATGGCGTTTTCGTTGAACGAAAGGGCGGAGATGGGTGCGCCGTAGGCCCATTGCAGGTCGTCCCAGGCCCAAGCTTTGCCGTAAGGCTCATAGAGGAAGAAGGAGTCGTCGCCGACGATGTTGCCTTCGACAGTGCGCACGCCGGCCTGCTCGACTTGCTGGGCGAGGAGGTCAAGCGAGTTCATGGGGGAGAGGGGCTTTTCGGGCTCGGCGGGCGCGGATTGAGGTGTGGTTGGCGTCTGCGGGTTGGGGGGCGTTGCGGGGGTGGGGGGCTGGTAGGGGTAGCGGCGCGCACTGAGTGTGGGGTCGCCTGAGCCGACAATGGTGAGGTCGCCGTGGAGGATGCCCTCGCTGTCGAGGACGCCACTGGCGAGGACGTTTGTAGTCCAAGTGAGCGAATCGACGGGGAGCAGGCCGTAGGCGGCGGCGGTGGTGAGGATCTTGGTGTCGGAGGCGGGAATGAAGAGCTTGGCTTCGTTGAGGCGATAGAGGGGCTTGCCGTCGAGGGTGACGACGCTGATGCCAAATTCGGCCTGGTCGAGCGCGTGATCGGCAAGGATGGCGGCAATGCGGTCGGCGAGGGGACCTTTGGCGGGCGCAGGGCGGGATGTGGAGCTTGCGGCCGGATGATGCGATGGAGTCTGTGCCGAGAGCGCGGCAGGAACGAATGCGAGCGCGAAAAGGAGGAGGGAGAGTCGCCGAGGGAGAAGCATGATCGGAAGTGTAGCAGCAAGGAAACCGGGCCCGATCGCCCGTACGCGGGGTAGCATGGACAGGCGGCTGGATTTGCGTTGGCACGAAGGGGAAAACGGAAGGACGTGGGTTGACGAGAGCAGCAACAACATTGATTCGACCGGCGACAACGTGGAAGCTGCGGACACGGACGCTTGAGCTGGGGCGGCGGACGCTGGTGATGGGCGTGGTGAACGTGACGCCGGACTCCTTCTCCGATGGTGGTGTTTTTTTGGATTCGGACATGGGGATTGCCCATGCGATTCGTTTGCTCGACGAGGGGGCGGACATCGTTGACCTGGGGGCGGAGAGCACGCGGCCGGGCGCACGTGTTGGAGGGGGTGCGGGGGATGGCGATGCTTCGGCGGTGAGCGCGGAGGAGGAGCAGGCGCGGCTGCTGCCGGTGGTGGAAGGGGTCCTGCGGGCGCGGCCGGAGGCGATTGTTTCAGTCGACACGTATAAGGCGGAGACGGCGCGGGCGGCACTTGCAGCAGGAGCGGAGATTGTGAACGATGTAAGCGGATTCTCCTGGGGAGTTGGGCTGGAGGCGGTGGCGGCAGAGACAGAGTGCGGTCTGGTGCTGACGCATACGCGGGGACGGCCGGAAGAGTGGGGGACGCAGGCGCAACTGGAGCCGGATGAACTGATGCGGCAGGTGAGGATGGGGCTGGAGGCGAGCCTGGCCAAGGCGGCGGCGGCAGGGATTGATCTGGAGGCGATTGTGCTTGACCCTGGGTACGGGTTTGGGAAGCGCGGCGGGGAGAATTTTGTTTTGCTGGCGCGGCAGGCGGAGTTGCTCGGGCTGGGGCGGCCATTGCTGGCGGGGGTGAGCCGGAAGTCGTTTCTGGGGCAGGCGCTGGCACCGCTCCATGGTGGCACGGTTGCGCCTGTGGGGGCGCGGGAGACGGCGAGCGTGGCGGGGATGGTGGCAGCGATTCTGGCGGGGGCTTCGATTGTGCGGGTGCACCGGGTGCGCGAGGCAATGGAAGCGGCACTGGTGGCGGATGCAGTGGGAAGAGCAGGGTCTGGGGTCTAGGGTATTGGGTCTGGGAGACTCCAAGCTTTGTGTTCGCGGTGGTCGAATGTGAGCATACGCAGGATTAACGCACCTCTAAGATGATCTGTAGTGAGGCCGCGATCCGGTAGCGACAAAGACCGATCAAGCTTCCAGCAATGCTTCCGGAAGGCTTCGTCCCGAATGCCAGCGAAAGAAATCCTACAGGAAGCAAAGAAACTCCACAAAGTGAGTGAGAGTCTCGATTCTTCGGCGGAGCAACATGCGCCCGTATCAGAGGCCCTCATGATTCTGGCCGGAACGGTTCGTAACTCGGCCAATCTGCTGGAGATTCTGGTGCAGTTAAGGCTGGGGCCGGACCCGGCGTTGGAAGCGCCGCTCAACTGAATACATGAAATAGAAGTCAGAGGTCAGGCGTACGCAAGGCATACGCAGCCACTCCCTCCACCGATCAATCGATCAATCACCCGGAACACCCAAAGAGGAATCTGGTCATGAAGAAAAACAGCCGAATTGAAATGGCACGGGATATCATCGCCAATCTGAGGCGAGAGATGGACAGGCCGCGGTTGACGGAGTCGGTGCGCAACGGCACGAGGAGAGCGGCGTTGCCCGCGTGTGCGCCTTCCGACCGTTTCGAGAGACTGCGCGAAGAGCAAGCTTCGAGCTCTTAGCCATTAGCTTTTAGCTTTTGGCCTTTGGCGTTAACACTACATGGAGCGTGAGCGGGGTAGGTCAGAATAGCTCTGACAGGAACCTTGCGGCGGGGGACAATCAGATATGAAAAAGACTCTGCTTGGATTGGCTCTTCTGTGCTGTCTCGCGGTCCCGTACGCGGCGCAGGCGCAGGTGGTTGTGGTTATACACCGCCACCATCACCACTACTACCACCACCATTATCATCATCATCCCCGCCTGACTCAGTAACCGATCGAGCCGGGGAACAAAGAAACATTGTTGTGGCTGGTTGAGTTGAGATGTTATGGATCAAACCGCGTTCAGACCATGAATGCGAGACGACGGCATCTCCTCTTCGCCCCGCTATCGATAGATAGTTTCTAAAGATTAGAGAACCTTTTCACAACTTAGGCGGTAGAGCACGTGGTGGCGCAAGGCGTGGCCTTCCGACAGGCCCGGATAGTCGAAGTCCGCGCCCGGATCGTGGACCATGCCGATCTTCTGCATCACGCGGCGGGAGCGGAGGTTGGCAGGGACGGTGAAGGAGACAAGGCCGGGGAGGTTGAGGGTCTCGAAGGCGTAGCGGGTGACGGCGCGTGCGCCTTCGGTGGCCAGGCCCTGACCCCAGGCGGAGAAGGCGAGCCGCCAGCCAATCTCGACGACCTGAGGAGGGTGCTCCTTTGCCTGGGCGGAGGGCGGCAGCAGAAAGGCCGCGTCGAAGTTAGGGACGGCGAGACCGATGAAGCCGATGAATGCGCCGGTCGTGCGGAGCTCGGCCGCGAATCCGCCGAATCCGTGTTCGCTGAAGTGGGCATCGATGCGATCAGCGAGGTCGTCGGACTCAGCGGAGGTGAGGGTCGAGGGAAAGAACTCCATTACGCGCGAGTCGGCGTTGATGGCGCGAAAGGGTTCGCGGTCAGCGGGGCGCCAGCGACGGAGGACGAGGCGCGGGGTGGTGAGGAAGACGGTCATGAGAGACAGGGTTCAGGGGTTAGGGTTTAGGCCGGGCGGCTGAGGCAGTAGAGAACGCGCGGACGGAGGGGAACTGCTTGCTGGGGCCTATCACTTCTGCAGGGTGCGGATGTAGGCGACGACGGCGGTGATTTGGTCGCCGGTGAGCTTGCCGTTATTGGCGGGCATTTTGTTCTTGCCATTCTTGACGATGGCAATGAGGTCGGTGTCTGGGGCGCTGACGACCGTTGGGTCCTTGAAAGAGACGATCTTGGCCATCTTGCCGACGGGGGTGTTGCCGAGGCCGTCTGCTCCGTGGCACATCTGGCACTTGGCTTTGTAGGTGTCGGCGCCGGAGTCCTGAGCGCGAGCGGGGAGGGTGAAGGCGGCGAGGCAAAGAACGAAGAGTGTTGCGAAGGGGACTTTCACTAGTCGGCTCCTGATCGAATGGGCGGTTTCATGCGCGCCCGCTCTAGTTGCAGTTTACCGAGTTGGGTGCGAGTCATGAAAATGGATGAGAAGACGGACTGGCCTGGATTGGCAAAAAGAGCATCCAAATGATTTTAGAGAATTATTCTGGTGAGTCGGTTCGATGAGGCGGAGTCACGGCGCGGCTGAGTCTTTTATGCGCGGAAGAGTCTTTGAGTTTTGAGCCGGGGAGGGCACGATGAGCGGTTTGGGCAGGAGGCGTGGGCTGGCGGGACGCAGGGTGGGGCGCATTTCGCTGGTGGTTGCGGTGATGGCAGCCGTTTGTGCGACGGCCGGAGCAGAGAAGCTGAAGTCGCCGTGGGATGGGCAGACGGTGACGCTGACAGATGCGGCGTATAGGTGTCCCGATCCGCCGCCCTTCGCGAAGAGCATGGACGCGGAGAGCTACTACACGGACGCGAACCACTCGATCATCGACGAGGCGAAGCGGGACGCGGAGCGCAAGGCGACGGAGGCACCGACGCACCTGGGCCAGTGGGCAGGCCAAGCAGCGGATGCGTATCGCGTGACCGGGAGCAGGGCAGGGGCGGCATGCGTGTACTCGCTGCTGGGGGCGGCTGCGGACGCGAAGTCCTGGACGGCCACGATGCCGACAAACCAGGCGACCTATGAGCAGAAGTGGTTGCTGGCCGGGACGTCGATGGCGTACTTGAAGGTGAGAATGAGCGGGGTGGGAACGCCGGAGCAGGACAAGGCGATCCAGGGCTGGCTGGGGACGCTGGCAGACCGGATCAAAGACTACGTGGAAGACAAGCGCAGAAATCCAAACAGCGACGCGTGGAACAACCATCTCTATTGGGCGGGGCTGGCGGTAGCAGCCTCGGGCGTGGCGCGGAATGATGAGCGCGATTTCAAGTGGGGCGTGGGTGCGTACAAGATCGGCGTGGGAGAGATTCAAGCGAGCGGTGTACTGATGCGCGAGATGGCGCGGGCTGGGAAGGCGCTGCACTACCACCTCTACGCGCTGGCGGCGCTGATCATGATTGCGGAACTGGGCGAGGCGAACGGGTTGGACCTGTATGCAGAGAACAAGGGCGCGATCCATCGGCTGGTGACGATTTCGGAGGCGGGGCTGAAGGATCCGGGAATATTCAAGAAAGCGACGGGCGTGGAACAGGATGTGTCGGATTCGATTTCGGGCTCGGATATTGGTTGGGCAGTGCCCTATGTGAAGAGGTTCCCGGACGCGCAGCTTTCGAAGTGGATTGCGCAGGCACAGACGACGGCGTTCTGGCAATGGGGTGGGCTGCCGCCGGGGTAGCGGAAAGAAGGCTTGTGTCGCAGGCCTCAGGCCGTTGATGGGATGAGAACGAAGGCCTCTGCGATGGCGCAATGGTCGCCCCGGCGGGCAACCGATTGATTGGTGTGTCAGGGGAATTGCAGCATTGTGGAGACTAGGGCGAGAGGAAGGCCTACGACGTTGAAGTAGTCGCCTTCAATGCGGGGAATCCAGCGGGCGGCGCGGCCCTGGATGGCGTAGGCGCCGGCCTTGTCCATGGGCTCGCCGGTGGCGATGTAGGCGTCGATTTCGGCGCCGGAGAGGGTGAGGAAGCGGACGGCGGTGACTTCGGCAGCGACCTCGGTGCGGGCGACGGTGACGACGGCGACGCCGGTGATGACGTGATGGGTGCGGCCAGAGAGAAGACGGAGCATGCGGGCGGCGTCGGCTTCGCTTTCAGGTTTGCCGAGGATGTGGTTGTCGAGGGTGACGGTGGTGTCGGCGCCGAGCACCACCAGAGAATCGGAATCGACGATTGAAGGGGCAGTAGAAATATGTCCCTCAGGGGCTAAAGCCCCGGGATCATTTTTGGCCGTTTCCGGCACGACTAAAGTCGTGCCCTGACTCATTGCATCAGTTGATTGCGGGTCAGGTGTTCTGGTTTCCCACCCATTCGCGGTGGAGCTGCGAATGGATGGGGCACCCGCAGTTTTGAGCTGGTTGAAGACAGCCTGGGCTTTTTGGCGGGCGAGACGAGTGACGTAGGCGATGGGGTCTTCGTTGGGGAGGGGATCTTCGGGGATGTGGGCAGGGTGGACCGTGAAGGTGAAGCCGGCCTGGGTGAGGAGTTCGCGGCGGCGCGGGGATGCTGAGGCGAGGACGAGGTTCACGATTCGATTATCGCGGAGTGGGCTGGGCGGCTAGACGATGAGGCCGGTTTGGAGGCCGGAGGGGGTGGCGAGGCCCCAGGCCATGCCGGGGGTGTTGTGGGCGAGGCCGAAGCGGCCGTCGGGGCCGAGGAGGATGATGCCGCCGTGTCCGCCGAGGCGGTTGTAGAGGTAGGAGATGGCTTCGCGGGCGGCGATTTCAGGGGCGGTGCCGGCAGCGACGCGGTCGGTGGCCCACTTGCCGAGGACAAGCTTCATGATGGGCTCGCCCCAGCCGGTGAGGGAGACGGCGGCGGCGAGATTGTCGGCGTAGCAGCCACAACCGATGAGCGAGGAGTCGCCGACGCGGCCGGGAGTCTTGTTGAGGGTGCCTCCGGTGGATGTTCCGGCGGCGAGATTGCCGCGGCCGTCGAGGGCGACGGCGCCGACGGTGTCGTGCGAGTCCGTTCCCGGGTCGAACGTTGGATTCATTGTCTCCCAGGTCTGAGAATCCAAACCTGGGGCACCCGGCTTCTCCGCAGTTCCCAAAGCTTGATCTATTTGGACAGCAGTCTCAGGGCTTTTGTCGTCTTCGAGGCCGGAGAAGGTGTTGTCGGCGAGGCCTGCAGCGTGGCGATGTTGAGCAAGGGCGAGTCGGTCGCGCTCCCGATCGAGGACGAGCTCACTGTTTTCGATGAGGGGCATGCCGTGGGCGGCGGCGAAGCGCTCCGCGCCTTCACCGACAAAGTAGACGTGTGGCGACTCCTCAAGGACGAGGCGGGCGGCGCGGATAGGGTTGCGCAGGCGCTCGACACAGGCGACGCCGCCGGCCTTCATGCGGCCGCCGTCCATGAGGAGCGCGTCGAGTTGGACGCGACCGTCGGAGGTGAGAAAGCTGCCGCGTCCGGCGTCGAAGGTGGGGTCATCTTCGAGGACGGTGACAGCGGTCTCGACGGCGTCGATGGCCGAGCCGCCGCGAGAGAGGATGGCGTAGCCCGCTTCGAGGGCGCAGCGGACGCCGGACTGGTGGGCCTCGGCTGCGTCGGCGGGGATGGCCCATGCGCCGCCGTGAACGAGGAGGATGGGATCGCGGACGGGGGATGTTGGCACGGGGTTATGGTACCGCAGGCACCTGCGGTGCGGCGGAGGCGGCTTGCGCCGCTGGAGGGCGATTGGCGAAGTCAGGCATCACCGGTGCGGCAGCCGCGGCTTACGCCGCCATTTGGAAAGTAGCTGCGATACAAAAAGTCGATTCGATCGCAGATACTTTGGGGCGAGGCGGAGAGGCTGTCGAGACCCGCGAAGGCATTGAACTTGTTAAGTTGCTGAAAACAATCGAGAATCTTAGGCGCTAGATTTGCGTATCATTCCGCGGGGTTGCGTAAGCTTAGAGCATTCAAGGAAATGGATGAAGCGTTGGAGAGTTGGATGGGGCTCTTTGCAATGACAAATCGTGCCAAGACTCGCAGGCAAACCTTATGGGGAACTTGAAACAGGGAAGACTCTACGAGGGAGATGCCGCAGTCTCTAATTCCCAAGAGACGGGGCACATTCGCGAAGAGCTGGAACAGGGTGGGTGAACGGATGACAAAAGGGAGAAAGGCAACTGAACAAAAGAGGGTAGGACCGGGAACGAGGGGGGGGGCAGGGGAGACCAAGAGAGCAGTATCGGGGAAGAAGAAGGCATCAAAACGAGGTACCGGGGGACCCACGAAGGCCGAAAACTCCGAGTCCGGAACGTGCAAAGAAAAGCGTCTGGGCGAAGAAGCGCATAACGTGATGGGGTCGCGGACATCGACGATTGTCGAGCATCTGATTGGGCGAACGAGAGCGGGCGACAAGAAGAGTGCCGAGATGCTTAAGGATCTGGCGGAAAAAGAGGCGGAAGCGAAGGAAGCGTTGGAACATGGACCGCTTCGGAGCCAGGCGCTTGCGTGGGAAGCGGAGCCGCAATGGCAAGATCCAGTGGATCCAGAGAATGCAGAGACCGACTGTGGAAGCCGGGAAGCGGAGTAATGAAAGAAGCGAGCAAAAAACAAGCGTCGGACCGCGGTGGAGAGCGAGGGCAAGAGCGAAACCAGAGTATGTGTAGCCTGACAAAGGGCCTTGAAGGCGGCTTCTTCTTGAGGAAAAAGCCACTTTGCCGTGCTGGCTCCGAGGTACATCTACTCTGGTTCCGCTGCAGCGCCTTTTCTCACCACCGTTGTTCGATGAAAGAAGGAAGAGATGGAGATGGAGCTCACGATGAATGAGTGCCTGTTGCGCGCGGGTGGATGGATGAAGCCAGGGCTGAAGCTGGGATTGAGCCTGCTGTTGTCGGGGTTGGGAATCCTGGCGCATGGCCAGGCGGTGAGCACCACAACGGTTCAGGGTACGGTGTACCTGGCCAACGGACAGACAGGGCCGGGGACACTCAGCCTGAGTTGGCCAGCGTTTACGACGGCGAGCGGTCAGGCGGTGGCCGCAGATAGTTTGACGACGGCGATTGCGGCGGACGGGTTTGTGAGCGTGAACCTTGCGCCCAACCTGGGATCGACGCCGGCGGGTCTTTACTACACCGCGATCTACCAGATGAGCGATGGGTCAACGAGCACCGAGTACTGGGTTGTTCCGGCAGCGGCGCAGGCGACGATCGGGCAGGTGCGCGCGCAACTGATGCCCGCGGTGCAGGCCGTGCAGGCGGTGAGCAAGGCCTATGTGGACCAGTCAATTGCGGAGGCGGTGGCGAGCCAGTTGACGGCTTCGGGCGGAAATCTGACGGGGCCGCTGTTCCTGAACGCGGATCCGACGCAGGCGCTGCAGGCGGCGGACAAGCATTATGTGGATGCGACGTTCGCCGAGGCAGTTCCACTTGCAGGCGGAAACATGACAGGGCCGTTGCAGACTCCGACGGTGAACGGCGTGCAATCGCCGGCAACGAGCAGCGGGCAGACGACGCTGCAGGCGGCGATGAGCGCGGCGGGCGCGACGGGCGCCATGTCGATTCCGCCAAACTATGCGGGAAACGATGGGTTCACGAATCCGAATGGTGTGCGGGTGATCGATCTGCGGACTACGGGCGCGCAGCAGACTGAGCGGAGCGTGAAAGAGTTTGGCGCGGTTTGCGACGGCGTGACGGACGACACGAATGCGCTGCAGGCGGCGCTGAACTACGCGCAGGCGCATGGGGTAGCGCTGACTATTCCGCAGGGAACATGCAAGACGCACTCTCTGAATTGGCATGGGGAGTCGCTGGGCGGAATGGGCAAGCAGGTGTCTGCGCTGATGGGGTTTCCGGGGCAGGATGTGCTGGCGACAATGACGGACAATCCCAACCTGCTGGCGTATACGCGAATCCACGACCTGACGATTTATGTGGATCAGAGCGTGGACACTTCGTGCTCGCCAGCAGAGGGACGCGCGCCGGCCGGGAACTGCACGGCTGGGAGAGCAATTGAGAACAATTCGATTTTTTCGCCGGGAGGAAATGGGCTGAACGGAACGAAGGGAACGGGGGCAGGGTGGTCGGTGGGGAACTGCGCGATTGCAATGCCAGCGATTACGGGCTCAGGGGGCAACGGGCTGCGGGAGGCGGAGGTCGAGAACGTCGAGATTGCAGTGACCGGGGTGGATCCGATGGCAGCGCAGTATCCGGGTGCACACTCGACGCACACGTGCGGGCTTTATCTGGCGCAGTGGCCGCAGTGGAGCGAGTTCCGGAATATTGATATTCGGGGAGTGAATACAGGGATCGCGCTGTCAGCGCTGCCAGAGGCAGTACCGGCGGGACTTACAGCAGATTCGAATCGCTGGCAGAACATTACGATCCAGGCGACGCATGGATTTGCAGCGGCCGCGGGATCAAACAACATCCTGGACAATGTGGTGGTGACGGTGGGGAACTCCGCAGCGGCGGGAGAACCGCCGACGGGGCTGGTGCTTGATTTTCCGGGTCAGCAAAATGGATGGGCGGTGCGGAACTCCGTGGTGCTGCCGACGTGGACCGCGGTGCAGCCTCAGTTGGCAGTGACGGCCGCGGGGGGTGCGGTGACGGCGGTTACGGTAGGGGCGGAACATGGGCTGGGCTTTGATCCGTACGGAACGCAGGTTGCACTGAAGTTCAGTGGAAGTTGCACGGCGCAGGCGAATGCGGCTGTGAACAACAATGGGTCGATTGGCGCGGTGACCGTGACGCAGGGAGGCGTTGGCTGCTCGGCAACGACGACGGCAAGCGTGAATGCGGCAGGGAGCTGGGATACGGCCGCGCCAGTGAACCTGATTGGTGGGCAGAACACTACCGTGCTGGCTGGGAATCTGCTGAATGGCAACGGCGGATACACGGTGTGGAATGCGACGAGCTCTTCAGCAAACGGAACGCAACTGAATGGTGGTGGCGGGAATCTGCCCGGCGGCGGGACTTATCCGGCGCTGGTGGCGACGAGTTCACTGGGATCGGCGATCCAGGTGGAGCAACTGCCGGGTGCGGACTTCGGTGCGAAGCTGCAGTCGTGCCTGGGGATGCTGAGCGCGTCGTACGGCGGCACGTGCGATGCACGCAACTTCACCGGGACGCTTGCGATGGGGTCGAATTTGACGATCTCGACGGCGAATGCGACGGTGCTCTTGCCCTGCGCGACGATTTCGACTGGCAATCAGGTAAAAGTGACGGCGGGGACGCGGAATGTATCGCTGCGCGGATGCGCACTGCGGGGGGCAAGTTCAACGAGTGGAAGCCAGGGCGGTACGGCATTTGCTTATTCGGGCGCAGGGGCGATGGTGCAGGTGGGTGACCCGACCTATGCGTCCGACACGCTCGGCTTCCACATGGATAACGTGGTGATCAACACCACGTCGGCGTCGAATGCAACCGCGCAGGGAGTGGTGGCCTATCGCACGCAAGAGATGGATCTGGAGAGCCTGTACATGCTGGGCAATGCGAACCAGACCGGAATGACGCTGGACGGAACCGGGAACTACACGGGTGGGACGTTCTTTGACAACTCGTTCAACGGATTCCTGACAGCAGTGAATGGGATCGGGCACCAGGCGGCAAACCCCGCGACTACGGATTGGCTGAATGCGAGCACATTTGTGCGGCTGCACATTGACTGCCCGACGAGCAGTGGAAGTCCGATCAGCGGGACAACGGGCATTAACCTGGCGGCCGGCGACGGGAATACGATCACGGGCGGCGACGTGGAGGGTTGCTCGACGGCGCTGCACCTGGGCTCGAGCGCAGAGAACAACACGATTGTAGGACTACGGAACGAGAACTCGGGCAATCAGATTGTGGCGGACGCAGGCAGCCAGTACAACAACTGGGTGACCGGCGGGGCGATGTTTACCGGGAAGCTGGTGGACAACGGAACGCACAACAGTTTCTGGGATGCATTCCATCGGTCGTTCAACAACCTGAATGGGGATTTGTGGCGTAGCCAGGCGGATGCGACAATCACGGATCACGTGTACACGGGGATCGGGCTGGGGAATGTTCGCGGCAGGATGACGGAGTATCAGACCGACGTGCCGGGGACCGCAGGCGGCTACCAGAATGCGTGGATTGAAGGACTCACCGATGGGACGAGCGGAGTGCAGTTTTACCAGATTGAGGATCTGCTGAACAATGTGCCTCGTTTCTCCATTGCGCAGTACAACAATGGGAGCTCGACAAACCATCCTACGGTAATCAATTCAGCGGGAACCGGCGCGGTGGTTCTGAACGGATCGACCAACGCG
>CAYWSR010000047.1:0-25012 GCA_964460385.1 uncultured Occallatibacter sp. | reverse complement strand
CCTTCTCCCCCGACGGGCGATCTGTGCTCACTGGAAGCCTGGACAAGACCGCAAGACTGTGGGACGTTGCCACAGGAAACCAAATTCGTGCGATTGAAGGACATTCCAATGCAGTCACATCCGCGATTTTCTCCCCGGATGGCCGTTCGGTGTTGACAAGCAGCTGGGATCAATCGGCAAAGGTGTGGGATGCATCGACGTGGCGCCAAATTCGCACTGTCAGGGGGGATACCAGCCTCGTTTCGGCAGTGACCTTCTCGCTGAGTGGTCATTTTTTGATCACTCTTGGCGAAGGAACGGGGAGCAGGGTGTGGGACTTGGCGAGCGGAGGGCAAATTCCTCCGTTCAAGGGTGCGCCCGTTGATATGGGTCCTTTAGTTTTTTCTTCGGACGGCCGGTTTGTGCTCTCCGAAGACGGCGGCGGGGATTTTCGGCTGTGGGATGCGGCCACGGGCCAGCTGATTCGGCCCCTCAAAGGAACAGGTCAAGACATAAATTGCTTCGACTTTTCTCCGGATGGACGCCTCGTGGTCTCCGCGGGCAAGGGCAAGACCGTATTGCTTTGGGACGCAGCCACGGGCCGGCAGATTCGCTCGTTCGCCGGAGAGTGGACTTCAGTGGATTCTCTTGCTTTCTCTCCGGATGGTAGATACGTCCTCGCCGCGGGGGCAAACGACAAGGTTCGCATGTGGGATGCGACCTCGGCGCAGGAGGTGCGCACTTTCGGGGAAAAACCCGTTGGGCTCGTTTTTTTTGCGATGTTCTCACCGGATGCACGATTTGTTCTGACATCCGATATGTCCGCTGCAGTGCTGTGGGACGCTTCAAGTGGCAAGCCGAGCTGCGCCGTGAAGGTATCGCCCCCACTTGGGCTGACTATGTCTGCGGCGTTTTCCCGAGATGGTCGGTTCTTAGCCCTCGGGGGCTCAGACGGCGCGGTTGATTTCTGGGATCCAACCGCGTGTCAACGAATTGTGCACTTCACGACGCTCTGGGGCAATGTGGGCTCAGTTGACTTCTCGCCGGACTCCCGTTTCCTGGTTACCGGCGGCGATGACACGACGACCCGCCTGTGGAATGTAGCCAGTGGCAAACAATTGGCGACATTGCTGAGCTTCGACAATGGCGGCTGGGCAGTGACGGACGCGGAGGGCCGGTACGATTCCAACGACCCGGACAACACACCTGGACTCGTTTGGGCGACAGATAGCAACCGGGTTATCGAGCTGAAGCAGCTGAAGGACAACTACTACACACCAAACCTGCTGGCCAGCATTATGAAAGGCGAGCGGCTGCCGGAGGTGAAAGGGTTGGACATTGTGCCTGCTCCGCCGGAGGTGGCGATCGGCACGGCGTACAAGCCGGAGAGCAAACGCCTAACGCTGAGCGTTGCGGGGCGGGGTGGTGGAATAGGCCGTCTCGTGGTGAGCGTGAATGATCGCACGGTGGCTGTGGTGGAACATCCGATTGCCGTGGATGCGGGGAAGAAGCCCGGCACGACCGAGGTGAGCGTTGACCTGAGCGGCGCGACGTTGAAGCCGGGCGAAAACAAGATTACGGCGTACGCATTCGATGAGGGGAAC
The DNA here is from genome assembly GCA_964460385.1 of uncultured Occallatibacter sp. Classification (GTDB taxonomy): domain Bacteria; phylum Acidobacteriota; class Terriglobia; order Terriglobales; family Acidobacteriaceae; genus Telmatobacter. Next base: position 23,429 of record CAYWSR010000047.1, on the reverse strand, counting down.
CAGATTCGGAGCCATGAGGCGACGGCGACGTTCACCGTTGCTGCGCATGCTGAGGCCGCCAGCGGCAAGGGGTTCAAGCAACCGGGCTCCGACGCAATGAGCGCGGACTACAAGCCGCAGTTTTACGCGATTGTGGTGGGGACGGCGAGCTTTGCGGGCAACCACAAGATGGACCTTGCCTATCCTGCGCATGATGCCGAGAGCATGATGACTGGACTTGAAATTGGCGCTAACAAGCTCTTTGGCAAGGAGAATGTGCATCTGCGGCTGCTGACTACGGACGCGAAGGACGAGGCAGGACAGCCGACGAAGAAGAACATTGCTGCGGCGTTTGCCGACATGAAGAAGCAGGCGAAGCCGACCGATGTGCTGCTGGTTTATCTCTCAGGCCATGGCGTGAACCTGAGGACCGAGAAGGACAGCTACTACTACCTGACGACCGATGCGCGCTCGCTGGACCTGGCGGATAATCCGGAACTGAGAGACCTGTCGACGGTGAGCGGAGCGGAGCTAAAACAGTGGATGGGCGCGAAGGATATGCCGCTCAAGGAGGTGCTGATCCTCGACACCTGCGCGGCTGGCGCTGCGAACGAGGAGCTGGCCAAGCTGGTGGAGAAGCGCGAGGTGCCGCCGGACCAACGGCGCGCAATTGAATTTCTCAAGGACACTACGGGGACCATCATCTTAATGGGTTCGGCGGCGGATCGGGTGAGCTATGAGGCCAGCAAGTATGGACAGGGGCTGCTGACCTATGCGCTGCTGAGCGGGATGCATGGACGATCGGTCGCGCCGGATTCAACGCTTGAAGTGAGCCACTGGTTTCAGAATGCGAGCGAAGATGTGCCGATGTTGGCCGCGAGCATTGGCGGCATTCAGAAGCCGGTGATTGCCATGCCCAGGGGAACGGGGTTTCCGGTGGCACGGCTGGAACCGGCGGATCAGGCAAGGATTCCTCTGGCTGCGATCAAGCCTGAGTTGCTCCATTTGACCTGCCACGACGACCGCGACCACGATCCGCTGGGTCTTGCGGCGCTGGTCCGCGAGCAGCTGCGCGATATCAGCCAACCTGTGGCACGCGGCACGCAGACCGACCCGCCCATCATCTACCACGACGACATGACCGACGGACCCGCAGACGCGTTGACACCGAAGATCATCTACAAGGTGAGTGGAGACACGGTGGAGCTGACGCTGCGCATCGACCAGGGAGATAACACGCTGAAGGAAACGCCGCTGAGCATGAGCAGCGCCGATAGGAAGGCGATTGCCGACAAAGTGGCAGCGAAGCTGGTGGAGATGGCGGGCCCGGTTACGAAATCAAACTAGCGATCTCTTGTTCAGCGCGTCGTGGGGATTCGCGCCGCCCCTACGGGGCTGAAACTTTTATTTGAATGCTTTCCCCGGATTTCATCCGGGGCTATTCTCGCGCCCTCCCTACGGGAGGGAATGCGACGATTGAGAGCCCGGGCCTCCGGGAGGGATTGCAACGGTTGAGTGCCCCGGACTAAAGGCCTCGATCTGTTGAGGCGCTGCATTGAGGAGTCTGAAGGCCCCTGCTCCCTCCGGACCCCGCCTCATGGATTCCAGCACCCGATCATGAATATGTTGACATTCGACCTATCATGAGGCAAGCTATAGGTGGACATTCAACAGGAGGGTCGACGTGACCGAAATCCGATCCGATGTTTTGCAAGGAACGCTCGATCTGATGGTGTTGAAGACACTGGAGTCGATGGGGCCGCTGCACGGTTATGGAATTGCGCGCCGGATCGAGCAGGTGAGCGCTAACACCGTGAGCCTGAATCAAGGAACGATCTATCCGGCCCTGCTTCGCCTGGAGCAGCGGGGGTGGATTGAGGCGGAGTGGGGCACGTCAGAGACTGGCCGGCGCGCGAAGTTTTATTCGCTGACACGCAGAGGAAGGAAGCAGATTGAGGAAGAGACGGAGAACTGGGAGCGGGTTGCTTCAACCATGGCGCGTTTTCTGGCCACTTCGAAATAGGAGTCTGCGATGGACTGGATTCGAACTCTATATAGTCGCTGCGCAGCGTTTTTGAGGAAGCAGAAGCTCGACGAAGACCTGGACGCCGAGTTGAGCGCCCATATTGAGCTTGCAGTGGAAGAGAACCTCAAGCGCGGGATGTCACAGCAGATGGCGCGTCGGGCCGCACTGAAGGAGTTCGGCGGGATGACACAGACGAAGGAGACTTACCGCGAACAAAGGGGGTTGCCGATGCTTGAGACGCTCGGTCAAGATCTGAGGTTCGGGGCACGCCAACTGGTGAAGTCGCCGGCCTATGCATTGACGGCCATACTTACGCTGACGCTGGGGATTGGCGCGACGACGGCGATCTTCTCTGCCGTGAAGGCCGTGCTGCTGGCGCCGCTGCCATACAAAGACCCAGGCCGGATCGTTGCGGTGTGGACGGTTAATCCAGTCAAGGGCGATGAGCCGATGTCGAGCTCGGCCGGAGATTTCGCGATCTGGAAACGGCGGAGCGGGGTTTTCGAAGATCTGGCCCCGTCGTACGACAACGAGAGGACGCTGACCGGGCAGGGAGCGCCGCAGTTCCTGATCGCCTATGCGGTCTCGGCAAACTACCTGAGGATCCTCGGCGTACAGCCTCAGTTAGGGCGGCTGTATACGGATGCGGAGGACGCGCCGGGAGGCCCCAAACTGGCGCTGCTCAGCGATCATCTCTGGCGCACGACATTTCATTCCGATCCAGAGATTGTGAACAAGGCGATCACGCTGGATGGAATTGCGTGTACGGTGCTGGGGGTGATGCCGCACGGCTTCGACTATCCGGCCAACGTGGAGATCTGGACGCCGACGAACCTCGCTCCATCGGCTTATGCCGACTTCGATCATACCTACATACGCATTCTTGGACGGCTGCGAGCGGGAGTGAGCCTGGCGCAGGCGCAGAAGGCGCTGAACGATGTTGAAGCGCAGATGGCCTTGGAACATCCGCAGACGGACGCCGGGAATCGCGTGGTGCTGGTTCCGATCCGAGAGCAACTTGATGGGGACATACGAAAGCCATTGCTGATCCTGATGGGCGCGGTTGGGCTGGTGCTGCTGATCGCATGCGCGAATACAGCGGGGCTGGCGTTGGCACGGAACGCCGAACGGCAAAAGGAGATCGCGGTGCGGCTGGCTTTGGGAGCGACGCGGAGGCGGCTGCTGCGCCAGTTTGTGACCGAGAGCATGCTGCTGGCGGCGATTGGCGGCGCGGGCGGTGTGCTGTTGGCACTGGCTGGGGGCCGATTCCTTCTCATGCTGTTTCCGACTGAGGTGGCAAATCTGAATATTCCGAAGGTGACCGAGATTCCGATGGATAGCGGAGTCCTTCTGTTTGCCCTCGCCGTTACATTGCTTACGGCATTTCTCTTCGGGGTTGTGCCGGTGCTGAAGGCTATGCGAACCGAGGCCGCGACAGCCATGAAGGACTCGGCGCGGGGCAGTACAACGACGCGCCGCTCAAACCGCTCGCGGAGCAAAGTGGTGGTGAGCGAGGTAGCGCTATCGCTGATGCTGTTGACCGGCGCGGGGCTGGTGGTAGCGAGTTTTCAGAAGGTGATCAATGCAGACCTGGGATTTCAGCCAGATCACGTTCTCTCACTGCAGGTCTTCCTTCCACCGGACCATTACCCGGAGACGGACGCAACGAAGAGACGTGAGTTTGTGGCGGAGGTTGAGCAGCGGTTGAGTGTGCTGCCGGGCGTGAAGTCCGCGGGATCGATCAACTTTCTGCCACTGAGCGGGTTCTGGGGAACGACCGGTTTTTTGCTTCGCGGGGAGGCGGCGCCGAAGCAGGGTCATACTCCAGAAGCCGACAATCGCATTATCACTCCAGGGTACTTAGGGACAATGGGGATTCCGCTGGTGCGCGGACGTAACTTCACCGATGCGGACCGCGATGGCGGGTTGCATGTGGCGCTGATCAACCAAACAATGGCTACGCAGTTCTTCAAAGACAAGGATCCGATTGGGCAAGCACTGAACCTGGGCTCAGCGGACAAGCCGGATTGGTGGCAAATTGTGGGCGTTACAGGGGATGTGAAGGCGTTCGGACAGGATCAGCCAACACATGCCGATATCTACCGGCCATTTGCGCAGCTACCGTTTCCGCTCATCGCATTTACGGTGCGAACGGAGACCGACCCGGTGTCGATGGTGAATGCAGCCGAGCAGGCGTTGTGGAGCGTCGATCCTGATCTGCCCGTGCTCAAGGCAGTTCCGATGGAATTGCTGGCCAGCCAGACGCTGGCGGTACGGCGCGCGAGTTCAGCGCTTATCTCCGCGTTCGCGGTACTGGCTTTGGTGCTGGCTTGCATTGGGATCTACGGGGTGGTGTCGTACGCCGTCGCGTTTCGCAGGCAGGAGATTGGCGTGCGCATGGCACTCGGCGCGCGACGCGGCGATGTGCTGCGGATGATGATGGGCATGGCAGTGCGTCTGACCCTTTTGGGTGTTGGGATCGGCCTAGTTGGCGCGTTCGTCCTGACCCGATTGATGACAAGTCTCCTGTTTGAGGTGAACGCGACGAACCCGCTGGTCTTTTCGATGGCGGCGATGGTGCTGGTTTCAGTTGCGATGGCCGCGTCGTATCTTCCGGCGCGGAACGCGGCATCCATTGAGCCCATGAAGACACTTAGAACGGAGTAGGAGGTTGCAGGCGGGGCTACTTGCGCTTCCAGCGGACGCCGTCTTTGGAGTCTTCGATGAGGACGCCGTTTTCGGCGAGGTGGTTGCGGATCTGGTCGGCGCGGGCGAAGTTGCGCTGACGCTTGGCCAGGGTCCGCTCGGCGACGAGGGCGTCGATGGCTTCGTCGGTAAGCGCGTCGAGGGCGAGGACGGAGGGGGCGACCTGGTCGAGGCGGTTGGTTTCGCGGGCCCAGGCGAGGGCGCGGCGGGTGGCGTCGGCATCAGTGTCAGTGAGGACGTCGAAGACCGCGTCAAAAGCCGCGAGAACCGCAAGGATGGGCGCACGGTCGTCGGCGAGGAGTCGGCCCTGATCCGAATCGGAAGACCGCCCGGTATCAGAAGGCCGGGCCGGATCGTAAGACCTGGCCTGTTCCGAAGACCGGGCTTGGTCGGAAGAACGGTCGAGCGCGGTGTTGGCGGCGCGGACGAGGTCGAAGATGGGGGCGCGGGCCTCGGCGGTGTTGAGGTCGTTGGAGAGCGCGTCGAGATAGGATCGGTGGGCTGCTGCGGCGGCGGCCTGGAGATCGGGGTTGGCGCCGGGGGCGAGCGTGGCCTGGGTGAGGCGCTGATGGAAGGTGCGGAGGCGCTCGATGGCGGCAGTGGCCTCGACGAGCCCGTCGAAGGTGAAGTTGTGCTGGTGGCGGTAGGGGACGGAGATGAGGGCGAGCCGGATGGCAGAAGCCTTGTAACCCTTGAGGAGCAGATCGCGGAGGGTGTAGAAGTTGCCCTCTGACTTGGACATCTTGCGGCCGTCGACGAGCAGGAAGCGGACGTGCATCCAATGGCGTGCGAGGGGCTGGTGGGTGACGGACTCGCTCTGGGCGATTTCGTTTTCGTGGTGGGGAAAGATGAGGTCTTCGCCGCCGGCGTGGAGGTCGAAGGTGTCGCCGAGATACTCCATAGACATGGCGGAGCACTCGATGTGCCAGCCGGGGCGGCCGCGACCGATGGGGGTGTCCCATGAGGTTTCGCCGGGCTTGGCAGCCTTCCAGAGGGCGAAGTCGCGGGCGGAGTCCTTCTCGTATTCGTCGAGGTCGACGCGGGCGCCATCTTCCATGCCTTCGAAGTCTTTCTTGCTGAGCTTGCCGTAGGCGGGGAATGAGGCGAGGCGAAAGTACCAGGAGCCGTCGTCGGTCTGGTAGGCTGCGCCGACCTCGGCGAGGTGCTGGACAAGCTGGACCATGCGGTCGATGTGCTCGGTGGCGCGGGCGAGCTGCTCGGGATGCTGGACGCGGAGGGAGTCGAGATCTTCGAGGAAGGCGCGCTCGAAGGGGGCGGTGTACTGGCCGATGGGAATGCCGGCGACCTGGGCGTTGTGGATGATCTTGTCGTCGACGTCGGTAATGTTCATGACGTGGCGGACGGGGACGCCGGTGAGCAGGAGCGTGCGGCGGAGGACGTCGATCTGGAGGAAGGTGCGGAAGTTGCCGATGTGGCCGTAGTCGTAGACAGTGGGGCCGCAGGCGTACATGCGGAGGGCGACGCCGTCCTCGGGGACGAGGGAATCGATTTGTCCCGTGAGGGTGTTGAAGAGACGGAGAGGCATGAAGGGATCGGACCATTTCGATTGTAGCAAGGGCATTCCATGCCGGCCGTGGGCCTTCGGCGAGTCCGCGCTTAGAGAAAAGCGCGGGTCAAGCGGGACCGGGACGGCGCCACTCGGGCGGAGGCGGGAAGTCGATATGATGGAATGATAGGAAACCTGCGCGCGGGCGATGGGCGAGCGGGGAGTGGAGAGTTGGGGAACGGGATGAGCGTAGAAACGAAGAAGGTGGAGCTGTTTGATACGAGCCTGCGGGACGGGATGCAGCAGCCGAACCTGGAGATCTCTGTGCCGAATGCGCTGGGACTGCTGCAGCGGATGGGCGCGTTTGGGGTGAAGTACGCGGAGATCGGGTTTGCGGGGGCGAACACGTTTGTGGACGACCTGACGACGGCGCTGAAGGGAGTGGATACGGGGGCGATGAAGCTGGCGCTGTTTGGGCGGACGCGCGGACGGGGAATGAGGGTGGAAGACTGGCCCGATGTGCAGTTCATTTTGCGGCACAAGGGGCGGGTGGAGACGGCGGTGGTGGTGGTGAAGTCGCGACTGCTGGACGTGACCAAGAGCCTGGAGACGACGGCAGACGAGAATTCAGTGATGGCGCGGGAGACGGTGGAGTGCCTGAAGCAGCACGGGCTTGAGGTGATTGTGGACCTGGAGCACGCGATGGACGCGTGGTGCGGGCGGGTGGAGAATGGGGCGGCGAGCGACGAGGTGTTTGCGCGAGAGACGCGTGAGTATCTGCTGAAGATGGCCGGACAAAGCGTGGAGCAGGGCGCGAGCCGCGTGGTGGTGTGCGATACGACGGGCGGCGCGACGCCGGAAGAGGTAACGGAGGCGATTGCGGGGCTGCGGAAGGCGTTTCCGGAGGGCGCGTTCGGATTCCACGGGCACACGGATCGAGGATTCGGCGTGGCGAATACACGAGCGGCGATTTTGGCGGGCGCGGTGCAGGTGCAGGGGACGCTGATCGGCACGGGCGAGCGCTGCGGGAATGTGAATTTGACGACGGTGGTGGGGTCGATGCAGGTGCGGGGTGAGGCGGAGTTTGTTCCCGCAGAGCGGCTGATGGGGCTGAACGGGCTGGCGCACGCGGCGTATGGGGCGTTTAGTCTCGACATTCCGCACGGTCAGCCGATTGTGGGTCCGGGGGCATTTGGCACGTGGGCAGGGATGCACGGCAGCAGCGAGATGAAGAATCCCGGGGCATATCTGTGGTGCGACCCGTCAGTGGTGGGCGCGAATCCGGCGATCGGGGTGAACGGGCAATCGGGCCGGGCGAACGTGGTGCTGCTGAGCGAGACGTTGGGCGTGAAGCTGACGCCGACGCAGGCGCAACGGCTGATCAACGAGAACCAGGCGATGGTCGAGGGCGGCGGATTTACGGCGAGCGAAGAGTCGTTCCGCCTGGCGTGCATGAAGGTGCTGGGGACGCTGCCGAATTTTTTCAGCATTCGCAGCTGGCGGCTGTTTGACGAGTTGGATGAAATTGGGAACCGGTTTGTGCAGGCGTTCATGACGCTGTCAGTAGGCGAGAAGAAGATGGCAACGAGCCGGGCTGTGGGCGAGGGGCCGGTGGACGCGCTGACGAAGGCGCTGCGCAAGGAGCTGGAGAAGTGGTATCCGGCGCTGGCGCAGATGAAGCTGGGGCGGTTCAGCGTGACGGCGATCGATGTGTCGGCGCACGACACGGCATCGCACGTGCGGGTGACGGTGAGCTTCAACGCAGATGGGCACGAGCCGTGGATTACCGCAGGCGTAAGCAGCGATATGAACCAGGCGGCGCTGATGGCGATTGTGGACGGGTTTCACTACTGGATGCTGGAGAAGGGGGCAACTGCGGAAATGGCGGTGGGGGGAGAATTCAAGGGACTAGGGGCTAGGGACTAGCGACCAGGGGCGCTAGGGACTCGCGGACATTCGTGGCCAATGGCGGTAGAGACGGAATCCCCTTGTTCAAACGCAACCAACTGGGCGTACAATTCCGATTCTCAACAGCCTGACAGCGATTGGAGCGCCGTATGACTTTGCCTACTTCCCTTGCCCGCGTTCGACACCTTGTTTCGGCCCGGTGGATCAGCCTGCGGCTGGTTCGGCGGAACGCTGGACGGATTCCCCTGTTCTCGCTGCTTCTGGCCTTGTTGCTGGTTGGCACTGCGCGGGATTTCGCTCAGAATAAGGCCAGTGTGCAGGTGGACCTGAGCAAGCCGAGGGCCATGTTTTTTGCAACGTCGATCGGGACCGCGGCCGAGGCCTATGACGGCAGCGTCTACTCCCCGGCCACATGGCAGCTTCTGCAGGATGGCGGATTTACAAACCTCCGCTATCCGGGGAACGGCGGCATCGATGCGCTCTACCACTTCTCTACGGGAGCCATCAGCAATCCCTACGCAAACGACAAGGCGCCCGATTTTGGCGCTGAGAAGAAGTTCCCCGCGGCGCTGCCCAACCTGGAGCAGTTGGGAACCGCGCTGGTCACGGTGAACTATGGCAGCAATCTGGACGGAAGCGGAGGCGGCGAGCCGGCCGAAGCCGCAGCCTGGGTGGCCTATGCCAATGGGAAGACGGACAACAGCCAGGCGATCGGCAAAGACTCAAAAGGCAACGACTGGAAGACAGTGGGCTATTGGGCGAGCCTGCGCGCCGCCGATCCGCTGCCCACCGACGATGGCTTGAATGCCCTGCGCATCGGTCATGGGTCGCCCGTTGGGATTCAGCTGTGGGCCATCGGCCACGAGCCGTGGAACAACGGCTTCTATGGAAACGATGACGCCAACGAGCCTGACCTCCATGTTGGCAAAGTGCCCGGCCCAAAGGAGTGGAAGCGCCACTCCGGCAACAAGCAGAATGGGCCGACAGCGTATGGGCAAGCTGTTGTGCAGTATGTAAAGGCAATGAAGGCCGTCGACCCGAGTATTCTTGTGGGCGCCTCTTTGAAGACGCTCAATCCCGACAATGGCGTTGGGAAGAACTGGAATGCCGAGGTGCTGAAGGCGGCATGCGGCAGCATGGACTACGGTGTCGTCTCCATGATGACCGGCAAGGCGCTGGAAAGGGACTGGAAGACATTGGACGAAGCCGATCTGCTGAAGAACGCGATTGGCCGCGAGTACGGGACCCTGGCTCAGGATCTGCAAGACAAGATGAAGAGCAACTGTCCCGCAGGCCATTATCCGCAAATTGCCATCACGAGCTTCGGGGTGGGCGCCTGGATGCCAGTGACGCATCCGATTGCCGTGGGGCTATTTGCCGCAAATGGCATGGCCACTCTGCTTGAGACCGGGGCCTTCACCGTGATGTGGACTCCGATGCACAGCGTGCTGATGCTGGACGACAAGAACAATCCGAAGGCGGCTTACTACGGCATCAAGATGCTTCACCAGATCGTGGGGCCCGGGGATGCCTTTGTCACAGCTAGCACGTCGAGCGATGCTGTGGGCGTTCATGCTGTGAAGCGGAGAGACGGGGGGCTGGGACTGTTGTTGGTTTCAAAGGATGTGATCCAGGGCGCGAAGATCAATGTAAACATCAGCGGGTACAACTTTGCTACCAGCGGAACGCGCTATGACTTTAATCAGGCCACGCTCGACTCGGGCAAAGGAATCACCTCAGCGCCGATTGGGAATCTGGGAGCATCGTTCACCGTGGATATGCCACCTGCCGGGATCGTGGCCATTGTGATTCCGAAAGGGCAATAAGGCACGGTCCAGGGTTTAGGGTCTGGGGTCTGGGGAAAAGAACGGGACGGTCACAGGCATGTGGCCGTCCCGTCGGTTTTGGAATGCGAAGAGGCTCTAGTTGCGGCTGCGGACCTTGGAGAGGAGGCGCAGGATCTCAAGGTAGAGCCAGACCATGGTGACCATGAGGCCGAATGCGCCGTACCACTCCATGTATTTGGGCGCGCCGGCATTGACGCCGCGCGCGATGAAGTCGAAGTCGAGGACGAGGTTGAGGGCGGCGATGACGACGATGAAGAGCGAGATGCCGATGCTGAGGGGGCTGGAGTTGTTGATGGCGAGAAGGCGGACGCCAAACATGCCCAGGACCATCTGCACGAGATAGAAGACGGCGATTCCTCCCGTAGCCGCAGCAACGCCGATGTAGAAGCGCTGGGTGACCTTGATAAGGCCGGAGGAGTAAACCATGAGCATGACGAGGAGGACGCCGAAGGTGAGGCCGACGGCCTGGATGGCGATGCCGGGGTAGCGTGTCTCAAGGAGGGCCGAGAAGCCGCCGAGGAAAAGGCCTTCGAGAAGGGCGTAGACGGGCGAGGTGAAGGGCGCCCAGGTCTGCTTGAAGACGGTGACCATGGCGAGGATGAATCCGCCAATGAGGCCGAGGAGCATCCAAGGCGCGGCAGCGGAGGCGTCGTGGGCTTGCATGAAGAGATTCCACGTGAAAGCCGCTCCGGCGATGGCAAGGAGCATGAGAAAGCCCGTTTTGTTGACAGTGCCTTGCATGGTCATGCGGGCGGTGGTATCGATTGCGCCGCCAAATTGAGAATCAGAGAGACCCTGGAAGGTCTTGTCGCTGAGGGCGGGATTGGAAGTCTTGAAGAGTGCCATGGTCGTGTCTCCATTGAGGGGGCAGGGCTTCTAGGGCCGCGCCGAAGGGGAAGATTTGCAAGGTGCTACAACGATTTTAGACCCGGAGCGGGGGAAATGGTTGTGGGGCGACCGGGGCATCTAGAAGCTGCATGAACTATTTCAATTGTTGCCCGGTTTGAAGCTTTAGTTGTTCAATCTGCGCAATGACTGCAGGAGCAGACCAGTCGGCGCCTCCCACCCGTTTCGAAACAAGTGTTCCGTCTTTGCCATAGATCGAAGTAGTGGGGAAGGTAGAGAAATCGAGGTCAGGGGTGTCTGCTTCCTCTTCAACGTAAAATGGCAGGTCCAGGTGGTGATGGAGCGCGAAAGTCTGCACGTCGGAAGCGGAATCACCACTGGCGATGATCAGGAATTTGACATCGGGGTCAGTCTTGTAACGGTCGTAGAGATTTTGGATGGAAGGCATCTCGGCGACACAAGGGGCGCACCACGTTCCCCAGCGGTTTACGAATATTACTTTCCCTTTGTCGGCGAGCAGGTGCTGTTCCTTGCCTTCAAGCGTGTGGTAGGCAAAATCGCCTGGTGAAGTGAGTACCAAGCGATCAGGCGAGTTACTCGGGGCCGAGGGACGGGCGGAGAACTTAAGCCTGATTCTCGAATGCCCGAAGGTCAGGTAGAGCACGCCGGAACCGAGAGCGAGTAGCAGGATCACGGCGAGACTGATGGCGATACGGGCGGGCTTTTTCACTGAGACCTCTTCTGCGGCGACTTGAACAATATACGTCCGTTTGCCAAGCACGGTTCCGGCTCATCAATTTCTGGATTTCTGGATTTCCGCCAAGTCGCCCGTCAATCGCCGATGGACGCCCCCACACAAGTGGATTCGGCTGTGGGCAGGGATTTGGGCTTTTCGCGGGAGACGGGTGGAAGTAGACTGCGGGCATGGACAACGAGCGGGTGAGAGAGATCTGTCTGGCGTTGCCGCATGTGGTGGAGACGCTGAACTGGGGCCATCACCTGGTTTATTTTGTGGGCGACCGGGATATCGGGGGGAAGATGTTTGCGATGACGGACCTGGATGGAACGGGTACGGGGGTGCTGTGGTTCCATTGCGGGGCGGAGCGCTATCACGAATTGGTGGAGCGGGAGGGGTTGTCGGGGTCACCGTACCTGGCCAAAGCGCACTGGGTGACCGTGGATCGGTGGGACGTGCTGCGGCCTCGAGAGGTGGAGGAGGAGCTGAGGCTGGCGCACGGGCTGATCTATGAAAAGCTGCCCAAGCGGACCAAGGCGGTGCTGGCGATGCCGAAGAAAGAACGGGCGAAGGTGATCAGGAAGCGAAAGAAGGGAAAGACAGGGAGAAGGGAGGAGGGAGAACGGAGAAGAGACTGAGGGACCAGGCAATAGGCAACAGGAGGCAGGGAGAAGGGACTGAAGGACTGGGGCCGGGCAATAGGGAGAAGGGACCGGGGACGAGGGGCTAGGCAATAGGCAATAGGAGGCAGGGAGAAGGGAGCGAGGGAGGAGGGAAAAGGGAAAAGGGAACCGGAAAAGGAGCGGGAACGTAGTTTATCGGGAGGGTTGAGGGAGAAAGATGAAGTTCCTGCTGTGGTGTATCTTGCTTGTGTTGTGCTGGCCGCTGGCGATCGTTGCGCTGGTGCTGTATCCGATTGTGTGGGTGATTCTGCTGCCGTTCAGGGTGGTTGGGATTGCGGTGGAAGGCGTGCTGGAGCTGGTGTGGGCGGTAATTACGCTGCCGGCGCGGCTGATAAGGGCGATTTAGAGCCGGCCAATCCGCGATGCGGTTTAGTAACAGATTCCATTGAACCAGGCAGGGATTGGCTGCGACACTGGCTGCATGCACTCAAAATTTCTCCTGCTTCTGCTCGTACTTGCATCGCCGATTGCCGCGCGGGCGCAGACCGCGGCCCAGCCGAAACCTACCTTTGAACAGGCGCTCGTAGAAGCGCGTTCGCCGCTTGTTTTATCCGGCGGCAAGTTCTCGGGCGCGGGGGCAGATGTTCTGAGCGCCGCGGTAGCCGAATCACGCTTTGTGATGCTCGGCGAGGACCACATCACGCACGAGATTCCGGGATTCGCAGCCGCACTCTGCGCGATGATGCGTCCAGACGCCTACGCGGTCGAGGCCGGGCCCTACGCAGCACGGTTTGTGAATGGGCTGCTGCACGATCCGGACCGCCTGGCGAAGATGGCCGCGCGGAACAAGGCCTACCCAAACAATATGGCCTTTCTGGACATTCGTGAGGAAAACGACCTGGCCGCGGAGTGTGCCGCATCGTCGTACAATCCGCATTTTGCGCTTTGGGGACTGGACCAGGAGTTTCTTGGTGCGTCCGCCACCCTGTTGGAAGCGATGGCCGCCAGCAATCCGGGACCGCGGTCGCTGGAGGCTATTGCTCTGGCGCAGACCAAGGACCGGGCTGCGACAGCGCAGGCCCTGAGTTCCGGCGATTTCAGCAAGCTGTTTCTGGTTGCTTCAACCGATGCGGACATTCAAGCGCTCGAGAGCGCGATTGAGGCGGATGGCAACGCGGCGACGCGCGATATTCTGCACGAGTTCACTGAGTCGAGGAAGATTTATCGCCTGAACTTCGAGGGGTCGGCGGAATCGAACCTGGTGCGCGCAGAGCTTCTGAAGCTGCACTTTCTGGCGGATTACCTGCCGTTCAAGCAGCAGACGCCTGCGCCGCGCATCCTGTTCAAGTTTGGGGACAACCATACGGGCAAGGGCTTCAGCTACACGCGGGAGCTGAACCTGGGGAATTTCATTGCGGAACTGGGGGCCGGCGAGCAGGCCAAGTCGCTGCATGTGTTTGTGCTGGGTGTGCGGGGGATGCACTTCACGATGACGGGGTTTGGGAAACCGACGGGCCAGGCGCCTTTCGTGATGGCCGACGACCCGGACTACAAATGGATGACTCCGGCTATGGCCAACATGGTGCAACAGCAGGCGGGCCAGGCAGGGAGCATGCTGACGCTCTACGATCTGCGCAAGCTGCGCTATCGGGGACTGGACCTGTCGCGCGAGTGGGAACACGTTGTCTACAGCTACGATTTGTGCGTGGTGATGCCGGAGCTTACGGTGGCTTCGGCGATCCAATAGACCCCGGTTGGCGCGGGTGATCCAGAGCGGAGCGAGTCGACGACCGAGAGGGGGTTGGATGGCGGAGTTTGCGACGCTCATCGGCGGGCTTTCGTTTGCCGAGGGACCCAGGTGGCACGAGGGGCGGCTCTACTTCAGCGATATGTACGCGCACCGGGTGGTGGCCGTGGGGATGGACGGAGCGGCGGAGACGGTGGCGCATGTGCCGGAACAGCCATCGGGGCTGGGGTTTCTGCCGGATGGGCGGATGCTGATCTCATCGATGAAGGACAGGAAAATTCTGCGGCGCGAGCACGACGGAAGCCTGGCGGTGCATGCGGACCTTTCGGCGCTGGCTCCCTGGCATGTGAATGACCTACTGGTGGATGAGGACGGGCGGGCGTGGGTGGGCAACTTCGGCTTCGACCTGCACGGCGGCGCGGAGGCCTGTTTGACCGGGCTGATTTGCGTGGAACCGGATGGGACGGCTCGGGTGGCGGCGGAGGGGCTGGGCTTTCCGAATGGGATGGCGCTGACGCCGGACGGGAAGACACTGATTGTGGCGGAGTCGACGATGAATCGGCTGAGCGTGTTTGAAGTGAGGGCGGGAAAGCTGGGGGCCGCACAGGGCAGACTGGAAGAACGCAGAACCTGGGCGGGGTTTGGGGAAGTTCCGACAACGACGCATGTTCCCGAGCTGCTGGCAAAGGTGGAGGTAGCGCCGGACGGGATCTTCCTGGACGCGGAGGGGGCCGTCTGGGTGGCGGATGCGGTGCATGGAAGACTGGTACGCGTGGCCGAGGGCGGGACGATTCTGGAGGAGTTGAGGCCACCGGGGATGGGCGTGTTTGCCTGCATGCTGGGCGGGGAGGATGGGCGGACGCTATTTATCTGTGCCGCGCCCACGTTTGAAGAAAGCGTGGTGGAGGTGGAGCGGCGGGCGGCAATCCTGATGACGCGAGTGAAGGCACCGCGGGCGGGAAGGCCGTAAGAGCGGGAATCCGTGTTGCCGGAACTGCCCTCTCTGGGGTAGCGTTTGCCGTAGGGCGAGCGGTAGCGTTGTGCGCGACAAAACGTCCAACAGGAGAGGCGAAAAGAGGAATGCGGAGAGTTTGGACGGGAGTGCTAGGGCTGGCGATGCTGGCGTTTCCCCTAGGGACGCAGACACAGACGACGGACGACCTGGGAGCGAAGAACGCAAAGCAGGCGCGGGTGATTCTGGACGCCATGGTGCAGGCGCTGGGCGGGCAGGCGTGGCTCGGAATCAAGAACGTGGAGCACGAGGGATCGGGTGCGGCGTTTTACCACGGGGATCCGGACGTGGGGACGACAGAGTTCGTTGATTATCATGAGTGGCCCGACAAAGATCGAATCGAATATACGAAGCACCGGGATGTGGTGCAGTTTTACATCGGGCGGGCCGGGATGGAGGTCACGTACAAGGGGAAGGCTCCGCTGCCTAAGGAGCAGGTGGATGACTACCTGCGCAGGCGGGACCACTCGATTGAGATGGTGATCAAGACGTGGCTGCCCGACCCGCAGACGATTTTGATCTACGACGGACAGCGGCTGGCGGAGCGGCACCTGACCGACCAGGTGACGCTGATCTCGGCACAGAACGAGTCGGTGACGATCCAGACGGATACGCAGACGCACCTGCCGATGCGCCGGTCGTTTGAGTGGCGCGACCCGGTCTACAAAGACAAAAACGTGGACGCGGAGGAGTACGACGATTACCACCTGATGGACGGGCTGCCGACGGCGCTGCGGGTAACGCGCTTCAAAAACGATGAGCAGGTGAGGCAGTACTACCTGACGAAGGTAAAGTACAACGTGGAGCTGCCGGGGGACCTCTGGGACGAAGAGGCGACGGCGCGGCGGATTAAGAAATAGGTACTGCAGGGAGCGGTCGCATTCGGCTGTTCCGCGCCTAGAGAAAAGGCGCGGAGTTGGGCTTCTGCGCTTGACAGTGCTAGCAGCGGCGGCCTCCGGGAGAAAAAGTCAAAGGCTCGCGGCTAAAGCCGGTTGTGTTTGCGGGTCGGGATTCAGGGGCCTGAAGGTCCCTGCTCCCTCCTTCGTGAATCTCAGGTACTGGGGCAGGCTTGAAGCTAGCTTAAAGAGCGGATGTTTATAATCCAGTGGGTGCGCGTTGCGGGCGCGGCGCGTGCATGAACTGGAGCCAGAGCATGACGTTTGATATTCAGGAGATCATGGGAATCCTGCCCCATCGATATCCATTTCTGCTGATTGACCGGATTACCGAGTTTGAGCCGAAGATCCGGCTGCAGGCGATCAAGAATGTGACGATCAACGAGCCGTTTTTTCAGGGGCACTTTCCGGGCGTGCCGATCATGCCGGGCGTGCTGGTGATCGAGGCGATGGCGCAGGCGGGCGCAGTGCTAATGCTGAGCGAGATGGAGGACCGGGAGTCGAGGCTGGCGGTCTTCACGGGGATCGAGAAGGCGAAGTTTCGCAGGCAGGTGACGCCCGGGGACCAGTTGCGAATCGAAGTGAAGGTGCTGGCGTTCAAAATGCGGCTGGGACGGATGGAGGCGCTGGCTTACGTGGGAGACAGGCTGGCTTGCGAGGCAATATTGACGTGCCAGATTGTGCCGAAGCGGCGGGAGGCGGCGGCCGGCCCGGCGGGGACGGAAGCGGGCGCGGTGAGCGATCCGGTGGCGGCGGAGTGAGCATTCAACCAAGTATTCGGCCGGGCATTCAGCCGGGCATCCATCCGGGCGCGGTGATTGGCGCGGGTGCGGTGATTCCGGAGTCGTGCGAGGTGGGGCCGTTCTGCACGATTGGGCCGGAGGTGGTGCTGGGCGAGGAGTGCAGGCTGATTTCGCACGTGGTGCTTGATGGGCGGACGCGGATCGGGGCGAGAAATACGTTTTATCCGTTTTGCTCGATTGGGGTTCCGCCGCAGGACCTGAAATACCAGGGCGAGCCGACCGAGACAATCATTGGGGACGACAACACGATCCGCGAGTGCGTGACGATCAGCCGAGGAACGGCAGGCGGCGGAGGCGTGACGCGGGTGGGGTCGGGGTGCCTGCTGATGACGCAGGTGCACATCGGGCACGACTGCATCGTGGGAGACCAGTGCATCCTGGCGAATGCGGCGACGCTGGCCGGGCACGTTGTGATCGAGGACTATGCGACGGTTGGGGCGTTCAGCCCGGTACACCAGCATTGCACCGTGGGCAGGTACTCGTTTATCGGCGGCGGGACGATTGTGACGATGGATGTGCTGCCGTTTTCAAAGACGTCTTCAAAGCGCGAGAACAAGGCGTTCGGCGTCAACTCCATCGGCTTGGAGAGGCGCGGCTTCACAGAGGAGCGCATCAAGACTCTGCAGAGAGCGTTTCGGCTGCTGCTGGTATCGAAGCTGAACACCTCGCAGGCGCTGGAAAAGATCAAGGAGCTGGAGGGCGAGGACGCGGCGGAGCTGGTTCGGTTTCTGGAGCGGAGCGAGCGGGGAGTGATCAAGTAGGGCGGCTGGATGCCCGCTTGTGAACGCCAGGCGCGCGATTCCGGCCGGGGAGTTTTGCGCTCCCTGTTACGATTGGGCTTTAACTTTTGAGGCGAAATCGAAAAACGTGGAGAACGATCGATGAGGTACCAAGCCCTCGTTTGGGCAGCGTTCTTGTGGGCGACTTCTCTTGCAGCCCGGGCGCAGAACCCGACAGATCAGGCAGCTACGATTTCGCACGCGGACGCCTATGCCGCCCTCAACGACACTTGCTGGCAGCTCTATGGGAAGCACGATAACTCCCGCGAGGCGGGCCTTGCGTGTCAAAAGGCTGCGGATTACCTGGACGAATTTGTCCCGGAGACCGAGATTCATCAAAAGCTGTCGATGTATCTAGCTGCCGCCTGGGCGCTTGCCAACTCCGGAGAGGCGCGGGAGGCGCGACCTTACGCGGAAAAGGCCGTCCAGGCCTGTTCGAAGACGCTGGATTACACGTTTGGGATCGGCTCGGCATACGGCATCCGCGGAGTGATCGAGGGGAACCTTCACGAACTCGACGCCTCAGACCGCGATCTAACTCAGGCTGAGCAGTATGGCCGCCAAGCTTACAGGGAAGCGCTTGCCGATCACTTCAAAGGCGCCGAGATGTACAAGATCTATCTGGTGAATTACCTTCGCGCGCACGCGGCGTTGCTCATGGCCTTGCACCGCGACAAGGAAGCCAAAGACAGACTCGACGAGGCGGTGTCGTTGCAATGAAGCTCGGCCTTATTGCCGGCAACGGGCGGTTTCCGTTCTTGCTGCTGGATGCGGCGCGGGCCGAAGGGCTGGCGGTGACGGTGGCTGCGATCCGCGAGGAGACGGACGCGGAGATCGATGAGCGAGCAGCCAAAGACGAGAAGATTACGGTGCATTGGCTGTCGCTGGGGGAGCTGTCGCGGCTGATTGAGGTCTTCCACAAGGAAGGCGTCACGCGGGCAGTGATGGCGGGGCAGGTGAAGCACAAGCAGATTTTCTCGAACATTCGGCCGGACTGGCGGCTGGCGAAGCTGATCTTGAATCTGCGGACGCGTTCGACGGACATGCTGCTTGGGGCGGTGGCCAAGGTTCTGGAGGATGAAGGGATCGAGCTGATGAGCTCGACGGCGTTTCTGGAGCCGCTGCTGGCCGAGGAGGGCGTGCTGACCAGGCGTGCGCCGGACGAGGAAGAGCGGCGGAACATCGATTACGGTCTGGGCGTGGCGCGGGCGGTAGCAGGATTCGACATTGGGCAGACGGTGGTGGTGGCGGCGCAGGCTTGCGTAGCGGTGGAGGCGATGGAGGGTACGGACGCCACGATGGAACGGGCTGGACGGCTGATGGCATCTTTGGAGGACAAAGCAACGACGGGGGAGGACGGAGCGACGACGCTGGAGCGGCGGCTGACGGTGGTGAAGGTTGCGAAGCCAAGACAGGACATGCGATTCGACGTGCCGGTGATCGGGATGCGGACGGTGGAGACGATGGCGGCAGCGGGAGCCAGTTGCCTTTCAGTGGAGGCTGGGCGTACGCTTCTATTTGATCGCACAGCCCTTGTGAAGCGCGCGGATGAAGCGGGGATCGCCATTGTGGGCTCGCCGCGCGGAGAATGAGGGCAAACTTCAGGGAATCCGGACGACGGTGAAGAATCGGCTGGTCTTGATCGGGCAGACCGCATGCAGATGTGCGAAAAGCGCCTGACCGATTCGACCGCGTCCTTAGTTCCCTGTTTTCCCAACCGTGGTACAACGCAGCAGTAACAAGCAAGCGGGAGGTTGAAAGTGAGAAAGATTACGATGATTGCGGCTACGGCCGCATTGATGTTGGCTTCGGGATTGAGCCTGAACCTGGGCCGAGTGCGTGCGGCCAACGCGCTGCCCGCGGTGGGACAGACGGCGCCGGGATTCACGCTGCCCTCACAGACGGGAGCGCAGATTTCGCTTTCGAGTTTCGCGGGCAAATGGGTGGTGCTCTACTTCTACCCGAAAGACATGACGCAGGGATGCACGATCGAGGCGCATAACTTCCAGGCAGCGCAGCCGCAGTTCCTGGCGAAGAACGCGGTGATTCTGGGCGTGAGCGTGGATAGTCCGGAAAGCCACCAGCAGTTCTGCACCAAAGAAAACCTGACGTTTCGTTTGCTTGCGGACACAAACCACACGGTGACGAACGCATATGGTTCGCTGGGGGCCAATGGGATGGCCAGCCGGAACACGTTCCTGATCAATCCGAAGGGGAAGATCGCAAATGTGTGGACGAGTGTGAGCCCGCAAACGACAGTGCCGATCGTGCTGGCTGCAATTCCGGGCGGGCCGGCGACGCCGGCCACGAGCCAACCGGGTGCGGCCGCGCCGGATATGCGGAAGCCGGTCACCGATTCGGTGAAGCCGCCGCCGCCGGTCAACCAAACGCCTCCGCAATAGGGACGGCAAGAACAGGGACGAATGCAAAAAGGGCTCCCGCCACGGCAGGAGCCTTCTTTGCGTGGAAAGACTAGGCAGGCTGACCGGGACAAGCGGGAGGACGAAGCAGTTGGAGTATTCGCGTTCGGGGCCGGCGAGTGAACGGCGTAAGGAAAGGTCTGAACGCAAAAAAGCCCGCCGACGCGGGCTTTTTTGGCATGGAGGAGTCGGGCTGAGGGCGGCTACTTCTTGCCCTTCTTTCCCTTTTTGCCTTTTTTCCCTTTCTTGGGAGAGGCCTTTTTGGCAGCCTTCTTTTGTGCGGCTTTCTTGACGGCCTTCTTTGCCGGGGCCTTCCTGGCTGCGGCCTTCTTCGCGGCCTTCTTGGCAGCTTTCTTTGCCGGAGCCTTCTTGGCTGCTGCTTTCTTGGCTGCTTTCTTGGGAGCCTTCTTTGCCGCAGCCTTCTTGGCGGCCTTCTTAGCAGCTTTCTTTACCGGAGCCTTCTTGGCTACCGCTTTTTTGGCTGCTTTCTTGGGAGCCTTCTTGGCAGCTTTCTTTGGTGCGGATTTCTTCGCGCTCTTCTTGGGAGCAGCGATGAAGCTTCCGCCTTTGCTGCCGGTGCCGCCATCGGGCGGGGGAGGGGCGCCGGAGCCGCCGCTGTCGTCGAGCGCCTTGACTGCGCCCTTCTTTGCCACGGTCTTGGCGGCCTTTTTCGCAGGTGCTTTCTTTGCCGGCTTCTTAGGGGCCGGCGGGCGCACAGGCTCGTCCACGATCACGACGACGACTTCATCGACAACCAGCTCATCGTCGTCGGAGGAGGTGAGCACACTGGAGGTTTCGATTTCTTCGTCTTCGTCGGCCGCAAAATCATCTTCGAGATTCGGGTCCAACTCCAGCGGCTCCCCTTTTGGGTCGCCGCCACTCATGGCATACATCTTGAGAATTTCATCCATCCCATTGCCTCCAGCGGTCTGCCGCTGCCGGTGTTTTGAATTGCATGATCGCGGAACAATTACAAGGCGCTCCGCAAACCAAAAATTGCGTACCAATACTTTGCACGCAAGTGCCATGAAAAGACAAGCCCCGAATGTGCCGGCGATATGTCAGTTCGTGGCGGAGCTGGAATGGGCGCTGGATTTGCGGGCGGGAGCTTTGCCTGAAGAGGAGGATGCGGATCTGGAGGAAGCGAGGGGCGCGCCCTTCGAATTGGGGGTGGAGGCGGCCCGATGGCGGCTGTGCGATGAGACAGGCGGGGCGGCAGGCTCGGCCACGTGGAGGCGGCTGCCGGGGGCGACTTTGCTGCTGGGGCCGGTGAGGTGGTTCCAGCGGCGGAGCTCGGTGAGCGAGACGCCGAAGCGATCGGAGATGGTGACCAGAGTGTCGCCGCGGCGGGCGGTGTAGAGGACCATGCGGGTAGCGGGGGCGGCGGGGGGCGCCTGGGGGACGACCACGGCATCGAGGCCCTGGAGGGAAGAAGTGGAGTGGAGCTGGTTGGCCGAGGCGAGTTCTGACTCGGAGACGCGGAACTCGCGGGCGACGGAGGCGAGCGTGTCGTCGGCAGTGAGACGGTGGTAGCGCCAGGCGTTGCGCCTGTTTTCAGGGATCAGGGCGACACGCTGCGCGAAGAGGGTGGCGGTGCCGGCGGGGATATGGAGGTCGAAGGTGGCTTCAGGAGGCGTGACCATGCGCAGGAGGCTGGGATTGAGGGCAGTGAGCTCGTCGACCGGGGCATCGACCAGATCGGAGACCAGGCGGAGATCGATGGAGTAGTTGATCGAGACGGTGTCGGTAAGGACAGGGGGATCGTAGGTGACGTCGTCGAAGCCGTACTGGGTAGGGTTGTTGGCGATGATGATGGCGGCGAGGATTTCAGGGACATAATTCTTGGTTTCGCCTGGGAGGTTGTTGCGTTTGTAAAGCTCCCAGTAGTCGGCATAGCCGGTCTTTTGGACGGCCTGCTGGATTCTGCCGGTGCCCCAGTCGTAGCCGGCCATGGCGAGGTACCAGTCGCCGAGCTGATCGTAGATGAACTTCATGTAGCGGGCGTAGGCACGGGTGGATTTTTCGGGGTCGAAGCGCTCATCGACGTAGGCGTTCTTGGCCAGTCCGTAAAATTTGTCGTTGGGCATGAACTGCCACATGCCTCCGGCGCGGGAACGGCGGTTCTGGGCACGCGGCTGAAAGCCGGATTCGGCGACGGCGAGATAGATGAGGTCCTGTGGCACGCCCTCCTCAGCGAGAATGCGCTGAATCATGGCCTTGTAGCGGCCGGAGCGCTGGATGGAGTGAAGCAGGGTATTGTGGCCCTTCTGGGTCTGAGAGAAGAATTTGATGAAAGTGCCCACGTAGTCGTTGACGACAAGGGGCAGATCGGATTTGGTGGTGGCCAGTTCGGTGCGGGCCTTGGCGACGACTGTCGGATCGACCTCGAAGGTGATGTCGCTGGCGACGTCGGCGGGCGTCTCCTCTTCAGCGGGGACGAACCCGTTGCCCTGCTTGAGAGCCTCCATCTCGAGGGCGTTGACGCCGTCGACGATGCGGATGAACTCGTCCTGGAGCTGGGTGTCGGACTTGACGGGGATGGGGCTGGTGAGGAGGAGATCGACAGCTCGGTCGAACTGGGATTTGGCCTCAGGGAGTTGCCCTTTCTTATAGGCGGCCTGGCCGAGTGCGTATGCATCTTCGGCCTGCTGGATGATTTGGCGGACGGCCTGCTGGTGGGGGGTGAGCGGGGCCTGGGAAGACTGAGCTGAGGGATCAGCGGACGCAGCGGCAGAAGGCGCCGCGAGGGCGCCGGCAAGCGCAAAGGCGAGCAGGGAAACTGCGGGCAATCGGTGAGAAAAAAAGCGTTTGCGCATGAGCAGTTGCGGGGCGGGATACGACGCTGGGGCATGGAGCCGCGAGAAACCCTGACCCCAGTTCCGATGATAAGCTATGGCCTGGAGGTCTGCTGCCGCGGCCCTATACGCAGGCGCAGATTGCCCCTCCCTCCGACTCTCCTCATGGACGCAAAATTCCTCCGAAATTTCGCCATTATTGCTCACATCGACCATGGGAAGTCGACGCTGAGCGATCGCCTGCTGGAGTTTACCGGCTCAGTGACGGGCCGGGAGATGCAGGCGCAGATTCTGGACGACATGGACCTGGAGCGGGAGCGCGGGATCACGATCAAGGCCCATGCCGTGCGGATGATGTACAAGGCGCAGAATGGGCAGACCTACCAACTGAATCTGATCGATACGCCGGGGCACGTGGACTTCAGCTATGAGGTATCGCGTTCGCTGGCCTCGTGCGAGGGGGCGCTGCTGGTGGTGGATGCGAGCCAGGGGGTGGAGGCGCAGACGCTGGCCAATGCGTATCTGGCGATCAATCACGGGCTGGAGATTATTCCGGTGATCAACAAGATCGACCTGCCGTCGGCCGACATTCTGCGGACGCAGGAGGCGATTGAGCAGGCGGTGGGGCTGGACGCGACGGATGCGATTCCGGTGAGCGCGAAGACCGGCCAGGGTGTGCTCGATGTGCTGGAAGCGATTGTGCACCGGCTGCCGGCGCCGACCGGCGATCCGGATGCGCCGCTGCAGGCGCTGATCTTCGATTCGTGGTTCGACGCCTATCGCGGCGTCATCGTGCTGG
>CAYWSR010000046.1:18917-25466 GCA_964460385.1 uncultured Occallatibacter sp. | reverse complement strand
ACCTGGCGGTCTGGTTTGCCGTGCTTTTTCACCTGAAGGAGACCAAGGAGTGGCCGCGGCAGCGGGGCGGGGTGTTCCAGAGCGCGCGCGGGGACGCGGAAGCGGCGTTCGATTTTCTGGCGGCGGCACGATGTTTTCTGCACTTCCGCCATGGGCGCGACGACAACACGCTGGACTGGCAGTCGCAGGACGAAGCGGCGGCGAATTCGATTGGCCTGGAGACGCGGGGAACGGCGGACCCCAGCTACTGGATGCGGACGTACTATCGGCATGCGAGGGTGATCTACCGGCGCGCGGCTTTGCTGATGGAGCACCTGCCGGCGCCGGTGAGCTTCTACAAGCAGTTCCGCAAGCGGCGGACACCGATTGCCGGGACGGACTTCCTGCTGGATCAGGGGCGGATCGACATTGCGCCTGGAGCGCAGTTCAACGACACGGCGGCGATTCTGCGCATCTTTACGCTGATGGCCACGCATGGATATAGCCTTTCGCAGGCGGCGGAAGACCGGATCACGGATGCGCTGCCGGCGCTGGCAATTCACATTCCCGAGGGGCCGTACCTGTGGAACGCGCTGCGCGAAGTGCTGCTGGGACCGCACGCGGCACACGCGCTGCGCACCATGCACGCGCTGGGCGTTCTGGAGATGCTGATTCCGGAGTTTCACGGGATCGATGCGCTGGTGATTCGCGACAGCTATCACCGTTACACGGTGGACGAACACACCTTCCTGTGCATCGACAACGTGCACACGCTGCGGCAGCCCACGCACGATTACGAACAGAGGCTGGCGCAGCTTTTGCCGGAGATCGACCGGCTGGATTTGTTCCTGCTGGCGCTGCTGCTGCACGACACAGGCAAGGCGCGGCGGACGGGCGAGCATGCGGCGCAGAGCGTGGAACTGGCCGATGCGTTTCTGGCGCGGCTGGACTTTGACGCGGAAGAGCGGGAGTCGGTACTGAAGCTGATCCGCCTGCACCTGGACATGTCGAACGCGCTGCGGCGCGACATTTTCGACATTGAAAACGTGCGCGGCTTCGCGGACAAGATCGGCAGCCCGCAACTGTTGAAGATGCTGACGATCATGACCTTCGCCGACATCAAGGCCGTGAACCCTGAGGCTCTGACGCCGTGGAAGGCTGAGAATCTGTGGCAGTTCTACATGTCGACGGCCAACTTCATGGATCGCTCGGTGGATGAGGTTCGATATCACGCGGCGATCGATCCGACGCTGCTGAATCGCATCCGTTCGATGGTGCCTTCGGCCCAGCACGAGGCGCTGAGGCAGTTCCTTGAAGGGCTGCCGCAACGGTATCTGCAGACGCGGCTGCCCGAGCAGATTCGCAATCACTTCCAGATGGCACTGAATCTGGACAACGATCCTGTGCAGTTGGATCTGCGGCCCAACCGCCAGCTCTTCGACCTGACGGTGATTACGCGGGACCGCACGCGGCTGTTTGCGGATGTGGCCGGGGCGCTGGCCGCGTGGGGCATGAATATTGTGAAGGCGGGCGCGTTTTCAAACGATGCCGGGGTGATTGTGGACAGCTTTCACTTTGCCGACGTGTTCCATACGCTGGAGCTGAACCCGAGCGAAAAGGATCGGTTCCTGGCCAATATTCACGACGTTGTGGCGCAGAGAGCGTCAGTGGAACAACTGCTTGAAGCGCGCAGCCACATGAACCATATGGGCAGCTTCAAGCTGGAAGTGCCAACGCGGCTTCAGTTCGACAGCGAGTCGTCGACCCACTCCACGCTGTTGCAGGTGGTGGCGCAGGACGTGCCGGGATTGCTGCGGCAGATTGCGCTGACGCTGAGCTCGCACAAATGCGACATCAAAGTGGCGCTGATCGACACCGAGGGTCAGACGGCGATCGATGTCTTCTATCTGACGAGCAAGGAAGAAAAGCTGGCGGAAGAGACGCAGATGGAACTGGCCACGGATCTGACGGCGACGTTGGAAGGGATGCGGTAGGGGGCGTGGAAGCGCAGGCCACGGTTACGGCGTTCGATTGGGCATTGGGCTATACTTTTCTCGATTCCACTTCAGGCTTTTCTATGGCCCGCACTCGTCTGCTCATCCGCGCGTCTGGATTACTCTACGCGTTGGCTTTGGTTCTGGCGGAGTGGAACTCCACAGCCGCCCAAGCGACGGCGCAGGAGGATGCCAGCCGAAAGATCTTCGGATTCGCCGTCATCGATCGGGTAATCGCGACGGGCGCCGAGCCTGCCTTCCGCGCCGATGGATACACGCTGCGCGTGAACTCCGGGACCAGCCTGCGGTTTACTTCCGGTCCGGCTTCGATCAGTGAGGTTGGCACGAATACCTGGGTCCGCTATGAAGGCAAGCGGAACGACTCGGGCGAAATTGTTTTGAGCGCCGCCGAGTTCATCAAACCGAAGCTGCACCAGCCGAAGCGAGACCCCAACGTGTCGGTGACGCAGGTGACAGAATTCCCGCACGGAAGCATGATCGACGTCGACGGAAGTTTTCGCACCGATAGCGTCAAGCGCAGGATTGAGGATGCCGGCGGATCGTGCGGCACCGGCTGGTATCCAGTGGCAGAAAACGCTGAATTGCAGGACCGAGTGCGACGGATTGGTGTGCGCGTTGTGCCACAATACCAGCGCGATTTGCCCGACAATGACCCGGCGAAGGTTCCCTTCCGCTTCTATGCCATACAAGAGGGCAACATACGTCTCGCGCTGGCATGCAAGGATGGATTAGTGCTGGTCCCGACCCCTGTCGTAGGGCGCATGCATAACGACAGCGAGCTTGCCGCAGTGCTGGCCGATGCGGTGGCCGTGAATCTTCAGCTGCAGAACGCGCGACTGCAAGTGGACCTGAATCTGATTCGTACGGCGGAGGCGGCAGCGACTGTGTATGCGGGTCCCGCAGGCTGGACTGGCGCGGCGATTGCCACGCATCCATTCCTGCGCAAAATAGAGGAACAGCGCGGACGCATGGCACTGGCTCTCATGGCGGATGGGGGTTTCGATCCGTGGCAGGCGCCTGAGGCGTGGCGCATGCTGGCTCCGATTGATTTTCCGAAGCATCCCTCCAAGCTTAAGTATCCGGAGAGGAGCAAGTACCAATTGGAGATTCTCCAGCTGCAATACAAAACTGCGGCGGACTCTGCGAGCACACAAACCGCAAACCAAGCTGCTTCGGCGCGATAGGCTCTTACTCTGTGGTCAGTGGGCCGCGAGTTCAGTTTCGAGGTCTGCCGATCTCTGGCCTTCGTTCTGGGTCGAATCCAAACTGAGAAATTGCTGGAAGACCTCGTTCGAGAGCAGCCGGCCTCGAGCGGTGAGGCGAACTGTCTTTTCGTCGGAGGTGAGGAGGCCCTCGTCGACGAGGCGGGCGATGGTGGGCATGGCCTGGGCGACCGGCTCTCGGCCAAACCCGCGGCGCAGCGCGGCCAGCTTGACGCCGGCGTTCATGCGCAGGCCGAGGAACCAGGCCTCTTCAAGCTGGCGGGCGGGAGAGAGCCAGGCGGTTTCGGCGGGCGATGTTCCGGCGAGAGATGGCCCGCTGAGGAATTCAGTGAGATCGTCACCGACAGAAGATCGCAGGATGTAGGGCGCGGTGGCGTCAGCGGCTTCGGGCAGGGCGTAGAGCATGGACGATGCGTCGAGGCCGAGACCGAGATAGGGGCGGCGTTGCCAGTAGCGGAGGTTATGGCGCGACTGACGGCGAGTACGCGCGAAATTGGAGATCTCATATTGGTGCAGGCCGGCTGCGGCGAGGCGGTCGATGGCATGCAGATACATGTCGGCGATGGCGTCGTCAGTGGGGACGAACGAGGAGAAGTAGCGCGATCCGCCGGAGATCATCTCGCGGCCGAGGCGGGAGTCTTCGTCGACTTCGAGCATGTAGATGCTGGCGTGAGGAACGGCGGCGTCGATGAGGACATCAAGCGACTCGTCCCATGAGGCAGCGGTCTGGCCGGCGAGGCCGGCGATGAGATCGATGTTGAGGTTGGAGATTCCTGCGGCCCGGAGGCGGCGGAGGTCTTCTGTGACGATGGCGCGCGAATGGAGCCGGCCACTCACCTGCGCTTCGCGATCGATGAAGGACTGGACGCCGAGGCTGACGCGGTTGACGCCGCATTCGGCGAGGGCGTGGAGTGTGTCGTCGGCGATTTGGCCGGGGGCGCACTCGACGGTGATCTCTGCTGCGGGGTCGAGCGAGAATTCGGCGCGTAAGGCGGCGAAGAGCTGCCGGAGCAGATTGGGACTGAGCAGGCTGGGCGTGCCGCCGCCGAAGTAAACCGAATCGACGCGGCGCGGGAGATGAAGGCCTAGTTGCGCGGCCCAGGCGGGAGCGGCGCGCAAGTCTTCGATTACGAGAGCGACGTAGCGCTCGTGGTCGCTTGCCGGATAGACACCGGATGCAAAGTTGCAGTAGGTGCACTTGGAGCGGCAGAACGGGAACGAGATGTAGAGGCCGAGGTCGTTCGGATCTGGAACAATCATCAGGAACAATTCTTTCACGAACGCGCGCGGGGCAGGTTCACGAGCGTGCGTGGGGCTAATTCACGACCGGGCACGGGGCTCGTTCATGAACGAGCGTGGGACGCGACGGCCGCGACTCAACCGTGGCTCGTGCAAGAATTGAGGAGGGGGATTCCTAGTTTGAAAGCCTGGCCGGTGGTCGCCATTTGCATGATTCAGGCGCTGCTCTTGCTGGCGCATTGGTTCATTTTTCATACCTGGATTGCATTTTGGGGGTCATCCAGCGCAGAGGCGACGCTGGCGCTCAAGGGCGCGCTGTTTGCGTTGGCGCTGAGCTTTGTTGTGGCCGCGCTGCTGAGCTTTCGATTTGCGAATCCGCTGGTGATTTTCATTTACCGGATCGCCGCCGCCTGGCTGGGGTTCATGACCATGTTCCTGGTTGCATCCTTCGCTTGCTGGGCGGCGTGGTACGGGGTTCTGCTCGCGGGGACCGCGACGCCGGACCGGCTGAGGGCGCCGATTGCGGCGATTCTTTTTTTCGCTGCGATTTTGGCCGGAATCTATGGAATATTCAATGCACTCTGGGTGCGGGTGAGGCGCGTGACGGTGGTGCTTCCTGGCTTGCCGGCAGCGTGGAAAGGCCGGACTGCTCTGGTGCTAAGCGATCTGCACCTCGGGCATATCAACCGCATTCGGTTCTGCAGGAAGATTGTGGCGCGTGCCATGGCGTTGAAGCCAGACATTGTCCTGATGCCCGGAGATCTGTTTGACGGAGGAAAGATCGAAGCCGCGCGGATGGCGGCTCCGCTGAAGGAGCTGAAGCCGGCCTTCGGAAAGTACTTCTCCACGGGCAACCACGACGAGTTCGGGAATGTGGCCGACTATACCGAGGTGCTCAGGGGCGTTGGGTTCCGGGTGCTTGATAATGAGAAAGCCGTTGTGGATGGCTTGCATATTCTGGGGGTTCCGTATCACGACTCGAACTACCCAATCCGGATGAAGGCGGCTTTGGAGGCGATGCGCATCCCGAAGGGCGAGGCGAGCATTCTGTTGAGCCACGTGCCCAACCGGTTGCCGATTGTGGAGCAGGCGGGCGTGAGCCTTCAGCTCTCAGGCCACACGCATGGGGGACAGATTTTTCCGTTCACCTGGGTGGTGCGGCGGGCGTTTGGCAAGTACACCTACGGGCTGCACAGGTTTGGCGAATTGCAGGTGTACACGTCGTATGGGGCGGGAACGTGGGGTCCGCCGATGCGGGTGGGGACGCGCTCGGAGATGGTGTTGCTGACCTTTGGGTAATTCAGAATCGTGGTAGAATGTAGCAACGTAGCTACATTGGGGGTGCGCCGTGGCGATTACGACGATTTCGAGCCGGGAGTTCAATCAGAACTCGGGCCGCGCGAAGCGAGCAGCGGAGCATGGGCCAGTGATTGTTACTGACCGAGGAAAGCCATCTCTTGTCGTGATGAAGTTTGAGGATTACGAGAGGATGAGCGAGAAGCGAGGGAGTCTTCTGGAGCGGCTTTACATGCCGGGGCTGGAAGAAATCGACGCTGATTTTGAATTCCCGCGTATGGATCTGGAGTTGCAGATTCCCGAATTCGACACAGAGGTGTACGCAGATGCAGAGAGCCCAAACCAGAAGTTAGAGCCACCGCATTCTCACGACTCGCCAGCAGTTCGCTGATTGAACCACGACGAAAGCCCTTTTTTGAAAGTACATTGATGTTCTTGCTCGACACCAACGTCGTCTCCGAACTCCGGCCAAGCCGAAGCCGCCATCCGCATCCTCAGGTTGCATCCTGGGCCGCTTCAGTAATCGCTGAGCAGCAATATCTCTCCACCATCGCCCTGCTTGAGCTGCAAATCGGCGTGCTTCGAAAGGAAAGGACCGACCCAGTGCAAGCCCGGGTCTTGCGAAAATGGCTTGAACAGCACGTTCTGCCTACCTTTGCGTCCCGCGTCCTGCCAGTAGACGTGGAGGTTGCGTGGCGCTGCGCGGCGTTGATGGTCCCGGATCCACGCTCCTATCGCGACGCGCTTATCGCTGCGACCGCACTTGTGCATGGGTTGACCGTTGTCACGCGCAATGT
>CAYWSR010000046.1:0-18817 GCA_964460385.1 uncultured Occallatibacter sp. | reverse complement strand
CGCTTATCGCTGCGACCGCACTTGTGCATGGGTTGACCGTTGTCACGCGCAATGTGCGCGACTTCGAACCAACAGGCGTAGCAGTCCTGAATCCGTGGCAGGATTGACGGGTTTCACGACATCGATCAGTTCATGAAGAGCGGGGCCGAGGCGAAGTTATCTTCAAATAGAGCGAGGCGAATTCCGTGGATCGAGGAGAGGCGATTGGCGCGATTTTAGTAGGGAGCATTGTGATAGTTGTTTCCTTTTTCTTCAAAGAATTTTATGAGGCAAGGGGCATACCGTTGCCTATCGTTTCAGACCGGCGGGTTCCGACTTGGCAGGGTCGGCTGATTTTCTGGGTGGTAGGCGGCATGATGATTCTGGGAGGCCTGATTTCGTTCTTCCCAAATCGCTGAGCCTCTCGTTGTTCCGATATACATCTACTCTGGCTCCGCTGTAGACTTGGCCTTCGGTTGAAAACGAGGCCAAGCCATGCACTCTGCGAGCAAACGCTTTCTTGTGATCATCTCTCTGACTCTTCTGCTGTCGGTGCCATGGGGCATGGCGCAAACCTCCGCGCCGGGCCCAGCGCCTAACGCTCGGCCCAATCTCGACTTCCCGACTGTTCTCTATGGCGTGGCCTACTACAACGAGTACATGCCGGGAGACGATGCGGATCATGCAGCGCGGCTCGAGAAGGACGTGGCGTTGATGAAGGCAGCGGGGCTGACCGTGGTGCGCATGGGCGAGAGCACCTGGAGCCTGTGGGAGCCGGAAGACGGGCGATTCGAGTACGCCTGGATGGATCGCGTGGTGGACGCGATGGGCAAGGCGGGGATCAAGGTGATTCTCGGGACGCCTACTTATTCGATACCGGCATGGATGGCGCATCAGCACCCGGAGATTCTGGCGGACAGGATTCCGGGCGGCATGTTTGGCGGCAAGGCGCAACCGGCTGTCTACGGGCTGCGGCAGAACATGGACACGGATTCGCCGGCGTACCGGTTCTATGCGGAGCGGCTGATAAGGCACATCGGGTCGCACTACAAAGACAACCCGACGGTGATTGGCTGGCAGCTCGACAACGAGACCGGGAGCTACGATGCGGCGAACAAGGATGTGTTCATCGGGTTCCAGCATTATCTCGAGAAGAAATTCAAAACTCCTGAGGAGCTGAGCAAGGCGTGGTTTCTGAATTATTGGGGCGAGAACATTCACAAATGGGAAGACCTGCCAACGCGGGATGGCACGATATCGACGGGGTACAAGCTGGAGTGGACGCGCTGGAGCCAGATGCGGGTGACGGACTTTCTGCTTTGGCAGGCGGCGCTGGTGCGGGAGTGCGCGGGGCCGGGGCAGTTCATCACGACCGACTATGGCGGCATGATGAAGCGCGACGTGAACGAAGAGGCGGTGGCCGCGGGGCTGGATATTGTGGCCGACAACATCTATCACGGCACGCAGGATCACTATGACGGATCGTTCCAGAGCTTGCAGAGCGACTTCAGCCGGAGCCTGAAGCATGGGAACTTTCTGGTGACGGAGACCAACGCGCAGACGATCGGATGGACGTCGCAGAGCCAGTTTCCGCCGTACGATGGGCAACTTAGGGAGGACGTTTACACCTATCTGGCGAGCGGCGCGAACATGGTGGAGTACTGGCACTGGGCATCGATTGCGGCAAACCAGGAGACGTATTGGAAGGGGATTCTTTCTCACGACCTGGAGCCGAACCGCGCCTATGCGGAGATGAGCAAGACCGCGCATGAGCTGGAGAAGATTGGGCCGCACCTGGTGGGGCTGAAGATTCACAACGATGTGGCGATTCTGTGGTCGCGCGACTCGGCGAATGCGATCAGCTTTATGCCCTATGGCGGACAGGTGCCCGCGCATAGCTGGACGAACGATGCGGATGGTTATTTGTCGCTGGTGCAGCAGATGCACAATTCGCTCTACGCGCTGAACATTGGATCGGATTTTGTGCTGCCGGAGACGAAGGACTTTTCGCAGTACAAGCTGCTGATTGTGCCGGCGCTGTACATATCCGACGACGCGCTGCTGGAGCGAATCTCAGACTACGTGAAGAACGGCGGGCACGTGGTGATGACCTTCAAGAGCGGGTTTGCGAATGAGAATTCCGCTGTGCGGTGGGTGCGCGCGCCGGGGCCGCTGCGCGAGGCCGCGGGCATCAGCTACCAGGAATTCTCGAACCTTGAGCACCCGCTGGCGCTGAAGGACGATCCGTATCACGTGGGCGATGAGGGCGATCAGAATAAGGTTGCCTACTGGGCGGAGTTTCTGATGCCGGAACATGCGAAGGCGATCGCGTATTACGACCATCCATTCTTTGGGAAGTGGCCGGCGATTACGGAGAATGCGTTTGGCGCGGGGACGCTGCTGTATGAGGGGACATTCCTGTCGGACGCGCTGCAAACAGCGGTGCTGAAGGAGACGCTGGGGAAGATCGGGCTGCTGGGCGAGGACCAGAAGGTTCCCGCCGAGGTTCACGTGCAGCACGGCGTGAATCGGATGGGCAAGCGGGTGCACTACTACTTCAACTACTCGGCGAAGGCCGTCGACGTGAGCTACCCGTATGCGGGGGGGACGAACCTGCTGGACAGCAAGGCAGTCGCGAAGGCCAGCGCGATGACGCTGGGCCCGTGGGACCTGGCGATTGTGGAAGAGCGGTGAAGATAGGGTCTGGGGTCTGGGGTCTAGGGTCTGGGTTATTGGGTGTCGGGTATCGGGTATGGGGTGTGGGGTCGGGGGCAGAGCCGTCGCGTTGCGGTCGAGGAGAAAACGGGGTAGGCCCAGAGATTTAGGCCTAACCGCTTCCTATTGGGACAAGTCAAATGGGCTGAGGAACCTTGATGAAATCCCGATTCGCTGTGGTTACGCTGCTCTGCGCGTGCTTCATCTCAGGATGTATGCGCGCCGCCCATCTCTATCCGATCGAGGGACCGCTCGCCGCACAGACGCCGCCTCCGATTTACACCGGAAAGATTACGGGCGTCATCAACTCCGGCAGTATCTCAGCCAAACTTGCGAACGGCCAGCAGTTTTCAGGGCAGTGGCAGGCGCAGTCGGTAAATGCGCTGGCCAAAGAGAGCACAGCAGGGGTCGTGCCGCCGTTCAACCTCTCCGCTGAATGGGACGCGGTTTACGGAACCGGTTTCTATACGGCTCACGTGCTGGGAGCGCACCTGTTTGCGCGGACAACGCTCACAGGCACGCAGGGCGGCACACTCCAAGTGGAGATGATGAGCCAACCGGTCGAAACCGCCGACGCGAGGGATGTTGCTGCGCCAGTTATCAAGGGCGTTGCCAGGGATGAAAAGGGGAACGTGTACAAGGTGGCATTCTGAATTGAATCTGCCGCCCGCACGCGAGGGCCAACCGCGCCCTAATTAAGAAATGTCAATTCAGCGCGAGACCTCCAGCTTTGGTTCGGTCGGGTTGCCGGCGACTCAGCAGCCAGGTTTGAGCAGGACCTCGTGCCCAGCCGATGGATGAGGGGTGTCTGTCGGGGCAACCGATCTTGGCGATCATGGGGCTGTGGGCCAGATCGAGGCTGACCGGGGCCTGGGGCCGATGAGAAATGTCCCGGAATCGGCTCGATTTGGGCAACTTCGAGGCGCGGCTCTCCGTCCATTCATGGGACGCTTCCCTGCCGGAGCTCAGTCTGGGTTGATAGCATGGGTTGGGACAAGCTAAGAGGTTAACTTTAGGGGGATTCATGCAGTTTTCGCTACTCCGCGGCGGGCACAGGATGTTCGTTGTTACAACAATGTTCACGCTGATGCTGGCAGTTCAAGTGGGCACCGCCCAAAGACGATTCACGCCCAGGCCGAGCGGGCCCTGGGACAACAAGAGCCTTTCGCCCGACGAGCGCGCCGACCTGGTGATCAAGCAGATGACTCTCGACGAGAAGATCGCCATGCTGCACGGCGTGGGGATGCCCACCGACGACCCGTTTACGGTGGAGAATGCGCCGTCGAATCGCGGCGTGGGCTATGAAGTGGGCGTGCCGAGGCTGGGCATTCCGGGCATCGACATGAGCGATGCGGCGTATGGAGTGAGGTCGAGCCAGGCGAACGGGCGCTATTCGACGGCACTGCCGGCCAACGTGGCGGCTGCGGCAAGCTGGGACACGGACGCCGCCTATGAGTACGGGAAGCTTATCGGGACGGAGCTGCGGGCGCAGGGCTACAACATGTCACTGGGAGGCGGCGTGGACATTACGCGCGAGCCGCGCAACGGGCGGACCTTTGAATACCTGGGTGAGGATCCGATTCTAGCCGGCACGCTGGTGGCGAAGCTGATCCAGGGCACGCAGTCGCAATTTGTGATTGGCGACATCAAGCACTACGCGTTCAACGACCAGGAGAGCGGCCGCAATTCAGTGAATATCACCATTGACCGCCGGGCGGCGCATGAGACCGATCTGCTGGCGTTTGAGATTGGCGTGACCGACGGCAAGCCGGCGGCTGTGATGTGCAGCTACAACCGCGTTAATGGCGATTTTGCCTGCGAGAACAAATGGCTGCTCACCGATGTGCTGAAGAAGGATTGGGACTTCAAGGGCTTTGTGCTGTCGGACTGGGGCGGCACGCACTCGACCGAACAGGCTTCGAAGGCCGGACTCGACAACGAAGAGCCGGGGCGCTTTTTCTTTGAGGACAGGTACAAGGCTGCCGTGACCGCGGGAACGATTTCTCAGGCCGAAGTCGACGAGCACGTTCATCGGATTCTGCGCGCGATGTTTGCGGCGGGTGTGATCGATCATCCGCGCGAGCGCTCGGTGGTGGATGTTTTTTCCGGGCTGGACGTGGCGCGGAGGATTGAAGAAGGCGGCATCGTGCTGCTGAAGAACACGGCAGGCGCGCTGCCGCTGAACGCGGGCAACATTCACACGATTGCAGTAATCGGGTCGCACTCGGATGTGGGAATGATCAGTGGCGGCGGATCGGCGCAGGTGGACCCGCCGGGGGGGAATGCGATTGCCGCTCCGGGCAAAGGCGCGACGCGCTGGATGCAGGAGATCTGGTTTCCGACTTCTCCGCTGAAGGCGATTCAAGCGCGGGCGCCGGGAGCGACGGTGACGTATGACTCGGGCGATGATGCGGAGAAGGCAGCCGAAGTGGCCAAGGGCGCTGACGTGGCGATTGTGTTTGCCTATCGGTGGGCGAGCGAGGGCATGGACCTGAATAACCTTTCGCTTCACTTCAAGCTCAACGGCAAGGACGTGGACCAGGACAAGCTGATTGAGAAGGTGGCGGCGGCCAACAAGCACACAATTGTGGTGCTCGAAACGGGCAACCCGGTGACGATGCCGTGGGTGGATGCGCCGGCAGCGATCGTTGAAGCGTGGTACGCGGGCTCGGACGGCGCCAACGCGGTGGGCAACGTTCTGTTTGGAACGGTGAACC
Organism: uncultured Occallatibacter sp.; assembly: GCA_964460385.1. GTDB lineage: Bacteria > Acidobacteriota > Terriglobia > Terriglobales > Acidobacteriaceae > Telmatobacter. The sequence goes on along the minus strand of CAYWSR010000046.1, from coordinate 13,406 downwards.
CGAGCGGCAAACTGCCGAACACATTTCCGAAGAGCGAGGCGGACCTGCCGCGCTTGAAGATTGCGCAGCCGCAGGCACATGCGTTCTCCGGGCCGGTTTCGCCAGAGACGATCGCCAAGGGCGCGCCGCCGTTCCAGGTGAGCTACGACGAAGGGCTGAAGGTCGGCTACAAGTGGTACGACGCCGAAAAGAAGCCAGTGCTGTTCCCGTTTGGATATGGACTGTCGTACACGACGTTTGGCTACTCGGGGCTGACGGCGAGCGGGGGCGACACGGTGAAGGTGAGCTTCGCGGTGAAGAACACCGGCGATCGCGAGGGCGTCGAGATTGCGGAAGTTTACTCGACGATTCCCGACCCGCTGGAACCACCAAAGCGGCTGATTGGCTGGAGCAAAGTGAAGCTGGCAGCCGGCGAAGAAAAGACCGTGACGGTAGAGGTCCCTCGCAAGTATTTATCGATCTGGGATGAAGCGAAGGACTCATGGACGCTGCTACCGGGCAACTACACGATCATGGTCGGCGGGTCGTCGGACAAGCTGCCGTTGACGACTTCGGTGAGCCTGAAGTAGCGGACACAAACAGTTGATGTACCAATGCGCCCTGTCTCTTTCTTTACTCCTTCACGGAGCCGAGCGAGGGACGGGGCGCATTTTGTGCAGGGCCAGTGAACAAGGGTACTTAACGGAGCCACAGAAGATTGAATTCACTTGACAGGCTCGCGCTCTCGCTTTTCAATCAAGCCCAAGCGTCCCCCGCGCAAATTGCAATCAGCTTCCCAGGAGGAAAGGCACAATGATGAACGGGAGAGCACTGCTTTGCGCAGCGCTTGCGGCGGGATTGGCGGGTTGCGCCTCGGCTCCGGCGCCGGCGCCCGTAGTGGATACGAGCACAGCGGACCAGGCGGCAATCCGGGCGCTGGAAGACAAGTTCGCGGCGGCGTTCAACGCCAAGGACTCAAACGCAATCATGGCGCTGTATTCGTCGAGCGACGACCTGGTGGTATTCGACGTGGTCCCGCCGCGGCAGTACACGGGATGGGCCGCCTATAAGAAGGACTGGGATGACACGTTCGCGGCGTATCCCGGCCCGCTGGTATTCCAACTGAACGATCTGGCGGTGACGGTTGGCAGCGACGTGGCGTACAGCCACAGCATTCAATCCGTCACGATGACGGACAAGAAGGGCAAGAAGGTGAACATGACCGTGCGCGTGACCGACGGGTACAAGAAGGTGAACGGTCAGTGGGTGATCGCGCATGAGCACGTGTCAATACCGGTAGACGAAGCGACAATGAAGGGGATTCCGGATTCGAAGTAGCCGCGTTGTCTGGGTTTGAAGTAAATGCCGGTGACTAAGGTACTCGGGCGGAGTTACCAATAGCCGCGCGCCGCGCGTCCATGCTAGATTATTTTAGTACCGATAATCCCTTCTCATCGCAGGTTCCGGATGGTCGAATTGATCGCGCCAGCCTCAGATAGCCATGTGGGCGCGTCAAAGATTGTCTCAGAACTTCACGCCCGGCGCATTCGGCCCTTTTTTGCGCGGGTCGCCAAGCAGATTTTCAACGTGCGCCGCGGCTGGTCATTCCGCCGCTTCCGGCCCGTTTCTGATCTTGTCTCCCCGGTAGGCGAACCGGGGAAGACCGGAATGGGCCGGTTTATCTCAGCGCCCGTTGCAGTTTTCCTGGGAGCGCTGTTCCTGGCGTGGCCGGCGATCTATAACGGCTTTCCGCTCATTTATCCGGATACAACGGACTACATCAACGGCGGCCGGCTCATCGCAACGGCGTTAATTCGGCATCATCCGTCACCCTACTACGGCCTGCGGTCGACGATTTACAGCCTGGGCATTCTGCCCTTTCATTTGGGTGTCACGCTTTGGCCGGTAGTGGCGCTGCAGTGCCTTCTCGTCTCTTATGTTCTCTGGCTCGTTGTTCGATCTTTGGTGTCGAGAAAGCCCGCCGCACGCTTCCTCATTCTCATGTTGCTGCTTAGCCTGTTGAGCAGTGTGAGCTGGTTTGCATCGTTTGTAATGCCTGACATTCTGGGCCCGGTCCTCTATCTATGTGTCTATTTGCTGGTCTTCGCCCGCGAGAGTCTTTCGCGCCTGGAGCGGTTGGCTCTTTGCCTCATCTCCTCGTGGGCCATTGCCTCCCATTCATCGCATTTGCTGATATTCGCCAGCCTCTGCTTCTTCCTGGTTTTACTTTCAATCCGCCATTTCAATCGCGCCCAACTCAGAGTTGGCCTTGAATTGACGGCCATCCTCGCGCTTGCCGTTGGCGCCCAGGCCGCATTGAACGGCATCCTCTACGGCAGGTTTTCTCAGGGAGTCAGCCGTGTTCCTTTTGTGACCGCGCGGCTCATCGCGGACGGCCCCGGACGCTGGTATCTGGAGAAGCATTGCGGGGAGCCGCGTTGGGAGATGTGCAAGTATGTGAGTAATATCTCCGGCACTTCTACTCGGTTTCTTTTTGATGTGAATGGAGTCTGGGCGAACGCATCCGCCGACTCCCAGAATCGAATACTGCAGCAGGAGCCGTCTTTCGCGCTAGCCGCGGTGCGCGCTTATCCGCTGGAGCAGGCCGAAAAATCGGCTTCCAATTTCTTCAGTCAACTGATTACGTTTGATCTGGAAAGCCTCAGACCGCACCCGTTGGTTGAAATTCAGATACCCAGGGATCTGCCTCGGACGCAACGTCAGTACTTCGAGGGTCGCCAGGCACGTAATCAGCTTCCCCTCACGCTCTTCACATTCATTCAATACGGCGGAGTTGTCGCCTCACTTCTCTGCATTGCAGCGCTGGTGCCCTGGCTCTGGCGGAGTCGTCCTGCCAGGCTTCTTGGACTGGGCCTGGTTATCGCCCACACGGTTGTTGTGAACGCGCTTGTCACCGGTGTGCTGGCGTCGGTGCTCGATCGTTTTGAGGGCCGTGTGATCTGGTTAGTGCCGCTTCTGGCCGCCCTTTGCGCTTTCAGTTGGCAGGAAAGCCATGCAGCAGCATCTACGCGGGCTTGAGTTGTGGAGAGCAAGGCGCGGGACCTGGAGGCTTTCCCCGTGTAAGACAAGTTCGCGGCGGCGCCGCGCAACCTGGTGCTCCCGGCTCTGAAATTGGCTACTCGCCCTCGGGCGGGAGTTGCTCGAGCAGCCGCTTCCAGGTTTTCTGGTTCTTGCGGAAGCCCCTCTTGAGATCGTCGAGAATGCGCTCGAAGTCGGCATTGGTGCGCAGGTTATTCCACGCGGGGTTCTTCTGAAACCATGGGTAGTTCTCGTTGCCCAGGTAGATGGCGCGGCGCAACCAGTGCAGCGCCTCGCTGGAGTCGCCTTCCACCGCGAAGTAGGTGGCCAGGCGATAAGCCATCTCGCTATCGGCTTCAGCGGCAGCCAGCGTATCGTCTTTGAGCAGAGCGGCGGCCTGGTCGCGGTGACCGGCTTGGACGTAGCAAAGAGCCAGCGTGGGGACGGCGATGCGCAGCGAAGTGTCGTCGCGCACAACGCTCTCGAGAATGCGGATGGCCTCTTCGAGGTTGCCGAGGCGCATCTGCTGATAGCCGGCAGAGGTTCGCAGCAGCGGATGGCGTGGCTCGAGGGCGAGGCCTTTCTCCAGTTCATCGCCGGCAAGCTCGATCTGGTTTTGATAGTGGTAGACGCGGGCGCGGTGGTTGTAGAGGATGGGCGCGTTTGCGGGGTTGAGCTTGAGGGCGCGGACGAACTGCTGGAGCGCTTCGTCGTACATGCCGTCTCCGCGCAGCGCCATGCCGGCGACCATGTGGACGTTCCAGTCGTTTGCGGCGGAGGCGAGGAGATTGGCCACGCCGTGCCGCGCAGATTCCTTTTCTCCGCGCGAGAGCAGCATGTAAATGCGGTAGAGGTTGGCCTCAGTGGAGGCGGGGTCGAGCCGCAGCGCCTCGTCGAAGTCGCGGCGGGCATGCATGACATGGATCTGTCCGCCGAATCCGTGGCGCACGTACTGCAACTCAGCAATGCCGAGGCCGCACCATCCGGCGGCAAACTCAGGATCCTTGGCAGTGACGCTGGTGAAGAGCGCCTGAGCACGATCGAGATCGACGCGCGAACCGGTGCGCATCATGAAGGAACTGAGCAGGGCGCGCGCCTGGAGGTAATCTTCGCTGACCGGACCGGGGAGCGAGGCATCGCGGGGCGCGGGGCGCGAGGCGTCCATCTGCTCGCCGGCCGGGAGGCCATGCAGCGAGGCAAAGACTTCGTTGGAGATTTCGGTCTGCACGGCAATCAGATCGAGGGAGGCGACGCGAATGGCGCCGCCGGAGCGCACGCTCTTTGTGCCGACGTCGAGCAGTTGCCAGTTGAGATCGAATCCTTCGTCGGAACGAAGGAAGCTGCCGGCAAGGATGAAGGAGACGAGGAGCTTTTGGCCGACCTGCAAGGGGTCCATCTGGGCGGTGGAGAACTGCATGAGCGTGCTGGATGGGCGAATGACGAGCCCCGGAATACGCGCCAGGCGCGCGGCGATGGCATCGGCAAGCGCGAATCCGTAGAGCGGCGCGGCCTCGGTTGCGCCGAGGTTTGTGAACGGCAAAACCATCAGAGAGTTCTGCGCCGTGCGGCCGACGGCGGGCTCCCGGAACCGCTCTGCGAGCATGGAGAAGAAGCCGGTGTTGCGCATCTCCTGTTCCGCGGCGGAGACAGGCAGGTTGGCAGCGGCATCGCCCGGAATGACGCCCGTCTCAATCTGCAGAGCCTTCATGATGGTCTTGAGGGCTTCGCGGACTTCGGCCGCGGAGGTGTAGCGCGAAGCAGGCGTCTTCTCAAGGCAGGCGGCGATGACGCTCTTGAGTTCAGGGGAGATGTCGCGCACGATCTCAACGATGTCGAAGGGCTCAGAGAACTGAATGGCGCGAATGATGTTGAAGTCCTCGGCCTCAGGGCGGGCGAAGGGATGGCGTCCGCTGGCCAGTTCGTAGAGGATGACGCCGAGAGCCCAGACATCGGATTGGACGCTGGAATGGCCGGTGACGAACTGCTCGGGGGCCATGTAGCGGATGGTGCCCCCGCGCGCGGTGTAAGTGGCGGCGACGGACGCGTCGCGGGCCAGGCCGGGCCTGGATGGGTCAAAGCTTGCGTCCTCAGGATGGAGGCGGCGGGCAAGACCGAAGTCGAGAATCTTCACCAGGCCGCCATCGGTGAGCATTACGTTCTGGGGTTTGAGGTCGCGATGAAAGATGCCCAGCGTGTGAGCCGCCTGGAGGCCGTCGGCGATTTGAATGCCGATGGACAGCACAAGCTGCAGCATGGCAGGACCGCGCGCGATGAGACGGTCGAGCGACTGGCCTGGAACGTACTGCATGACGATGTAGCCTTCGTCGCCGGTTTCGCCGACTTCGTAGATGGCGCAGACGTTGGGGTGCTCGATGGCGGAAGCAAGGCGCGCTTCGCGCAGGATTGTGGTGCGCAACTGCTCGGCGGAAAGCGCGCCGGTGCGCAGGATCTTGAGCACCACCGGGCGCTGCAGCAGGCTGTCATTGGCGAGATAGACCACGCCGCTGCCGCCTGCGCCCAGCTTGCGGATGATCTCGTAATGTTCGATCGTCTTGCGCGCCATAATCAGGGCCTGCTCACAATCCAAGTGTAACGATTCACTCGTAAAGAGCGTCTCAGGCCCGAGATTTGCACACGCAAAAGCAACGAGGTGAGTCTGTTACCTTCGTACTGAGAATGAGCAGCGAAGGGAAAGAATCGGCCCGGCAGCATTTGGGCCGGCGTTGGGGCAATCGCAGGGGCCAGATCGGTGGCCTGGCCGGAGCATTCGTGTCCTGCTTGATCGTCGTGGGCGCGGGGCAAGCGATTGCGCAAGGGACGGTCGCGCAGACGGCGGGAGCAAAGCAAAGCGCGAAGCCGGATACCCAAGATGCGCCGCAACAGGGCGGGGCGCAGGTGCACACCGGCGTGACCAGCGGGTTGGATACTGAAGCGCGGCTGCAGAACCTGCTTGCGGATCACCAGTTTTTGCGCATCGAGGCGCAGTTGGATCAGATGCCGCCGGATGAGGCGCAGTTCTATCGGGGCATGCTGGCGAATCGAAGAAACGATTTGAAGGCATCGGTTGCGTTGCTGGAGCCGCTGGCCGACAAAATTGCGGCGACGGGGGCTGCGGAACAGGAGAAACCGGGACAGGAAAAGCTGCTGAGGAAGGCGCTTGCCGAGGACTACCTGCGGCTGGGCGAGTGGGCGAAGGCGGCCCTGGCCTACCGGACGCTGGAGACGCGTGTGGGCACCCAATTGACTGCCGACGAACAGGACGAGTTGGAGCTGCCCGTGAAGCTGCTGCCGCTGGCCGCGGCGAACCCACCGATGACGGTGGACCCGTACGATGCATTCGGACTGCCGGTGAACCGGAATCTGCTGGGGCTGATCGATATTCCGGTGTTTGTGGACGCGCGGCCGCACAGCTGGATGCTGGAACCGACAGCGCCGTTCAACCTGATTGCGCGGTCGCTTGCGCGCGAGGCGGGGCTGACCGTGTCGGACGCCGCGGTAACGATTCACACGCTGACCGGGAAGCCGATGCAGGTGCACATGACGGTGATTCCGCGGTTCACCATCGGCGGGGCGATTACCTTCCACGACATGACCGCGTTTGTGTTTGAGGATGCGGACTATACGTTCAAGGAGACGCACTACAAGGTAGAGGGAGTGCTGGGCTATCCGGCGGTCGCGGCTATGGGGAGCCTCGCGATCAAAGACAACGCGACGATCGAAGTGCGGCCCAGGGCAACGGGGCCGGGGGACGAAGCAACCTATCGCAGCGATCCGGGTGCGCCGTTCTTCTTCGATGGCGACCAGATGGTTGTGGCGATGAGAAATGCACCGGGTGCGGGTGGCGGGGCTGGCGTGGACGCGGCAAAGGCAGGCGACGAGCGGATGTTTGTTCTGGACGCCGCAGGGCAGCAGACCTACTTGACCTCGCGCTACTACGAGGAGCACGCGAGCGATTTCACGGGGCAAAAGATGGAGATGTTCACGCTGCCGGCCGCGCCCAACACGCCCGCGCAGCCGGCCTACACGGCGGAAACGGTGAACCTGGCGTTCGGGCCGACGGTGGTGAGCGTTCACTACATCCCGGTGCTGACACAACCGGTGGGCGACGCAGCGCTGGACGATGTGTATGGGGTGCTGGGGCTGGATGCGCTGGATCAGCTGCAGTCGTATACGTTCGACTTCAAGGCGATGACGCTGAGCGTGCGGAATAGGGAGTAGCGGCGGGAGTGTTCGATGACGTACAGGGCAGTTTTCAGCAAATTGTCGCTGTTGATTATTTGCGCGTTCTCTTTCTCGCCTGCTCGCAATGTCCCCGCACAAGATCAGAGGACTCTATCGCAGCTTACGATTGACAGCGATACCACCGCTCGTCTCCTCTTCGGGCGACTGAATGCAAATTATGTCCTTCCGCCGTTGATCTTTCGAGTCGGTGATGAAGGAAGTCCCAACTTGAACACCCCGCCAGTCGACAAATTTGGTCGGGCTCCCTATATCTCTCTTTTGGAGATGAAGTCCCTTGTTCGCCAGCTTGAGGCAGATCGCCTTGTCTGGAAAGTATCGGCGAACAAGACACCCATTGAACCGTTTGAAAAGATTTGGCCCGATGGAAATCTTTCCGTTACCGTTTATGCGACAAATGGGATGGCGACATCGACAATTTCGCCGAAGCAGTTCTGCAAGGCTCTTTCCCAGCTCAACGATGTCATTACGACGAAACGCGCTCATTGGGAGTTCGAGTATTTTCGTCGCGGATGCAGTTGCATAGTGCCCGGCTACAAATCGGACGCATACCCGAATGACAGATGAGACCCGGCTGCAGGGTCGGGAGCTGAAGTTGCGGTAGGGGCGCAATCCGGCGCTACTTGACGCCGGGTGTGCGCGCGACGATTTCGCAACGATTGCCTCCGCCCTTCTTGCAGCGATCCTTTGCCGACTCATCCGCGAGATTCTGATCGAAGCCAGCCGCGCCGATCCAGAGCTTGCCGGAGTCATCGAGAACGAGAGCCTTGTATGGGGCCGCCAGCAGGAATCGCTTCCACGTTTCTTCGTCCTTGGCCTGGAGGCCGGGGGGCATGGGGAGATTGGGAACTTGTGGCTCGGGCAACAGCGTATCGCCGAGGGGCAGAAGATTGTGCGCTTTGAGAAATGCCTCGACGGTATCGGACCAGGCGGCAACGTGAGCATAGAGATGGTGGCCGTCGTCGCCGTCGGGCGGAGCCATGACAAACTGATTTGTCGCGCCGGTCTTTGTGTAGGCATCCTCGAACTTCCCGGCCATGGCGGGCGTGAACCAGTGATCGTTCTGTGAGTAGATCCAGAGCATGGGCAGATCGCCATGCTTGTGGGCTGATTTTCCGTAGGACCCGAATGCGCCTATCACGGAGCTCAAGTCGCAATTGTGCTCATGGCCGTCGCCGCCGCGGCCGCCCGCGAAGCTGATGGCGGCCTTGACTCCGGGCGGAGGGTCAGCCGAGAGAGCGACCTGGGCGAAACCGCCGGTGGAGACACCGACACTGACGATCGTGTTCGCGTCAACCTCGGGCAGCGTTGCCGCGTAGCGCATAATAGCGCCGAGATCGGCCGCGCTGGCTTCTCCTGCCTCTGTGAAGCTGCCGTGCGCGTTGCAGCCGCCTTTGCTGCTGTCCTGCTTGCCGCCGGAGCGGCCATAGCCCTGCCGGACCACAACGAAGACGACATAGCCCCGCCGGGCGAACCACTGCGCCTGCGATTGCTGTCCCCAGGGAGTGACATGTGCGCGAACCAGCGGGTCGTCGGAGGTTCCGTGCGTAAGAACAGCCAGGGGATGCTTGCCGGGCACATTGAAGTAGACCTCGAGCACATCGAGCCCCGGCGGATTTGCGCCGGGAGCCGGCGCGTAGAATTCCTTCTGAACCAGCTGAACGGTAGACCGGGCGGGCGTGGACGGGGCGGCGGGTTGAGGGGTGACGGCTTCCTGCGCTAAGGCGAAGTTCGCGAAAAGTGCGAGGAGCAGGGCCGGGATGAAGGCATTGCGAAGTGTCCGCATACACATCAATTGAACCGTGCGGGAGCGGGATGTCAAGGAGAGGGGCAACGATCTGAACCACCCTTGCTCCGGATTAGGGCAGAACCGTAAAAGCATGCCGTCGTCGGGGCCCGAACCTGTAGATGGAGAAATGCCCATCGAGCGACGCTACGCGATCAATGCCGAGCCGATTCATGACGGCAAAGCAGGTACGGTCCACAATGGAGAAGTCCTGATTTCGCCATTCAATCCCGATTTGCCAGGCGGCTTCCAGGTCGGCAGGGCCAACCGGCTCAATCAGCGCGACGCCGCGGCGCAAGCCATCCCAAAACCTGTCGGCGGCCTTTGCTCCGAGCCTGTGGTGCATCAGCGTCCACGATTCGACGAGCACATGGTCAGTTGTGACCAACGGTTCCTTTTGAGAAAGCAAGGCGATCGCGCGACGGTTTGGAGCTTCTTTGGCGTCCGCAGCCGCAAGCCAAATGGATGTATCGACGAAAAGGCTCATCTCGCCTGACCTAACGCCGCGCACTGTTGCGGCGGGTTGCTTCAAAGGCTTCAGCGATCATGGCATGCTTGTTTTTGGCAACATTCGATCCGCCTGAAGATCCAAGGTTGAAAACCATCGCAACATTGGCCTTTGGTTCCGGGCCGGCAAGGTCACGGTCAACCAGACGGCGCATGTATTCGGCAAACGAGATGCCTGCCTCGCTTGCGCGCTTGGTCACTCGCTTCTGAACTTCCCGATCGAGTGTGATTTGAGTTCGTGACATCATGATGGCACCATCCTACCATGATTTCGTTTGATGCTGCTCAGGAAACCTGCATGGACCGTGAGGGCGGTGTTGTTGGTGGCTTGGAATGACTTCATTTTATTCCGTGCGATACCAATTGCACGGTGAATATCACGAATGAAATCAGACCGCAGAATAAGGCGGTGCAGGCCACAAAGACTGGAACCCGCGACCAATGGCGGTCGCTTGCGAGTAACAGGTACCGCTTGAATAGTCGAAATTGGTTGGAGATGAACCAGGGACAGGTTGTTCCGTCGGTTTCGCTCGGTCGGCGACAAACAACCGATACGCAGTACCACTGAATTAGGCAACAAATGCAGAGCGGGATCGAAGATAGATCAAGCATCACGCCCTCCCGCCGTTCGTGATGTATCTTCCCCGATAGTCAAGTATGCGCCTATGGCGCGTAAATGAATCTGCCCACCCCAGGGAGGTCAGTGGCCAAGGCGCGAGCGAGTATTGTCGACGGGCTCGGGAGGCAGGCTGGCCATGCGCTTTTGTCCGCGGCGGCCGAGGATGTACATCGTGAGTCCGAAGACGAGCAGGACGAGACCCCACCACTTGTTCACGTTGATGCCGAGGCTGGCGTTGTAAATGACTGAGCCGTTGGTGGCGAGGCCGAAGCCGGTAAGGATGATGCCAAGCAGCGAGAACATCAATCCCATGGGGATGCGTAAGTCGAGACTCATCGGGTTCTCCTATGCATGTGCGGATCTGAGCTTTGTTGGTCTCCCACCCATTCCATCCGCCGCGGCGGACGGAATGGATGGGGCACCCAGATTCCTTGAATCGGTAAGACAAGACAAGTACGGCATCAGTAAAAGAAAATGTTCAAGGCGACTGCGCCGAGAAGCACGGCGACGGCGAGGGCCTCGGGGCGACGCCACCAGGTAAGATGCGCGGCCTCGGGCTTGGGCGTGAGCGAGTGAACCAGGCCGACAAGTTCCGACTCGGGCTTCGCCTTGGTCAAAAGGCTGACGATGATGGTGACGATGAAGTTGGCGCTGAAGGCGAAGATGGCGCCCCAGAAGTTCTGCGCCATGTCGCTGGGGTAGTGATGGACCACGGTGATCCAGCCGCCATGAATGCCGGGATTGGCCTCGATGGGCAGCGTGAGGCCGTGATGCAGCATGGCCGCGGCAGTGCCGGTGATGAGGCCGATGAATGCGCCGTGGCCGGTGGCGCGCTTCCAGAACATGCCGAGCAGGAAGGTGGCGAAGAGCGGCGCGTTGACGAAGCTGAAGACAAGTTGCAGCGTGTCCATGATGTTGTTGAAGCTGATGGCGGCATAGGCCGTGCAAATGGACAGGGCGATGCCGCCGACGGTGGCCCATCGGCCGACGGCCATGTAGTGCTTGTCGGTGCCGCCGGGATGAATGTAGGACTGGTAGAGGTCGTAGGTAAAAACCGTGTTGAAGGCGGTGACGTTGCCGGCCATGCCGCTCATGAAGCTGGCCAGCAGCGCGGTGAGGCCGAGGCCAAGGATGCCGGTGGGGAAAAAATGCAGGAGCATGTTTGGCGTGGCCATGTCGTAGTCGAGGAGCGGCTGACCGCTGGCGGTGAGCATGGGCTTGCCGGTGACCGGATTGATCTTGGCGGGGACCAGTCCCCTGCCCTGCTCGGCCTGCAGCGAGACGACGTGGGTCTCATGGACGATCATGCCGTTGACGTTGGTGACGACGGTGGTGGTGTGGGGGGTGGGCAGGCCGATGGCGAGCAGGCCGGGAAGAATCACGAGAAACGGAAAGACCATTTTGGGGACGGCGGCGATGAGAGGCACGCGGCGCGCGGAGGCCATGTTTTTTGAGGCCATGGCGGTTTGGATGACGAGGAAGTCGGTGCACCAGTAGCCGGAGCCGAGAACGAAGCCGAGCCCCATGCCGAGACCGATGATCTCAATGCCCATGGGGTTGGTTGAGGCGTGGGCCACGCCCTTCCACTCGTGCATGTAGGCCGCGGGGACCGAGGCCTTGAGGCCGGCCCATCCGCCGATGTTGCGCAGGCCGAGCAGGACCAGCGGCAGAAAGCCGGCAATGATGAGGAAGAACTGCAGGACTTCGTTGTAGATGGCGCTGGTGAGGCCGCCGAGAAAGATGTAAGCGAGGACAATGACGGCGGAGAGAACGATGGCAAAGGTGAAGATGCCTTCCTGCGGCCAGCCGAAGGCGCGGAAGAGGCCGTCGAAGACATGCAGCGCCTGGATGAGGCGGGCCATGGCGTACATGGAGATGCCGGACGAGAAGACGGTCATCACGGCGAAGGAACAGGCGTTGAGCGCGCGGGTCTTCTCGTCGAAGCGCATGCGCAGGAACTCGGGCACGCTGCGAGCCTTGGAACCGTAGTAGAAGGGCATCATGAAGATGCCGACAAAGATCATGGCGGGGATGGCGCCGATGCCGTAGAAGTGGGCGGTCTCAAGGCCGTACTTCGCGCCGGACGCGCCCATGCCGATGACTTCCTGCGCGCCGAGGTTGGCGGAGATAAAGGCGAGGCCGCAGATCCATGCGGGCAGGGCGCGACCGGCCTGAAAGAAGTCTTTGCTCGTCTTCATGTAGCGCTTGAGGGCAAAGCCGATGCCCAGGACGAAGACGAAGTACAGCAGCATGATCAGCCAGTCGACGGAGGTGAGATTCAACACGAGCGGCTCCTTGAACGAAAAGAGGGAGGGACGGAGTGGGGATCAGAGGGGATCCGGTTGCGCATTGGAAGCGGGAACATGGGCTGGGGTTGCAACCCAACCAATGTAAATGGAAAGGGAGGAGCCAAGTCCAGCAGAAAATGAAAATGTTTACAGGCGGGTCCGGAGGGGAGGTCAGTGCGCAAAAACCCTTTCCGATCTGCCCGCTTGTGGGTAGACTTGTCCCTACCATCTCCAACGCATTCCCCAGGGGAGTTTATGGCCTTTACTCCAGCGAGCCGATTACGGGTTTCTGCCTTCCGACGGCGGCCGGCTCGGCGTTGGCCGATTCTTTGGACCGCTGCATTTGCGCTTGCTTTGGTCGCGCTGCATCCGCTGGGCGCCGGATCGCAGGCTCAGGGCCAGGACACTCGCGGGTTCGGGCAGACGGCCTCGTCAACCGGCAGTGTGCACAACGGCGACTATTACGCGCTGGTGATTGGGATCGATGCTTATCCAGCGCCGATGCACCCGTTGAAGACGGCGGTGAACGACGCAAAGGCCGTGGGCGAACTGCTGACTGATCGATACGACTTTAAGGTGGAGTACCTGCTGAATGGGGATGCGACGCGCTACAAGATTCTCAGCGCGCTGGGCAAATACCGCGTGAACCTGCACGAAGACGATAACCTGCTGATCTACTTCGGCGGGCACGGATATTACGACCGGGACACGGACAGGGCCTATTGGCTGCCGGTGGACGCGGACTCAGGCACCAGCCCCAACACGATCATGGCCGACGACCTGACCTCGCTGCTGCGCGCCCTGCCCTCCCGGCATGTGCTGGTGGTCTCAGACAGTTGCTACTCGGGCGGCCTGTCGCGCGATGCGGATGCGCCTACCCGCACCGGGGGAAACGCCGCGCTGCTGCAACGGGAGCTCGGTTCCCGCAGCCGCACGCTGATGGCATCCG
>CAYWSR010000045.1:0-25622 GCA_964460385.1 uncultured Occallatibacter sp. | reverse complement strand
AAACCTGATCGCATCTCACGACTGGCACGTTCAACCAATTTGTCAAAGATCCTTAAGAGCGGTCCGCCTGAGCGGTGCCCTTGGGATCGAGGCCCGGACTTTTACATCCAGGTGTCCTCGAACTTGATGCGCTCTGCTAGTTTCTGCACCCGACTTTTCTGTCTGGCTGCATCCACCGCCGTTTTTGCGCGAACTTTTCAAAGTTATCGAAGTTCGACCTCCAAGTCAAGTTCTTTTGCTGTTTCGTCTTTCGATTCCCTTCGCAGCCAACGCCATACCGCTCAGGGCATGGGGCTTCAGGGCTCATCGAACGAAAACCAGCAGAACCGGAGACCCCCTCTACGAAATCCAGGCTTTCGCCAGGAATTCGGGAGCTCCGCTCGAAGGCATCGCAATGCGCACAAATATCAAAGAATGACCGGCACAAACGCGCCCGAGCCGCTAAGGCTCACAGGGGATTAAACCCTGGGTCTTGCAATCGCTTGTTCTCTGAGGGTTTCCCTACAGGGGACGGGGGCACTTGCCTCGCGCGGCCCTACGAACCAGCATTACAACCAGCCTCCCAATTCCCGCATGGGGCAGGCCCTAAGGCCACAGGGAAGCAAAACTGCTCTTGTCCAACTCTCCAAGAGTAGCACATGCCACCCCGGATTGCAAATCGCCCCGGAACCAGCCGGAACCGCTCCCTGCAACCCTTCAAGGGTAGCAACCACCCGGTTCGAAAGCAACCGCTAACCCCTGTGGAAAGCTCGCGTTATCTGTGGGAAAGTGCCGGGAATTTCAGCTGAGCACTCACCCACGCTGGGATGAGCATTTCGAGGATGTTGCCCCTTCCCGCTGCGCCCATCCCTGGAATTGGCGACGTGTGGTCCCGGACTTCAGCTAAATGCTGCGCGCTCAGGGTGCGCAGTCCACCTCATGGTATTCTTTGCTTTCTCCTCGCAATGAGCATAGGCCCCCTATTGGGGGCACAAAATGGTGCGTTGTCCCCGCCGCCCTCATCGGAACGACACAGGGCCAGACCTGGGGAGCTTCGGCTTGCGCACTACCGGCTGCGATTGGCAGGGTTATGACAGTGATCGGATTTGAATCTCGCGCCAGACTCGGCAGCCTCCTTTTGGCTATATCCCTCGCGCTCCTTGTAATCAGCTCGCTTGCCTCGCGATACTCGGGCGGTTATGGCCCGAGGGCTGCCAATACTGACTTTTGGGCTTACTATTTTGCCGCACAGACGCTCGGGGAGAATCCGCAGGCACATTTGTATGAGTACGGCGAAGGAAGAAACCCGCAAGTTTACCGTGCGCTGCCGCTGAGCGAGATGGGGCGTCATGCAGCACAGGCGGGCATTCCAGAGGTCAGGCAATTCGTGTACCCGCCGATACTGGCCGACGCTCTCGTCCCACTATCGCGAGTCTCACCATCCCGGGCGGCCTTCATCTGGCGAGCATTCAATCTTCTTTGCATGTTTGCCTCCACCCTCATGATCGCCCGAGCGATCCGTATCCGATGGCTCAGCTTTGAATTCGCCGGGCTAACGCTCGCCGCGATCAGTTTCTATCCTATTCACGAAGCGATCTATTTCGGACAAATCATGATCGTCTTGCTGGCCCTGTGGAGTCTTTCGGTCCTTGCATACCAGGAGGGGCATATCGTTCTGTCGGCCTGCGCACTGGCAGTCGCAACCAGCCTCAAAGTTACGCCCATCCTGATAATCCCCATGTTCATCCTCTGGAAAGATCGGAAGTGGCTGTTCTCATACCTCACAACCGGGATTGGGCTCTTTGGAATCATGGCCGTAGTCAATGGCGTCGAGATCCTGCGCGCGTGGGGTCATGTACTCACGAACATGAGCGGCCTGGAGCCTTCGACGTCCAACAAGAATATCGCTTCAGTTTTCGCGTGGATCTATTACGGCCGCATCTTCGATACGGACTCGATGATCCAGGTCATCTCTGCGCCCTCGCTGATGCTCTCGATCGCCTCAAAAGCCGCCAGCGGAATCTTCTTCCTCGGCTGCCTTTACCCCGTCTGGCGAAACCGCCTGCGAATCAGCCGCGCTGAGAAAGGAACCGTGATCGCTGTCCTCGCCCTGGCCATTATCACGATTTCGCCGGTCTCCTGGCGCCACGCCTATGCGATCGCATTTCTTCCCCTGGCCATGGTCTGGGCCAGAGCATTGAGGCAGAGAGTTCCGCTTTGGCAAGGCCTTGTGCTCGCAGTGACCACGGTTTCCCTCGGGACCCTGTTTCTTGACGGTGCCTCGGCCTTACCGCTGCCGCCATTTGCACAGATCTTGCTGGCATCCATCTGGGTCTTGTCGAGCGTGGCCTTTTGTCTCACAACTCTCTGGAGTCGAGCCTGGACCTGCGGTCCGACATCCGAACCATCGCCCCTCGAACGACGGCGAGTCGAGCCAGGCGTGCTTCTTCAGCAATAGATCGTCGGCCACTGGACAGCCCCGGCTCCATCGACCTTTGGGCCGGGACCGATCTCAATGCCTCGGTATCAGCCCCAGATCCGTTAAACCGTTTACAAAGAATTGCATAGCCAGCGCCACCAGCAGCAAACCCATGATGCGCACCAAGATGCGAATCCCCGTCTCGCCCATCACCTGCCGCGCCCGCCCTGCCCCCGCCAGTACCCAGTAGCTCACCAGGCATGTGATCGTGATCGACCCCAGAATTGCTGCCATCTCCCAGTGCCACAGCGAAGGCACCTGCCCCACCAGCACCATCACGCTTGAAATCGCCCCAGGCCCGGCCAGCATCGGAATCCCCAGCGGCACAATCCCCGCATCCTCCTTGGCCGTTGCCTCCTCGGTATCGCCGTGCGCCTCGGCCGTCGGCGACCGCTTGGCCTCCAGCATGTCCAGCCCGATCAGCAGCAGAATCAGCCCGCCCGCCACTTCAAACGCGGGCAGAGTAATCCCGAACATCCTGAAAATCAGCTGCCCGCAAATGGCAAACAGCGTAAGCACAACCCACGCCGTCACCGTGCCTTTGCGCGCCATTCGTTTGCGCCGCTCGGGCGTCATGCTCCCGGTAATCGCAAGAAATGACGGGATCGTCGCGAACGGGTCCACCAGAAAAAAGATCGAGCTCAGCGCCAGCACGCTGAAGCGCACCAGTGGCGCTTGGCTCAACTGGTTGAACGCCTCTTGGGCTGGATTCGTCCACATCACCTCATGAGGCTAGTACATTTCACTGGGCCCCGCCACCCGCGCCAATGCCACCGCCTTGGTTCACGTCGGCCTAATCCACGGTCACGCTCACCGCGGACGAGGTTACAGCGACGTAGTTGCTGTCGCCGCTGTAGCGGGCCGTGATGCTGTTTGAGCCATTGGGCAGGGCCTTGGTGATGTAGGTAGCTACTCCCGCGGCGTTCACGGCGACCGTCCCGAGAACGGTTGTGCCATCGAGGAAGGTGACCGTGCCTGTGGGCTTGACGTTGCCGCCACCGAGCATTGTGGCCGTGAACTCCACGTTCTTGCCCGCGGCGACCACATTGGCCGAGGACTTCAGGTTGACCGCCGGAGTAGCTTGGATGACGACAATCGACTGCTCAACCGTTGGTGCGGCGGTGTAATTTGCGTTGCCAGCCTGGTTGGTAGCTACAACAACCGTGCCCACGCCGGTAATGGTCAACTTGGCCCCGGCAATCTTGCCCGGCCCGGACTGCACGCTGAAGCTTACTGCAAGGTTGGAGGTGGAAGTGGCTGCCAGGTTGATGGGGAGAACTCCGTAGACCACCTGGCCGATCGGAGGCGTGAAGGTAATGGTTTGCGCAGCCTTGTCCACGATGAGGGTGACAGTGGCCTTCACGACGCTGTAATCGACCAGGTCGGACGGTGTAAAGGTAGTGGACAGCAGATGCGATCCCGCTGCCAGAATGCCGGCGGCTGGCGCATAGACGAAGGCTCCGCCCACCGGCGACGTCGCATCGAGCTGGGCTGCGCTGAGCGGAGTTCCGAACGGGATAGGCGCGGACGTCGCCCAGGTGATGACCGGGGCGGCCTTGGTCACTCTTAGCTGGCCGTTGTGCAGAATGAAGCTGTAGTTGGTTGCGTTAAGCGAGCCGGTGGCAACCTTGATGGGATAGTTCGCGACCCTTGAGGCCGAGGTGACGGTGGTTGAGAGCGTGGGAGCTCCCGACGTTGCCGAGGCCTGCGTGTCTCCGTTGACGAAGCCAGCGATGGAGTAGGTGAGCGGTGGAACGGCGCTGCCGTAAATCATGGACAGATTGTTTGCGGCGACGGTCAACGGCGCCTTGTTGACGGTCAGCGTGCCGTTCGAGAAGATGAGCGCGTAGTTAGCCGCGCCCAGTGAGCCCTGGCTCAGGGTGATGGGGTAAGCGCCAACCGGCGAAGCAGAGGTGGCCGTGGTCCCGAGAGCGGGAGTTCCAGTGAGAGCGGTTGCCAGTGTGTCGCCGTTGACGAAGCCAGCAAAGGAGTAGGCGAGCGCTGGCACGGCGGCGCCGTAGTCCATGGCGAGGTTCCTGGCGGATACGGTGAGCTTTGCTGGATTGACCACCAGCGCAACGGCCACTGTTGTAACGGCGTTTTCGGCGGTGTTGGTTGGCGTGAACGTGGCCGAAAGGGTCTGTGTGCCCGCGCAGAGGACGGCCTCCAAGGCAGGCGCGTAGACAAAGGCTCCGGCGACGGTCGACTTGGCATCGAGCTGCGCTGCGCCGAGCTTTGTTCCGTAGTTGACTGCGGCCGGTGCAGCCCAGGTGATGGGCGGGGTTAACCCGTTCACCGCGAGCGTTACTGTGGCCGTTGCCGTTGTGTATTCGGTGGCGTTGGCCGGCGTGAAGGTAACTGACAAGGTCTGCGTGCCCGCGCCGAGCACGGTTCCCCCAGCGGGCATGTAGGCGAATTTGCCCGGCACGGTAGTAGTGGCGTCAAGCTGATTCGCGCTCAGCGCTGTGCCATAAGTGATCGGCGACGGCGTGGGCCAGGTGACAGTCGGGGTTATTGCTGGAATGTTGATGGTGTAGGCCGCCGAAGCCACGCTGCTCTGCACGTAGCCGGTTGCTATAGCAATTGCCTCCACTGTTTCGGTAGCGGCAACCGTGATCGGTCCGCTATAAAGCTGCGTCGTGCCGGTAATAGGATAGGTCGGCGTGGAACCGTCGATCGTGAAGTAGATGCTTGCCGACGGAGTCGTGCTTCCAATGCTTACCGTCGGCGCGGTTGTGTAATCGCCGGCGGCGGGACTGAAGGTTGGAGCGGCAGCCTGCGCTGCGAAATCGACCGCTCCGATGGTCTGGGGATTCAAACGCGGAATCAGTGAGCTGGAAGCAACGGAATACTGCCAGCGCACGGGCATGGTTTGCAGGATGCCGCTCAGGGCCGCGCCGGCATCGATTGCCGCCGATCCGGCGGGAGGAATCATCGTCGTTGGGTTATAAGGCTGCGTCGAGGTTGTCAGATAGTTCGAGTTGGTCAGTCCGTAGAGATGCGGGTCGAGCGGAACCGAAAGAGGCCATTGGCAAGTACTGTCGCAGGTGCTGGACCAGCCCTCCTCTGTATTGGCTTGCCACATCGCGCCTTCGATCGGCGGCTGAATCGTGAAAGTGCCCGCCTTCATCAGGTTGGTTGTCGCGCTCATGATGATCGTGGATTTTGTGCCAAACGCCATCTGAATCTGGGCCCCATTGTACGGAGAGTGATTGGCCCACAGGATGTTGTTGCGCGCATCGATTCTCTGAGGGAAATAGCCGTAGAAGCCATCCCCATTGCTGCCGGTATCGAAGATCTCCTGCGCCTCATCGAGTGTATTCGAGAAGAAATACAGCGTGCCGTTGCGATCGTTCATGCCGCTGCCGCTGTCCGCCAGATAATGTATCTGTTGGAGCGTCGAGTTTCCGAACAACTCATTCCCGTATATGAAGTCCTTTTGGAAAGACTCCTGATATGCGGCCAGGATGTTGGGACCGGCCGTATCTCCCATGCAGTACGTGGAGTCGCTGCAGTTGGTGTCGCCGGGCAAGCCAAGGTAGTCCTCGAAGGTGATGTAGCTGGTGGCGTCCTGCTCTTCCACCAGGTCGAAGAGCCGCAAAGGGCCGCTGGCAACATTGTTATAGCGGAAGATTCCCTCAACTCCGCGCCATTTGATTGCCGAGCCTAATGCCACAGGGTTGTATTGGTCCCACAGGTTGCCCTGCAAAAGGGCATACCAGGATTGGACGTAGGCTTCGTGCTCTCCGTCCAATCCGGAGATTCCCGCATTCTGGATGTGACTGCCGGTAATCGTGACCAGTTGCGTGACGGTCACCCACCCATTGCTGCCGTCGTCGTTGGTAAACACGCCCTGGCCGCAGGTGTCCAGATGGTTGCCTCCCAGGTCGATGTACGAGCCGGAGCGAATGTTGAGGCAGCTTGTGAAAGCGTTGTACGCGGTAGGAGCTCCGCCGCCTGGGGGCGTGTAGTTGTAATTCGGGGTCCCATGGACAATGTGCAGGCCCGTTACGGTCACATACGATGGTCCGGCTGAGCCGTTTTGCCAGTAGCCATAGGGCGTGCTCTGGCCGTATCCCCCGGCCCACACAGAAATGATTCCCAACCCGGCGACAGTGACACCGGTGCTGACCCCAGATTGCGACGTTGCATTCGAGCCGTCGATGACCGGCAGATTGCCCAGCGAGTCGGGCACGCCACACAAGATCATCGGTTGCGTTGGAGTCCCGGTTGAAGCGATCTGGTAGTACTCGTGATAAGTCGATGGAGTCGTTCCGGTCGTGTCGGTATTCCAAACACGGATGATCGAACCCGGCGCAAGTGAGACCGCCGCGGGCGTCGACTGCAGACTGGAATACGCTTTTCCCGCACCCACCTCATAGTCGCCTCCAGTGAACGCCGGGTCCACATAGCACTCGCGCGGCTCCGTCTTGTTGGGTGTCGACGCATAGGCGGGAAGAGGATTCGGAGACACATACACAATCGCCGTAGCGCTCTTCAGGGGATTGCTGTGGCTGGTGTATTGCACGGTATAGCGGCCTGTAACAGTAGCCACAAAGATGGTGTCGCGATTGCTGGTGTCGGCCAACACTCCATTGCCGCCGCTCGGCTGCGCAACAATGCTCCAGGTTCCCGTCTCGTCTGTATCGCCCGATACCCAGGATTGAAGCGT
Organism: uncultured Occallatibacter sp.; assembly: GCA_964460385.1. Lineage (GTDB taxonomy): Bacteria > Acidobacteriota > Terriglobia > Terriglobales > Acidobacteriaceae > Telmatobacter. The sequence goes on along the minus strand of CAYWSR010000045.1, from coordinate 18,492 downwards.
CCTGTGTTGCCCCAAGAAGGCCTGTTGATAGGCCGGGGCAATCATCACCGTGGTCGTCTTGGCGCAGACGTTGAACAGAAAGGTCCCACTCTTGGTCGGGTCGTCCACCGACTGCGCCTGCACAGTCACCGTTGCGGTCGAGGTCACGACATACTTTCCCATTGCGGAGGCGGGCTGCGGGATCGAGCAGTTTCCCGTTCCAGGGCCAATGTTGACCTGAACGGTAGGTAACCCCGCAGGGACAGTCGAGACATTGGCAGCCGCCGGCATGGTGAAGGTTGCGCTGGCCCCTCCCGTTGTGGACAGAACACTCCAGTTGACGGTGTTGAGCGAACCGCCCGTAATGTTGACGTTGATCTGCCGGGTCGAACCGGGCAAGACCTGAATGTTGTAGGGCGGAGAGCTCGGAATCACGGCAACCTGCGCCGCCAGCGAAGCCGAAAGGAAGGGCAGCAACAATCCAATACAGCCAAATGCATTTGCCACGATACGAAACTTCGACTGCGAAGGGGAGATGCCGACGATCGCCATATTTCTCCTCTGCAATCGATGGCCTGGATGCTTATGCAATCGAATCGAACGCGAACAGGTCCCCAGAAACGCCCATGGGCCCATAAGCGATTCACAAGTTGATGCCAAATCTCGAGTGCTCTATCGACTGTGCTCCACGTGCAAGGCCGTCACTGAAAGAATAACTCAACGCCAGTCGTCGATTACCCAGCAGTTTGGCCGGTTGAAGCCCTCAGTGTTCGGCCGCTGCATCGCCACGCCCTGCGTCGTCACACGATAGCCGCGCGAGCGCATGTGCCGGAACGCTTCGCCGCGCGCCAAATTCGTGCCCGCCTCCACCGTCGCCCCTTTCAGCGCCGCATAGGCCTCGCACCCCTCTAGCAGCCGCCCAAAATGCGCCTCCGCGGCCTTGCCATCGCGCGCAGCCCCGAACTTGATATAGCAGGTCTTTGCCCCGCCCTCCGAACCCGCTCCCGTCATGCAGATCGCAAATCCATTCAGCGCGCCGCGCCGCCGCTCCAGCACCACGTCGCCCGTGCGCTGCGCGAGCACCGATCGAATCTCATCCGTCAGGTCCAGCCCCTTGCTGATCCGGTGCGTCAGCTTCGCCGCCCCCGCAATCACCTCTTCGCGCTCCGCCCTTTTGAGTGTTAACAACAGCTCCGGCGTCCGCACAGGAATCGGCTCCGGCGTCCGCGTCATTACCGCCGTCAGGTGCTGCGGCCAGTATCCGAATTTCTGATACAGCCCCACGTGCTTCGCGCTGCTCGCGAACGTAAACAGCCCCGTGTGCCGGACGCCCCACTTATCGAAGACTCCCAGCGTCGCTTCCACCAGCTTCTTCGCCACTCCACGGTCCCAGTACTCGGGCAGCACCGTCAGGGGACCGAAGAACCCGAAACATCCCCATCGCGTCGCCAGGTTCGACCCGATCAGCCGCCCGCCATCCCGCGCCGCCAGCGCCTTCACGTTTTTCGAGCGCATCCGCGGCCCAAGAAACTCCCGGTCTCCCATGAAGACCATCGGATCCGGCATTCCAAGAAATGTCCCGAACGCCAGCCGCACAATGCGATTTGCCTCATTGAGCTCGCTGGGCTTCAGCGGACCCACCTGGATCTTCAGGTCTGTCGCCATCCCTGCCCCCCCCACCTATATCCCCGCGATTTTGCAGCAACTCTTCGGCCTGAAGCAAGGAAATTTCGCCGCAGGAGAAATCGACAGCTTGCTCGCAGCCGTCAAGTCAGCCGAGCAAACCGGCGGGAAGACTCGGGAAAGTCCATGCCGGTAACGAACCAGGCGATAGCGCCGCATCCGATCGCAATCAGGATCGTGCTGATGTGCGGATCGAATGCTCCAGACAGGCCCGGGCCGCGAACACAGGTCATCACCGCTCCAGCGACCATAGTCAGAACCGCAATCCACTGGTAAAGATGGAGCCCGTAGACGGTCAAGGTCTGCGGCTCGCCGCGATAGGCCTCTTCAACGAAGCGTCCGCCGCCGGAAAGCAACAGATAGACACCGCAGAGAAATGGGGCGGGGCAGTGCAGTTCGAAAAGGCGCAGAAGCACGGCGGCGACCACGAGATTGCACAAGATCGAGTAGACCTGGGTCGCGTGCACGGGCACTCCATCGAGATGCGCCAGACGGCAGACACGCGTGCGCGGATGCGTGTAACGAATTCCCTGCGCCATCTCTGTTGCGTGTCCGTGGCAACAGCCCTGCACCAGGCAGCGGAGCCTGCCGATGCCCTGTATCCACGGCGCAGCCACACAAATCGCCGCCAGGACCACCCACAGATCGACGTGCGCAATCAGCGCAGGGAGCGCGCCGATAGCCGCGCCGAGCATTCCGCCATAAAAGCCCATCGGACGCAGCAGCGCAGGCGATCCCTCCACCCATTGCGCCCACAGCGCCGCTCCCACCGTCGAGCAAAGAAAGATGCTGACCGCAATCCACTCGTTGGCCCGACCCAGCAGAGCGCCGATAAGTACCATCCCGACAAGAGCCGCCACCGCCGCATAGCCGCCGTGATTGATGATCCTCAAGCTCCCTATCCGCCACTCCTTCCACGAGTTCGCAATGCGCTCGGCAACCCGCAGCATACCCAGCCAGATCTCCTTCAAGCGGACCACCAGCAGATACGCAACCACCCCCGCCAGCACATCGGCGATCGAGTGCATCCCTGTTGTCACGCAACTGACCGCGACCAGCATCGCCCAGGTCCACCAGATGTATCTCCTGAAACGCCCTCCCTCTGCCAATGCGGACGCGGCGATCAGCGCCCACACAACATGAAAGGAGGGAAAGGCGTCAACGCCGGAGCACGCAGTTCTCTCCCAGGCCAATACCTGGCCGATTGCTGTCGCCGATTGAAACGGGCGCGGCGGAACAAAGATCGGGAGCAAAAGATAGAACGGAAAGATGAGCGCCATGGCCGCCAGTCCGCGCTGCGCAAAGCGCCTCAAAGCAGCTCCGGAATGGATCATCAAGGGCGCGAACAGCACGACCAGGTAGGTGCTGGCGTAAAAAACCTCCGTCCCCTCTAAGACAGGCAGCCGGTCCTCAAAGGGCAGGAATGTGGAGACCGCATTGGCCGGCCTGCCCATATGCCACAGCAACTCAAAGATCGCCAGCCAGGGAAGTAACACCACCAGGACCACTCGAACGCGTTCGAGGATTGACGGTGAAGTCTTCCGATCCCCCGGCAGCCACAATGAGACATTTCGTGCTCCGAAGCGCTTCCTCAAGTCGGGCGCCTCGTAGCCGAGTACCAGCGCTGCACTGGCCAGGGCCACTGCGGGAGTTACCAACCACAATCCGCTCGCCGAGCCGAAGATGAAAGCTATGCCGACGCACGCAATCACGAATCCGCCATAGATCGGATGCGGAACCAGACCATAAATGCCGCTGTCGACGAGACGAGCCGGAGGAAAGGCATTCATGGGCAGACCTCCGCCTTTTCTCCAGAGCCCGACCATGCCTGCCGTCATAACTGCAACGCCGAAGGCAGTTAGCACCTTTCCCCATAACAATGAGTGAATTGCCGGCAAGTGCACGGCGTCCCTAGCGCCATGAGCCCATAACATCAGCGCCAATGGGAGGATAACAACAAACAGCGTTCCGTAAAGCAGCTTGGGAAGATATGCCCGACCTACACTTTCCAATGAACCACCTCGTGAATCACCCAGCCATGGCTGCTTCGATCGCCTTCGGTGAAGGCTCCGCGACTTCTCCACTTTTGCTCTTCGATGTTAAAAAGCGAGCGTGGCAGCAGTTTGCCCAGCGCGGGCGCTCCGGGAAGAACGGTAGAGCCAACCCGCCCGGCGCGAATTGAAAAGCTCTCTGCCATGCGCAGAGAGCCGCCGCGAGTTACAACTTCAGAGTCGGAGACCGTCAGCGTCTCGCATGCCTGTCCGTTGTGGATTGCAAAGCTGGTTGCGTACTCACCCTTCCAGTCGACCCAGGCAAGCGCATCTTCAGGGGAAACGAATCGACCCCAGCGCAACTCGCGCATCGGTAACTGCCACGGTGGCACGGTCAACGTCAGGCACTCGGCATAGCCCAACCCGGAGAACTCGCGCTCGCCGATGCGAAGATCGACCAACGATCTCGGCTGAAGACAGTTCCAATGCGCCCGTCCCCCGGCGTTCTCATAGACAATGCGCTCGGCGGGCGCGGCATCGGCCTTCCAAATCCCGGAAACACGCAGGCGGGGAATCTCGACGGAGATTTGGCCGCTGGTTGCTGAGAGCCTGTACGAGCCCATGGAGGAACGGGATTCGGTAGAAGCCTCACGGACGGTAAGTACGCTGCTGTAGCTTGCACGAATCCCACGCCAGCGAAGCTCGGCACAATAGACCAATGCAAGATCGCCGCGCTCGGTGACGCAGTCCATGTACCACTTGACCAGTGCGAATTCGCTCGGCATGGGCGGCCAGCTTCCGTCGGCGCAGAATTACGAAATCGACAATTGGCTTTGGTTTGCCCGATTATATTCCGCCTCGAGCCTCCCTCGTGCGAACCTGCACCCGACCGGATCGCCGCGCCGTTCATCTCGACTCGCCCTCTTTCTATTTCGAAGCCCCCGCCTTGGCCGATCGCAGCGCAATCCCTCCCAGCAGAGCAATCACTCCAACAAGCGCAACCCAGAGCAGTGCTGGATGCTTCTCCGAAAACGGACGTTCGTCCGGCCGCGGCTGGTAAACGGGATTCGCCTCTTCCAGCCCCGCAGTCAGGGCCGACGCCTCCGCCGTTGGGTCAAGGATCGAGCTAAATAGCACCGCGTAGTCGTAGACCGGTGCGGATAACGCCGGGTCGCCATAATCGAGCACATACTTGCCCGCACCATTCGCGTCGAAGCACAGGTTCCGTTCCAACATCTGCAGTTGAACCGATTCCAGCTGCAACGCCAGATCGTCTCCATTGTCGATCGACACCGTCCATTTTGATGCATTTTGGAAATCCAGCCATGGCACCTCCATTTCCAGATGCTCTTCGTCGATGCGACGACCATCGCGCACGCTGTGTATGCGCAGAAGGCTCCCCTCGGCAACAACCCTGGATTCCGGCTCGCCCGAACTGTCGGCGGGCGGCTGTCCCATCGCCTTTGCGCTGATCGTAATTCTGCGGCTGAACTGACTTGGAGATCCGCCGGGTTTGAAGACAATCCGATCTACCGGAACATGCGCGGGCACATCGAATTCAATGACGGAAGTATGGCCTTTCTGCTCCATGTGCATGGTCTCGACCACGCGAACATACTTCGGTTGGATCCTCGAAAGGCGTACAACCGTAAGGCCCTTCACGCTTCCCGGCGGAATAGGGCCTTTGATGCTGAAATGAAGATGAGAGAAATCCGATTCCGGCAGATGAAGCACTGTGCTTCGCCCCAGCTTCTGGCCGGTCAAATCGAAAACGGTATATGTCCCGATCTTTGTGCCCGTCCCACCACCTGAATGGCTCCCCACCACCGTCACTGCGGCGATAAAGTCCTTTGCGTCAAGTGAAAGCTCAAGATCGCTGTATTGCCCTTCCGGCAGATTCGCGTCGAAGACAGTCCCATCACCGCGCACACCCATATTCAGCGGTGCAATCACCTTCTCAACGCTCTCTCCCGCGTCTGCCGTGCTGATTACATAGGGAGTCTCCACCCCATCTCGATAGAGACGCAGGTCAGAGAGCATCGGCGCCGCGTTGGGAAATACCGACGGATCAATCAACAGGCAGCTCCGCCCAGATCGGGCAGCCGTCCCTTGGATTTGACGCTGATACCGGAAATATCGGACCTCTGGCGACGCCGCCACCATCGTGAGGAGCACAACTGCGGCGCTAAGCTTCATGGGATTCAGCCTTGGCGGCGCGCAGGTTGAGCCAGTCGCGCTGGTACGCAAAACTCACGGCCAGCAACAGCGCGCCCAGCCCAAGGAAGCTCACGATCCGGTACCCCTGGCTCAACTCGCTTACATCCACCAGGAACACCTTCCCGATGGCCACGGCCAGCAACACCAGTGCCTGCCAGCGCAGAAACGCCGACCTTCGCCAGAACCCTGCGCCCAGCAGAATGGCGCCAAATACCATGAACCATGCAGAGTAGGTGAACTGCGCGTACATCCGGTAGTCGCTATAAAGGTTCATGTCTCCTTCCCACCTCTGATGCCACCAGTAACTGTCGATCTCCAGGCTTACCGCCAGCAGGATCAGCGCACTCACAGCCAGCGCCGCAGCGGTGGCGAGCCCTGCCCAAGGCAGCGCATCTGGTTCCTCCCCTTGACCTTTCATTCCGCTTTGCCCCGCGTGCCATGCGGCAAATGCAAACACAGCAATTGCAAAGCAGTAGGTCCCAAAGCGGGCATTGAAGATGGGCGTTGTAGAGGCCGCCGGATTGATGGTGAGCAGTGCCACCAGTCCAATGACCAGGCACACAACTGCCAGGACGCGCAACAGCAGAGAGCCCACACGCCGCCCCACCCACAGAAGCGCCGCGCCCTCCGCCAGCCAGCCGATCGTCAGCCCCCGGCCATGTGTCTTCAACGGAATCGCAAGCGTCAGGAACACCACAGCCGCGGCCAGGTGCAATCCCGATAACACAGATGGACTCTCCTCCAACACACCTGCGGCAGGCAGGCGCAGCAGCAGCAGATAGAACGCGGCGAACGCCACTGAAAGCCACGGTCCAGCCCATTCGTAATTCGGGTGACTTTGCAACAACGCGTAGAAGCCCAGGAATCCCAGGGTGGCATTCACAATGGGCAGAAGCACCAGCGCAAGCGTGTCCCACCCCGCAACCGTCTCACTCTCGGCGTGGCCCAGCAACACCAGGCGCGGCGCAAACGCAAAAACCAGGAAAAACACCAGCAGAAACAGCGCCGTGGGCACCATCTGCGACACCGAGTAAAAGGTGAACCACCACGCTGCAAAGAAGAACACCGTGCCCCATAGAGCCACGAACAGCAGTCGCGACCAGGGCCGCAGCATCGCCAGAACCAGCACCGCTGCATCCAGCAGCAACAGATAACCAAACAGCGTTACCTCATGGTTCTCGCCCGTCGAAATCAGCAGCGGCGTTGCAAAGCCCCCCACGATCGCATACAGAGATAGCAACTCGGAGTCCTGCGCCCACGCCATGTATCCATTGAACCCGGTAACCGCGATCATGGCCGCGAAGGCCACTCCGGCCGGAACCAGATGGAAGTAAGAGAACGCCGCCCACAATGACAAATACAGGATGCCGCTGCCGAGAGCCTTCAACGAATAGGAGAAGGCCGCGTATCCGTGGCTCCGGAACCGCTCCGACCACGCGATCAATCCAGCCCCTGCTACGAGCCCAATCAGCACCCGTCCCAGGGGCCCAATCCAATGATTGTCGATGGCGAACTTCAGAAACCATGCCATCCCGATCAGCACTGCCAGAATGCCGATTCGGTTGAACCATTGCGAACCGATCCGGCTCTCGAGAGATCCGTCGCCCTTCGTTGTCTCCGGAGCGGAGTAGCTGATCGCCGGCCGCTCTATCGGCGGTGGCGCAACGCTCGGCACCGGCGCAACTTCATCGTCGATCTTCTGGTAAGCCGCGGAAGTCGGCTGAGTCACCGGCTCTGAGGTCCTTTGCTCCTGGATACACTGAGCTGCCACCCGCTGCAGCAGCACGCTGTGGTTCTGCAACACTGCTTCAAGGCGAGCCACGCGCAAACGCAGCTCACTCACTTCCTCTTCAAGACGGCCCGGTTGGTTGGTATCCACTGCCGAACACTCTACACCACAATCGCTCGTCCCTCCTGTGAATTGCGCGCAATTCTACGGCCTCTGGAATCGGCCATGGAAGCACCTCCTCAGTCCGAATTATGGCCGAGGTCCAACCTCCCTCTTGCGTTCTACAATCATCCCTTGCTCCCCGCCTCCCAATTCGACCCGCTCGACCACCTCGACATCGTCCTCGTCTCTCCGCGCAATCCGCTCAACATCGGGGCGGTCGCGCGCGCCATGGCCAACTTCGGCTTCCGTCACCTCACCGTCGTCGCTCCCTATGAGCCCCACTGGCGCGAAGCCCAGTCCGCGGTAGGGGCAGAAGATCTTCTCCAAAACGCGAAGGTGAAGGGCACGCTGGCCGAAGCACTCGCTTCCGCAACCCTCGTCTTCGGCACAGGCACACTCGACTCACGCAAGCCCGAGCAGCCCGTCGTCGAGCTCCCCGCGCTCGCTCCCATCGTCCGCGACGAGCTCGCCCGCTCAGGCCGCGTTGCCCTCGTCTTTGGCCCGGAAAAGCACGGGCTCACCCGCGAAGACCTCTCCTTCTGCCACCGCCTCCTCACCATCCCCACCGATCCCCGCCAGCCTTCCATGAACCTCGGCCAGGCCGTCGCCGTCTGCCTCTACGAGCTGGCATCGCGCATCCCCCATGCCGAATCCCCGGCCACATCGCAGCCCCAGACCGAGCACGAATCCGCTCCCGTCTTCGCGCCAGACCCCGCAGCCACTTCCTCCAGCCTCGATCGCCTCGTCGGCGTCATTGAGGAGACCATCGTCGCCGCCGGGTATTCGCCCCGTTCCATGCAGACCGCCAACCGCCACGACCTGCGCCTCCTTCTGCGCCGCCTCGCGCCAAACGCCAACGACATCCGCCGTATCCTCGGCCTCTTCCGCCGCATCCTCTGGCGCATGAACCGCCCCGCTGCCGATTGACTCTGCCTGGCCGCGCTCGGATTCCAATCGCGATCCCGCCCCGGACGCCCTCCGTCCTGCAGCCCCAACCTGCGGTCCCCCACCCCCACCTTCCCGCTCCAACAAAAGTGTCAGCACTTCCGGAATGAAACTTTGGCCGTTTCGGGAGAAAATGAAACAAAATCCTGATAGAGTTCGCTCAAGGTCACCATGCGCTCGCCCCTGTTCGTCTCCCGCAAATCCGCGCCCCGCTCGTCTGAATCTTGCCAGACCGCATTCCTTTTGCTCGCGGCAAAACTCCCCGTCCTGGCACTCACCCTCGGGCTCATTGCGGGGCGGGCCACAGCAGCGGCTACCGCTGTTCCCGCGCAGGAGCCCGCCCAGCAAGCTCCGGCTCAGCAGACCCCGGCGCCCGCCACTCCGGATGCGACGCAGACCCAGGCACCCGCTGCCACCGCGCCGCAAAAGCCTGCGGCCGCTTTACCGGCCTTGGCAACGCCGGCGGGCCCCGCGCCTTCCGCCTCCGACGTCATCCTCGAATCCGAACTCCGCACCCTGCTCGTCGGCAAACCACTCTTCCTCCGCGGCTGTTACCTTTCTGACGATCTCCGTTTCAACGAGCGCGGCGGCCTCTACGACTCCTCGCCGCGCGGCTCTTTCACCCTCAGCGGAATCCAGATCGAAAGCCTGCACCTGACCAAAAAGGAGCTGATCCTCGAGGGCGACCGCTACGGCTACCGCTTCCTCGGCGCCCTGCCCGGCAACAACCCCACCGACGACATGGAGCGCATCAAGATCACGCCCAAAAAGAGGGTGCTCCGCATCCGCATCGAGCGCGAAGAAGTGGTCGCATCCAGAAAGGAGAAGGAAAAGCCCGCCAACGCCCCGCCGGGCCAGCCAGCCCCCGCAACCGCCTCAAAGCCTTCTTCAGAAGCGCAGGCCGCCTCAACTCCGGCCACAGCCGCCGCCGCTCCCGGCGCCACAACCACTGCCCAGCCTGCCGCCGGCCCGGCTCAAAACGGCACCGCCAAAACAGAACCGCTCAAGGACGAGCCCACCACCGACTCGCCCGAGCACGCTGTCCAGCGTCTCAAAGACACGCTCGGCCGCCTCTTTACGCCATCTTTGGATGATCGCTTCGTCGGCTCCATGCCGGCCTACTGGCAGCTCTACTACAAGCGCCTCGCCGCCAAATCCGACTACCACCCCTCTGACCCCTCCGTGCTCCGCCAGAGCGAGGTCAACAAGAAGGCCCGCCTCGTTAAGGCCATCGACCCGCCCTCCAACCCATATGCCCAGGAGTATGGTGTCGTCGGCCAGGCCCTCTACCACGTCGTCGTCGGTCCCGACGGCAAACCCGGGGAAATCGCCGTAGGGCAGCCCATCGGCTTCGGTCTGGATGAAAATGCGGTGGAGACCCTTAAGAAAGCCACATTTGAACCAGCCATCAAGGACGGCAAGCCTGTTTCTGTTGTGCTCGATCTCATTGTGCAGTTTCACATCTACTCGAAATTGACCTCGGAAACCTCTAAGCCCGACCAGACAGCAAAGCCCGCCCTGCCCGGCCCTTACTCCCTGCCGCCCAAGCCATGAGCGGATGCAAATTACGTTTTCCAGGCAGATCACAGGCGGTTTGAGGCCAAATCTCTTCTTTTCTGGCTTCAGCTTCGGCTTGCTCGCGTAAGACAGGCCCTCACTCCGAGTCCGAAACGGCTCCCGCCGCACCCCGCCGTCTTGCCAAGTCTTGCGCCCGCACGACTTCGCAAGATTGTCCCAATTCGGGAAACATTCCCGTCCCACAGAACGTCTTACGGTCTTACAGAACTTTCAAAAAAGGACATCCTCTGTCTTACGTCCGCCCGCTCAAGCTGTAAGACACGGCTCGGCACCGCGCTTCCATCGGTGGGGCCGCTCGTGCTGCCCGTCTGACTGCCAGGAATCTCGTCCGACGCTGTCTTACGGCCGAGTCAATAGTCTCGAAACCGCCCCAACTGTCCAACAAGAACGCCCCGTTGACCAAACCCGTCTTACATAAGAATCGGCTCAATCTGGCGTCCCGGCGGATTGGGAAAGATTCATGAGAACGATCGGCGAGTAATTCAGCACTTCTTATTACCCGCGCAGGAGCCTTCCACCCCCTCGCTCCGTCTCTTCCATGATCTGATTTGGCGAAATTAATGGGAACCCGAAGGTGTCGCAATCACGCTTTCCGGGCTTGAAGATTGCTAGTTCTCCGACGGCTTTTCGATGTGATCGATCACGAGCACCTGCAGCGGTCCTTTCGCCGGCTCAAGCTTCAACCCAAGCTCCTGCTGCAGCGCCTGGTCCATCGGCAGCGTAGGATCCGGATCATCGGCAGGCCGATCAGTGTCCCACCGGCCCTTGTACTTCAGCACAAAATCATATTTGTCCCTCAGCCCCGTCTTGTTGATCACCGGGCGCAGAAACAAAAGCTTCAGCGCCAACGCCAATTGGTCCATCGGGCAACGATGCGCGATGTAGGCGCTCCCGTGCTCATCGAACCTTGGGAAGAGGGGTGGGGCCGGGTTGTCCCCGTAGTTCTTCTTCTCCTCCGCAGACAGCGGCACCGAGCCAGGTGCGCCCAGTTTCGGTCCTCCCTTCGCCACTACCAGGTTGTAAATGTCGCCTTCTCTCGTCTCCCAGTGCGTATTCAGCTTGAATCGCTCCTCCAGCAGCACTTGCAGCATGTGTTCATGCTCGGCCTCCTGCTGCTTGCTGGCCAGCGCCGCCATCTTCGCGTCCGCATCGCTGTTGCCCTTGGCCTCTACCGTAAAGATCGTCGAGCGCAGCCAGTCTGGCTCGCCCACAATCTGATAAGGCATCAGCCCAAACGCCGTCCAGATCAGGTGCTCGATCGACCAGGTCGCCCGGTATGTTGTCGTGTTGGGCATAAATCTGCCGCCCCAAGTCGCATCAACATCCTTGTTCTCCCGCACCGTGGCCACATCGAACTTCATCGTCGGCACATACGAAGCGCTTGTCGACGGGGATGAAGCCGGTGGGGCCTCCGCGCCTGCTTGCCCCCGCGCAAAAGGCGCCGAAAGCGACATCAATCCAACCGCAACAAAAAGAGTGTTGACGCGAAACCTCGATCTTGGAAAGGTATGAACAGTCATCACTGGGACGAACCCCGCTCGAAAATGAACGCCAGAATGCTCGGGTTGCACACCCTACTCCGCCCGCTCGATCAGCGCCTCAAGCTTCTCCTTGTGTTTCGCCCCCCGGCCTGCCGCCGCCTCGGCCTCCCGCTCCGCCTTCGCCTTCGGCACAATCACTCGCGACGCCTTCGGCTGGCCCACACGCTCCCGCGCCAGCGCCTTCACCGCCTTCGCCGCCGAAAATACATCCTTCTTCCGCTTCTTCATACCGGTTCCTTCGGTTCCCTCTCGACCCCGATTGCCTTGCTCTATTCCGTTGAGTTTTCCTGATCCCTCAGGTTTTCCTCATCCCTTGCGTTTCACTCACCCAAAGGAAGAGTATGGAGGAGATTGAGCTCGAGCGAAAGCCCCGGCCTGCAACTCACCGCTAGAGCCCACGCCCGCACCCCCCGGAAGGCCTTTGAGCTATGGAAGAACGAGAGTTTTTTAACGAGACCACCGAAGCCAGAACCCACAACCTCACCTGCCCCAAGTGCGGCCAGGCCGGCGAATACAAGGTGACCTGGATCGTCCGCCGCAAGCGCGCCCAGTTGCCGCGCAACGCCGACGAGCGCGACCGAGCCCGCTTCGCCAAGGCCCAGTCCTACATGGTCCGGCGCGATGACAAGCTGGCCTGCTCCAACGTTCGCTGCCGCAAGCCGTTCGAAATCACCCAGCTCCAGACCATCGCTTTTCTGACGGACTAACTCCGCCCTGCGGCGGGTGGCGGTCCGGCCTCAAATACACTAAAATCCACTCAGGCGGCGCGCCTTGAGCCGCCCCGAATCGGATCCCAGGAGAGTACGATGGCGAACCCCCTGCTTCCCCCCGAAGAGCGCAACCTCACTCCCGACCAGGTGGAGGCGCTCGACAAGCGGCGCGACCTCGGCCACACCTTCCTGGTCATCGCCGGGCAGTTCGCCGTCATCGCCACCATCCTCCTGCTCTGGATCGGCCAGGACCTCACGTACTCACCCGGCTGGGCCCACCCCATCGCCTACTACTTCGCCATTGCCGTGCTTATCATCGCCGTCTTCGGCATCGCCGGCATGGTTCTCCGCCGCGGCACTCCGCGCCTCGACTGAGACGCTCCATTCGGAACTCGCGCATTGTTGAAGCGGACAGCGCCGCAGAACTGCATTCCTCCCTGCAATACCCCGTTTTGCCTCGCTCGCTGTAGACTGATGTCTGCTGATGGCCGCCCTGTCCCCAATCGCCGATTCGGTAGCCGCGTCCCGCCTCACGGATAGCCATGGCCGGGTCATTCACGACCTGCGCGTCTCCATCACCGACCGCTGCAACTACAAGTGCGTCTACTGCCGCACCGGGGAAGTCGGCGCCCAGTATCCCGAGCTCGCGATTGAAGAGTACCTGCGCCTCATTCAACTTTTTGTCACCCTCGGCATCACCAAGGTCCGCCTCACCGGCGGCGAGCCGCTCCTGCGCCGCGGCCTCATCGAGTTGGTCCAGGAGCTCGCCCGCCTGCGCACGATGACCGGCGAACGGGTCGATCTCGCGATCACAACCAACGGCCATCTCCTCGAGTCCCTCGCCGTCCCGCTTCGCGACGCCGGCCTCCATCGTGTCACTGTCAGCATGGACGCCGTCGACGCGCCCACCTTCGAACGCATCACCCGCATCCCCGGCAGCTTCGACACTGTTCTGCGCGGCGTGCGCGCCGCCCGCGGGGCCGGCATCAGCCCCGTCAAAATCAACTGCGTCCTTCTTCGCGGCTTCAACGACGACCAGATCGAGGGCTTCGCCCACTTCGCCCGCCGCGAATCCGTCGTGGTCCGGTTCATCGAGTTCATGCCGCTCGAAGAAGGCCGCCTCTGGTCGCCGGAGATCGTGGTCCCGCTCAAAGAGATTGTCTCTCGCATCTCCCGCGTTCTTCCACTGGTCGAGTTGCCCGCGCGCGAGGCCAGCGAGACCGCCCGCCGCTACGGCTTCTCCGATGGTTCCGGCGAAATCGGAATCATCGCTCCCGTCACGCAGGCTTTCTGCGGAGCATGCAGCCGCGTGCGGCTCACCTCCGACGGCAAAATCCGCACCTGCCTCTTTTCTCAGGTCGAACACGACCTCTACGGCCACATGCGCGCCGGCGAATCCGATGCGGAACTGCGCAGCTACATCCATCGTATTGTGCAGGGCAAAGAAGCGCGTCATCATATCGGCGAGCCCGGATTCCTCAAGCCCTCGCGCTCCATGGTTCACATCGGCGGCTAATCGAACCAATCGCCCCCTTCGTGCTTCTTTGGCGCGTTTCCAGCGAAGCAACGAAACCATCCGGCTGCCGGTTTCGTATCCTTGTCTTGCGAACTTCGCTTGAAATGTCGAGCACACTGCACTGATAATCGGCTGCTGGGGCCCTCGATGACAGACAACTCGCAGAACCGAATCCCGCTTGAGGATCTGCTGGTCTTCCATCAGCTGGCGCGCTCGCTCACCTCCAGCTTCGACCTCGACACCATCCTGCGCACCATCCTCGAACACATGGAGCGCATCATCGAGGCCGATCTCTGGACCCTCCTCATCCTCGACCAGTCGGCCGGCGAGCTTTACTACGCCCTCGCAGCCGGCGGCGAGCAGGAGGCCCTTCGCGGACTTCGCGTCAAAGTCGGGGAAGGCCCCGCCGGGTGGGTCGCCGAACACGGCGAAACCCTCATCGTATCGGACAACGACGACGACCCGCGGCTCAAGCGAAGCAAGGACGCCCGCATGCGCCGCGTCAAATCCGTCATCGCGCTGCCTCTGCGCGGCCGCAAGGGAACCCACGGCGTTATCGAGATCATCAATCCCCGCGCCGAGCAGATGACCGACTACACCATCGCCTTTCTCCACATCCTCGCCGACCACGCCGCTATCGCCATTGAGAACGCCCACGACGTCACCAGTATTCAGCAGCTCACCATCACCGACGACTGCACCGGCCTCTTTAACGCCCGCCACCTCTACCATGTCCTCGATCGCCAGCTCAAGCGCAGCGCCGACGAGGGCTCACCCGTCAGCCTCGCCTTTCTCGACCTCGATCGCTTCAAGGATGTCAACGACCTCCACGGCCATCTGGTCGGCAGCGAACTGCTCGCGCATACCGGCCGCCGGCTCCAGCAGCTGAGCCGTGCCGAGGACCTCTGCTTCCGCTACGGCGGCGACGAGTTCGTCATCCTCATGCCCGACACCCCCGCCGAACTCGCCAGGTTCCAGGCCGCGATCGTGCTGCGCTCTCTTATGGAGACGCGCTTCCGCATGAAGAACGGCATCGTGCTCCAGGTAAGCGCCAGCCTGGGACTCGCCACTGCGCCCGTCGACGGCGCCACCGTCCACGCCATCATCGGCGCCGCCGACTCGCGCATGTACGCTGTGAAATCCAACGGCCGCGGCTCGATCCGCGGCGCCTGAAGCGCGCTTGAGGCTCACCTGAATCTCTGGGCGCGTCGCCAGGCCTCGCGGCCCCTTTGGCTCACTCCTGTTCCCAAATCTCCTGACCCTCGGTCGCGGCTCCCTCGCCAGCCTCAACATCCCCCGGCTGGGTCCGCTCCGTCACCTGTTCCAGGGCAAGCCGCTCCAGCTGATTGCGCCAGTCCAGCTGCTCCACAAACACCTTTGACTCGCGCCAGTTCGGCTCCACCACCACGTGCAGCTCAAGATAGACCCGCGTCCCCAGCAGCGACTCAATCTTCCGCCGCGCCGCTGTGCCAATCTCTTTGAGCTTCGACCCCCCTTTGCCGATCAGAATCGCCTTCTGCCCGTCCCGCTCGCAGTAGATCGCCGCCGCAATCCGGGTCAGCGGCAGCCGCGCCGGCTCCGCACTCTTCCTCTTCTTGGCTCTGCCCTCCGGCTGAATCTCCGGCTCCTCATACGCCTCAATCGCCACCGCCGACGCGTACGGAACCTCTTCCCCCGTCTCCGTCAGAATGCTCTCGCGAATCAGCTCCGCCACCATGAAGCGCTGTGGCTGGTCCGTGTCCTGATCCTTGGGGAAATACCGCTCGCCGATCGGCAGCACGTCTACGATCCGGCGCAGCAGCAGATCGAGCCCGTCTCTCTTCCGCGCGCTGATCGGAATCACCTGCGCAAACTCGTATTGCCGCATCAGCAACTCGATCAGCGGCAGCAGCCGATCCTTCGGCACGAGGTCGATCTTGGTCAGCAACAGGAACACCGGGCAGTCGACCTTGCGGATCAGGCCGAACAGAAAATCATCCTCGCTCGTCCACACGTCGCGCGTCTCGCGCCCTCCGCCTTCGCCTTCGCCCAACTGCACCCGCCGCGTCGCGTCCATCAATACCAGCACCAGGTCGCGCGTCTCCAGCGCCTCGTAGACCTCGTGCAACATCCGCCGGTCCAGCTGCGACCCCGGCTTGTGCACCCCCGGCGTATCTACAAACACAATCTGCGCCGCGGGATGCGTACCCTTCTTCGCCGCCACCTCCACCACGCCCATAATCCGGTTCCGCGTCGTTTGTGGCTTGGGCGAAACAATAGCTACCTTCTCGCCGGTGAGTGCATTCAGCAGCGTGCTTTTGCCGGCGTTCGGCCGTCCGAGAATGGCAACAAATCCGGATTTCAATGCGATCTCGTACCCCCAGCCATCATTATCCCTGAACTGCCTTGGTCAGGCCGATGCGCGCGGCGCAAATCATGCCGGGGTGTCCCATCGGGGTGCCCTCTGGGCCGCGCGCTTTTGTTTCCTGCGCCAAGGGTGGGACACAACCACTCCAAAGTTCCTGCGTCGTTGCTATCATTTTTTCCATGGCGCACGCTCCCATCACGCCTGTAGGCCGAACCGCACGCCTCATCCTCCGCCCCCTCGCGCTCGACGACTCCGAGCAAATCCAGGCGCTCTTTCCCCAGTGGGAGATTGTTCGGTTCCTCCGCGATATTGTCCCATGGCCCTACCCACCTGGCGGCGCGCTCGAGTACATTCGCGACATTGCTCTTCCCGGGATGGAACGCGGCGAATCCTTCAACTGGACCCTCCGCCTTGCCACCGATCCAGATCGCATCATCGGCTTCCTCGGCCTGAAATTAGGCAATTCTCACAATCGCGGATTCTGGCTCGACCCCCGCCATCATTGCCACGGCCTGATGACCGAAGCCTGCGCCTGGGCCAACGACTTTTGGTTCGATGTGCTTGGGGCACCAACCCTGCGCGTCAGCAAAGCCGTCGCCAACACCGCCTCGCGCCACATCTCCCTCAAGCAGGGCATGCGCGTCATCGGCACCGAGGAGGCCAACTACGTCTCTGGCCGCCAGTTGTCGGAAATCTGGGAACTTACCGCGGAAGAGTGGCGCGCGTGCAAATTCCGCGTCTCAGTTCGGCCGATCCTGGAATGAAGAATCACTCCTAACGGTGAGGGCGCGATAGGATAAGCAGTATGTTGCCAAAGAATGCCGCGCTGCCAATCAGAATAGGCGCGAGGTAAGCATGTATGAGTTTGTGATAATCGTATTTGAGGCTATGAAACATCTCCAAAAGACAAAAGGTCGAAGAACCGGCCATCCAGAGGAATAGAGTCCACCTGCAGCTCCCTAGATGACCCCGACTTGTTCTTGCCCTTTCTCCGACTTGTACAAGAGATATGCAGGAAGGGCTTTAACTAATGCCTGCCTTTTCAATTCCTCGTAGGACAGCTCTCCAACCCCAAACTTAGTTAGAAGAATCCGCGTAGCCTTGCTGCGCCCAGCGAGCCGAACTATGCTATCGATAAACTTCGGATTTGAAAACAGCCGCTTTTGAATCATCACAGACTTGCGCAGCTCATGACCAACTTCGGCCTCGCACGCCCTGTCATATCGCCTGAGAAACTCCGCAGAAGTATCCTTTCTCCTGCATGCCTCGAGGGCAGTAGTTCCAGCGTGCTCACCGCTTACCATTGCGTAGTAGATGCCCTCAGCTGTGAACCCGTTAACAAAGCCAGCTGCATCTCCCGCCAGCAAGAGGCGATCCCCCGATATTCTTTCGAGAGGACCTCCAACTGGAAGCACGTAGGCATGAAAGTTAGTGCGTTCTGAGCTGCCGGAAAGAACATCCGTTTCTTTTAGGTGATTGAGAAAGCGCAAATGCTGTTCGTATGGCCTCTCGGTGATACTCTTCTGGAAGTACTCAAGTAGATAGCCAATCCCGAAGTTAACATAGGACTTCTTGGGAAAAACATAGCCATATCCGTACCCGCCGCCAATCCCGTAGTAAACATACATAGTATCCTGCTTGACGGCCAACTGAGTTGATGGACTCTCCTCTGTTCCGTCGATGGCGATCTTCGAAGGCTTCCAGGGGCCGCGCAAACCAGCATGCACAGCAACCGAGCTGTTGACCCCATCTGCCCCAATCACAATGTCCGCAACGAACTGTTCGCCCGAGGTTGAAGTCAAATAGACACCGTCCTCCTGAACGGCTAACTTCGATATAGTCACATCCTCCTTCACCTCAATTCCGCCCTGCTTACAATGGTCGAGGAGAGCGGCGTCAAACTCAATGCGCCTTATCATTGCGTAGAGCGGACCATTCGATTCAAATTCCACGACTGAGCCTGAAGGAGACTCGAATACAACCTTGTCGACAAAGTTTGTCGGTACGCTCCGGAGCAACGGCTCAATGTATTGGAAGCGCTTATACACGCGGTAACTTATCCCTCCGCCACAGGGCTTTAGCCGAGGGAAGCGA
>CAYWSR010000044.1:9913-25932 GCA_964460385.1 uncultured Occallatibacter sp. | reverse complement strand
GCCGGTTCAAAAGGTTTTCGCCGCGGGTCGAGTTTTCGAATTCTGACCGGGGCGGAAGTCGGCACTCTACCGCACCATATTGACGTTAGCTCAGCTTGTTGGGGCTTTCCATCTGCCAGTAAACGGAGTAGCGCTGGTTGCCTATCCGGTAAAGGGGAATCAGCGGCCGCTTTCCTCCCTCCCCCGCTGCGGTGAAACGCAAGTCCTGTTTCGATTCAACCTGGATCCATTGACCAACCTTCGCACCTGGGTCTGCGGCGACCTTTGGAAGTGGATCTGCGGAAGGCAGATTCTTCGGCACCGTGTCTCCGCTGTGAATGATTCGGAATGCTTCGTCGCTCGGAGCCGCGCGCAGATCGGCGGCGAGCACGAGCGGTCCGTATAGCGCGGCAACAACAGCCTCATCGCCCGGCAGCGACTCATGGCGCAGCACCATGGGAAGGCTGAGAGTGATCGTGTCGCCGCTCTGCCAGACTCTGTGAATGGCAAGATACGATCCAGGATCGGCGATGGCTTCCAGGGCTCGCCCATTGATCTTTACTTCGGCTTCTTCTGTCGTCCAGCCGGGAATGCGCACGTGGATGGTGCGCGCGGCGGGTCGCGATGACTTGATTTTGAGGGTCGTGCCCTGTTCCCGCGGAAATTCGGTGACCTGCTCGACAACGAAACCTTCGTCTTTCCAATCAAGTGTGGAGGCAATGAACTGATTGACGCAAACATCGGTACCGCGGCGGAAGTAAATGGTATCCGCAAATTTGGCGAACTCCTCCGCGCCCGTGCCCGTACAGCACCAGAACGATTCCTCGGGAGAATTGAAGACGCGCCAGTATCCTGCGGCGAGTGGGAAGAAGTACTGTTTGAGCCCGTCGGAGTTCTGCGTCCCCAACCTGCAGTTAAAGAGGGCGCGTTCATAGGCATCCATCCAGCGCGCATCGCCGGACCACGCAAAGACCATGCGTTCCAACTTCATCAGGTTGTAGGCCACGCAGCATTCGGCGTTGGTCCAGCCGAGGGTACCTTTGAGCTGTCCCGGTGCGGTGCGCCAATGCTCATCGAGGCTGGTGTTCCCTATGACATAACTACGCGTGGCGAGCACTTCTTCCAGGAAGTACTCGGCGATCTGCCGGTAGCGGCGGTCGCCGGTGACCTCATACATGCGTGCCGCGCCGATGATCTTGGGAACGTGGGTGTTTGCGTGCAGGCCCTGCAACTCATCGCGGCGCGCGGCAAGGGGATCAAGAAAGCCGGGCTGTTCGAAAATGCGCGCGGTGTCAATGTACTGCTGCTTTTTCGTGATAGCGGCGAGGTTAACGAGAACCTCATTCATGCCGCCATACTCTGTGCGCAGCATGCGCATACGCTGCTCGGAGCTGATGCCCCACCAATACTCGCCCGCCCATTGAGCCATGCCTTCGGCGATCTGGAGAGCGTCGGTGTTGCCGGCGAGAGTGTACATGTCGAGCAGACCGGCCATGATTTTGTGGTAGGTGTAAAAGGGCGCCCAGACTGGTTTGCCCTGCGCCAAGTGCTCGAAGAGATCGGTAGGGTAAGCGCTCAAATAGCGGGTTCCCATCTTCTTCTGGCATTGCGCGAGGCCGGCGACGAGATTGTTACCGCGGCTTCGCAGGACGGAATTGTCCGAACCTGCTGACGAAAGCGCAACGGCTGAGAGAAAATGCCCTCCGGCAAAGTGACCACGCAACTCGCACGTGGGATCTTCCCAACCTTTATATGGATTGGCGTTGGAGGAGATGCCTGCTGTGACGCGAAAGGTGTGCAGGAGCCGGTCGACCGGGAGCGAGTCGAGGTAACGCGCGTTGATTTCTTCCTGCTCGCGAAAAATGCCTGATGACAAACGAACGGAGCTGAGCGGGAAGGGCTCGATCCTGCCGGAAGCGTGCTCAAATTCCTCGCCCGTCAAGGCGCGAGCAACTGCCGAGGAGCCAACGATACAGAAACCTGCGGCCCCGGCGGACGTCTTAAGAAAGTTGCGACGCGAACGATCCATCGTGGTGGTTCTCCTGCTAAACCTGACTATTGGCACCCTGCCTTGAAGCAGAGATTCTTGCTGAAGAACGGCAGGACGTGGTTCTGGAATCGATCGGCTACGGCGCTGGTGTGCGTGCCGGGATAGATTTCGAAATTGTTCTCGATTCCATACTTGTCGAAGATATCGTGCAGCTTCCCGGCATCGATGCGCAAGCCGTCCTGATCGCCCACGTCCATGGCGATGGCGCGATACTGCTTCAGGTTTCCGATGTACTGATCGACGAAAGCTAGCGGCGCATTGGCCGCATATTTTGCCTGTATCTCCGGCACCGGAACCCCATCCTTGGTTGGCAAGTCGAAGTACAGCGGAGGGTTCTTTGGATCGGGCGCGAATGCAGCTGCCGTTGCATACTGCGCGGCGGCGAAGCCGGGTGACTGAGCGGCAAGGTCAGCCGGGGACTTGGCCGTCGCAACTTTCTTCTCGCTCGCAATCGCCCGCTCCTTCGCCTGATCGCTGGGCCCTGGTCCGCCGCCTGTCATCGGAGACATGCAGCAGGGACTCATGATGTAGAGAGCTGCGAAGACATCGGAATGCTTCATGCCGATGCGCGAGGCGCCGTAGCCGCCCATCGAGTGGCCCACCAGGCCGCGGCTTGTGCGCTCGGGAATGGTGCGATAGTGCGCGTCAATGTATGCGACCACATCATGCGAAACGAATCGCTCGAAGTCACCCGTAGTCGCCGAACTGGAATACATGGAGCCGTTGTAGACGGTCTTGGAATCCGGAAGAACAACGATCATCTCCTTTGCGCCCAGGGCAATGGCTCCCTCGATCGTCTGCGGCACGTGAATCTCATGCGTCCACTGCTCGGCGCCGATGGAATAGCCGTGCAGCGCATAGACCACGGGATAGCGGCGCTTGACATCTTTCTGGTAGCTTGGCGGCAGGAAGACGATAACATCGCGATCGACGGCATCGCCTTCCAGGTTGCCTTCGAGCGCAGTGCCGTGGATCATGATGTGCTCCACCGTTACAGGCTTTGCGCCGGGTACAACATCGGGGACATTTGTTTGCACCTGGGCGGTGAGCCAAGATCCAGACGCGATGGCTAATGTGACTACGCACGCAATGGACAGTTTCATAGGTTTCATCTGGACCCTCTCAAATACCTGGCTACTGCACCGGATAGGAATAAATGTTCACGCTGAAGGGACGGACGGTGATCGTGCCCGGCAATGCGCCGAGCGTCTGTTCTTCAACCTGCACTTCGGGCTTCTTGCCGACCTGTACTGTTGCGTCGATGGAATTGGGAGCCATTCGCCACAATTTGCCCTTATCTGCGAGCTTCGCTCCATTGATCGCAATCTTGATGTTCTGTTCGGAGTCCGATGGATTGAGCACGGCAATGGTCAGGGTCTTGCGGTCTTCGCTCAGCGCGGCACTCACGTCGAGCGGGTAGGTGTCGCTGCCCGGGTTGACCGCAGGCTGGTCGCCGCCCGCCGGGAAGGCCGGCTTCGGCTGTGGTGAATCTCCGGTCACCTCGACGGGGATGACGCCGAAGTGATCGCGGTACATCTTGAAGAGCATACCAGTGGGGTTCAGTATTGCTTCGGTCCGGTTGGAACTCATCATCGCCGTGGCGAAGGTGAATGCGCCCATTTGGAAGATATCGGAATGACGGAACATCTCGTGGAAGGCCCATGCGTAGGCCGGGACGGTCTTGAAGGAACCCGGTCCGCCGCCGAAGTAGGCCCACTCGTCGATGGCGATAGGGACCGGCTTGGCGCGGAGCGCGGGAATGCGCTTGAGGTATTCCTGGTAGTGCTCGTATTTCGCGCGGACCTGGACCGCCGGAGCGCGCTGCCACTCGATGAACGACAGAGGAGGATCGATGGGCACCTTCTTCTGCAGTTTCATATCGGTGTGTTGGGTGCCCGAAGCGTAGTAGTGTTCGCTCACCATATCGATGTTGTCGAGGCAATTGAGGAGCATTTGGCCGGTCCAGTCGGCTGCCGAAAGATAGTCGGGAACATATTGGCCGTTAATGCGTCTGGCCTGGTCCGCACCCTCCATCACGTCGGGCATGGCGCCGCCGGCGATGAGCTTGATGGAGGGATCGGCCTTGCGCATTTCCTTTGCGAACAGGTTGTGCTTCAACTCGAATTGCGGAAGCGACAATGCGCCCATCTGGTAGTCGCCCCAGGGCTCGTTGCCGACTCCCCAGAACTTGACGTCGTACGGGGCAGGATGGCCGTTGGCCGCACGCCATTTGCCCATGGAAGTCGTGACTGCGCCGTTGGTGTATTCAACCAATTCGCGTGCTGACCAGGCATCGCCGAATCCTGCGTTCACCGTGATGTAAGGGTCGACGCCGAGCAGCCGGCAGAGCGCGAGGAATTCATCGGTGCCCACGTCGTTGGGCTGCACCGCGTGCCAGACGGGGTCGAAGATCGGAGGACGCTTGTCAATGTCGCCAACACCGTAGCGCCACTCATACGAGGAGACAAAATTGCCGCCAGGAAACCGGAGGACGCCGAACCGCATCGACTTGAGCGCGGCGATGACCTCGGGGCGAAAGCCTTCGATGTTGCCGGCGGGCATAAGCGAAACCGCGCCGACATGGAACGAGCCGGTGCCTGAGCCGATGATCTCGAGAGTTGCGTCATCGGTGTCGGCTGCGGCGGAGTAGCGCAGAGGGAACTTGCGGTACGTTGTACCGAGGGTCCCGATGCTAATGGTCTGACGGTCTGCGGCCTTCTTCCCCCAGATGAGCGTGACCTTGACTACGCTGCCGGGAGAGCCGGCCAGAATGATGCGTCCCGCGTAGGCTTTGCCTTTGCGAACCGCGATTCCAGATTGCCTGAAGCCATGCGGCTCCTTCGGATCGAGCTTGACCCGCGGCGACCGATCTCCGGTGTACGCCGACTTCGTGTCCATGGTGACCACATCATCGCCGCCGATGGGTGCCCACCAGCGCGTAGGAGTTCGGCGGAATCGAGGGTTCCCCGCTGAGTTGCCCATCACCGGCGGCGGTGTCGGCGCGGAAGCCGCGACCGGGTAGAAGAACTTGCGATCGACGAGCATCTCAGACCAGACGCCGTTATTGACGATGTCGCCCCCGTGCTCGAGAAACTGGCCGTAGATGTATTTCGAGATTGGAGCGCCCGTCTTCGTCGTGTCGATGGCCGCGTTGACCGCCGGAGCCTGGGATAGCACGACGCCCGGTAATGCCAGGAGAGAAACAAAAATCGATCCCAGGATGAAAGAGAATGTCTTCGGGGCTGCGATCTTGCTGAGTAAGTGCATGGGTGGTTTTCTCCGGATGCATCACTGAATGCCGCCGGCTCGCCAAAAGCGCGGCCAGCCAGCGAACTTGTTTGCGGTTTCTTGTGGGGGGCACGCGACCGTCCATCGCCCTCAATCGATTGCACCCAAGACTACTGTTCGATCGAAACAACAGTCACTGATCTCGGCTCCACCGTTAGGGAGAGCTTTCCGTTCTGAACCTGAACTGCTGCGGCCTTCGGTACAACTGTACTCGGGGATTCAAAGGTATTGATACTGTCGACCGCCGGGGCCGTTAATGTCTGTGCCTTGGCCGACTTTGCTGTTACGCCCGCCAGGTCTGCATCGATCTTGACGGGAATTTCCGGATCGAGGTTGGTGATCTCAAGCAACAACTTTCCGTCCGCGCTCATTGCGGCGATGGCGTCGATGCGCGGCAGGGTCACACTTCCGCGGGTGTAAACGCCAGCGTCGAAAGCGACGGGAATCATCGTGGCGTCGTGAAAGGGCACGTACATCTTGAAGACATAGTAGGTAGGCGTCAGGACAAGCTTCTCCTTGTCGGTGAGGATCATCGCCTGAAGCACGTTGACCATCTGGGCGATATTGGCCATGCGCACGCGGCCGGCGTGACGGGCAAAGATGTTCAGGTTGATCGTGGCGAGAATGGCGTCGCGGATGCTGTTCTGCTGCACGAGGAAAGCTGGATTGGAGCCAGTCAGCGGCGCGTGCCAGGCGCCCCACTCATCCACGCTCAAGGTGACCTTCTTTTCCGGATCGTACTTGTCCATGACGACTTCCTGCATGCGCAAGAACGCGTCCATGAACAGGGTAGATTTGAGCGCTTTGACGAAGTCGTCCAGTCCAAACTTCTCGGAATTTGTTGACGGCGGCCAGCCATTCGGGACGGTGTACCAGTGCAGCGAGACGCCGTCGATGTCCCAAGCCCATGTGTGTTTCTTCCATGCTTTCATCACGGCTTCAGTCCACTCGGCATCCGGCGTTCCGGGGCCCACGGCGATCTTCAGCATCTGGTCTTTGCCGCGCTGCGCGGGGTTCATGTTGAGCACGAACCGGCTGTAGACCTTCATCAGGCTGACGTAATAGTCCGGAGTCATCGCGCCGCCGCAGTCCCAGCTTTCGTTGCCGATGCCCAGGAATCCTACTTTATAGGGTTCGGGATGACCGTTGGCGGCGCGCTCTTTGGCAAGAGCTGTAGGCGCTGCGGCTGTCATGTACTCCAGCCACTCGGCAGCCTCCTGCGGCGTGCCGGAGCCAAGATTGATGGACACATAGGGTGTGCTACCGATCTGCTGAATGAAGTCCATGAACTCATCGGTGCCGAAGGCATTCGTATCGATTACATCTCCCCATGCCGAGTTCACGGCGGCCGGGCGCTTGTCGCGCGGGCCGATTCCCTTGCGCCAGTGATACTGGTCGGCAAAGCAGCCGCCGGGCCAGCGGACGTTCGGTACTTTGAGTTCTCGAAGAGCTGCCACCACATCGTTGCGGATTCCGCGAGTGTTCGGAATCGAAGAGTCGGGACCAACCCAAATGCCTTCGTAAAGGCCATGGCCGAGGTTCTCGGCAAACTGGCCAAAGATATTGCGATCGATCCTGGCTCCAGTCTTGGAAGCGTCGATGGACAGATGAACAGACTCTGCGGCCACAAGAGGCACTGACGATACGACCAGAAGAGTGATGCCAATGACCAACCGACCACGAGCTCCGAGCTTCATGACGACTCCCGAAGAGAACTCCGCGGATCGTCTGCGAGCGACCTGCACTGCTCCGGATGGCAGTTCGCAGGAGGGACGATAGATTGGAGTAAACGTTCTCTGGGAATCGAACTATACAGAAGGTCCACGGCAGCGTGCAAGGAATAAATCGATGTACTAAACGAAGGAGAGGGGCTATTCGTCCCTCACCTGAATCGCGTTTCATGCTGCTGTTTGGAGAAATTGAGATAGTCCGCGGCGTAATCGATGTGACTCGGAAAACGATTCCTGCCTGTTCGTCCGATACCGACTCGACCCGTTTGACGGGTCAATCTTCGAGGCGGACGTTCTGTCGACTTGATTCGAAATGGGGAGGATTCGATGAAGAGAATTGCAGTCGCAATCCTTCTCATTTCAGGCTATTGCTGCGCACAAACCACAGATGAGTTCACGCCAGCTTCAACCAATGTGTGGGTGAGTGGCCGCTCCTTCCTTGGAATTGGCCCAAACCACGGCCATCGCCACCGCCTGCGGTACGCACATGGAGGTCGTATAAGAGTCAGTGTTCTCGAAGGCTTCGTCTGTCACGGAATTCGTCTGGCAGGCCTGCGTCATTTTTTCGCAGGGAGCCTTGCCGATGAGCAGAAATCGCAACTAATGGACGGCGAGCGGAGCCGAATCGTGCGGGAGGGCCTTGATGACCCCCTGAGCCTCCCGCAGCGATTCCAGGTAATAGCGATTCTGTGGATTTCGTTTCACCAACTCTTCGAGAAGCTTCTCGGCCGCCACCGCGCTTTTGCGAGCAAGTTCCGGACGATGCAAATCGGCTTCAACTCGCCCCAGATAGAGCAGCGACTCGGAGCGATCCAGGGCATTCGACAACGAATCAGGATCGCGGAGAGCTAAGTCCTGATAGATCGATGTTGCTCTCTGTTCATAAATTGAGGCTTGTCGCGGAGAGTGCATGAGATAAAGCGCTAATCCCATGGTCATGTTCGAGTTTCCGAGATCGGCGAGGGCTTGCGCATTTTTTCTATCGGAGTTCACCATAATCCGATTGATCGCAATTGCCGTCTCGCAATGGCTTCGCACTTCAGAAAACTCGCCGGCATAAGCCAATGACTCGCACAGATTACCGTGGTCCGATATTAGATATCTTTGATAGGTGGTGTTGTTCGGATCTTCGGAGGCGAGTTTTTCGGAGATAGCCAGGGCCCCTCGCCAACTCGCGGCAGCATCCCTGAATCTCCTTTGCAACTTGAGCGCCCATCCGCTCCAGGTAAGCGATCGCCAAACCGTGATCCGCGCCTGAACGCTGTTCGGATTTGCCTTGAGCAGCTCCTTGCCTATATCGAGAGCACGGCTTTCATATGCGAGCGTGGAATCGCGGTCACCCAGCCACACGTGGAGCGCCCCCATGTTAGCTAATGTTCGAGCACTTTCAAAGGCGAGGGTGTCGGAGCCATGTGTTCTTTGAAGTTCCTCCTGGATTGCGAGGCGCTGTTGTAGAAATTGCAATGCTCCGCTCATATCTCCAAGTTGTTCATGAATTCGTGCAATGTTGAACAGGGTGTCAGTCAGCTCGAGTTGCAGCGTCGCGTTGGAAGGATCCAGGCTCGCCAGTTTTTGACGGATCTCAAGCGCCTTGCCGTAGAGTTCCTTCGCTTGTTCAAACGAGCCAACGCCGCCCAGGTGCGGGTTGCCCTCATCGGCCCGGATTCGCCCGATGCGCTCGTAAGCCGCGGCAAGGTCACGCAAAGTTGCGGGGTCGCCGTTCGCCTCCGCCTCGATTTGCTGAAGGTATTCCAACGCGCGGCTTACCACCAGTTCGCGTGCGGCCGTGGATCCTGGCAGGGTCTCAATCGAGTCGTGAAACTCGAATAACATCGAGTCAGTGAGTTTGCGCAACGACGCAAAACGGCGCTCCGCGCGAACCTCCTGCATGCGTGCGATCCGCGCTTCTCTTACGATGGCCACTGCGCCGACAAGCGCCAGGAGGGCGAAAACCGACGCCACCGCAAGTGCGAATTTGTGGCGTTTCACGAATTTGCCGCTCCGGTAAGCAGCACTTGCCGGACGCGCCAAGACCGGCTGGTGATTCAGGTAGCGACGAATGTCGGCGGCCAGATCGGAGGGAGCGCCATA
This sequence comes from uncultured Occallatibacter sp., assembly GCA_964460385.1. GTDB lineage: Bacteria > Acidobacteriota > Terriglobia > Terriglobales > Acidobacteriaceae > Telmatobacter. The sequence continues at coordinate 16,794 of CAYWSR010000044.1, read as the reverse complement.
CCGGCGAGCGCGATCCTTCTCCAGCGCCTTCATGGTGATCCAGTCAAGGTCTCCACGCAGGATGCGGATGAGTTGTCTGGACTCCGTGCTGCGCGCTTCCGCGATCGCGCTTGAAGAAAGACGATCGCCACTGACCCTTGTGCTCGGCTTCAGTGCTTCATCCTCGCGCAACTTGCGCAGGAACTCGTCGAATTGTTGCTTCTGACCCTGCTTGCTTTCGAACGGCTCTCGCCCGGCGAGCAAAACATAGAGAACAACTCCAAGAGAGTACACATCGGTGCGCGTGTCGATGTCCTGCACATTCGCGTCAGCCTGCTCCGGACTCATGTAGCCCGGCGTTCCCACCAGGTTTCCAAATTGCGTTTTGAGGGCTTCGGCGGCGATCGGATGCGTGACCGCCTTGGCGAGTCCAAAGTCGATGATTCGCGGCATCGGCTTGCCATCCACTTCAACCACGAGGATGTTTGCCGGCTTCAGATCGCGGTGGATGATGGCCTTCTGGTGTGCGTGCTGCACGGCTTCGCAGGTTTCAATGAATAGTTCGAGCCGGTCGCGGATGGTGAGCTTGTTTTGATCGCAATACTCCGTAATCGGCAAGCCGGGCACGTATTCCATCACGAAATACGGCTGGCCCTGAGGCGTCGTCCCCGCGTCAAACACCTTGGCGATCGCCGGATGCTCCATGATCGCCAGCGATTGGCGCTCCGACTGGAAGCGTTGAACAACAGCCTCGTCGTACATGCCGGCCTTGATCATTTTCAGGGCCACTTGCCGCCGCATGGGCAGAGTCTGTTCTGCCAGCCAGACCTGTCCCATGCCCCCTTCACCCAGCTTGCGAATCAGCCGAAAGCGCTGCGCGAACTCCTGTCCAGGTTCGAGGGCAGCGACGGAGGCGATGCCCTCGATCTCCGCGCCGATCATTTCGGCCATGGCGGAGGATTGCAAGAAGCTGGAGGGCACGTCAGCGCTGTCCGCGAGCAAGTCTTCAACTTCTTTGCGCAAGGCTGGATCGGAGGAACAGGCTCCGTCAAGATAGGCAGAGCGCTGCTCAGGGGCCAGTTCCAGAGCCTTCTCAAGCAGATCGCGAATTTGTTCCCAGCGCTCGGGTGTCATACGCCGGCCACGTTGTTCATCTGACGATGCAGCCAAAGCCGGGCCGTGGCCCAATGCCGTTTGACCGTCGTGGGCGAGAGATTCAGCGCGCAAGCGGTTTCATCGATGGAAAGGCCGCCGAAAAATCTCATCTCGACGATGCGGCACTGTTGCCGATCGAGCCTGGCCAGCTCGTTGAGAGCGTCGTCCAGAGCGATCATGTCCACGGTCGGCGTCTTGCCCACCAGGTCGTCATTCAGCGAGAGCCGGTAGCCACCATCCCGCTTTGCGGCCCTTCGGCTTCGAGCGTGCTCCACCAAAATCTGTCGCATCAGTTGCGCGCAGACAGCAATGAGATGCTCGCGGTTCTGGAACGGGCCTGTGCGTTGTTTTTCGAGCCGCAGATAGGCCTCGTGCACGAGGGCGGCACTCTGCAATGTGTGGTCGGGCCGCTCCGTTCGCAGGTAACGATGGGCCACTCGCCGCAGCTCGTTGTAAACACGAGGGAACACGGCGCGCAAGGCCTCTTGGTCGCCGGCCTGCCAATTCGCCAGGAGTTCACTGAGAGTGTTGGACGGCAGTTGGGACAACTTGCCCCCCGACGCGGCCCCCGCGGAGCGTTTGTAGACAAAGATAGCCGCATGGGCAGTCAATGTCAACCTATTGAAAATAAAGGTAATTCAGCGGAAAGTGCGCGGAGTTTCTCGTGGCCCCGATTGCGCATAGTGGAAGAATCTTCAGATTGCATGGTCCGATTCGCCGATGGTTTTCGCTTTAACAGATAGCCAGGCTTCCCGCACTTGGGCGTGGGTTACACGAAGACACGTTTGTCCGGCTTCGCTCGTTCGCGCCGCGACTTTGGCGATCCACGGCGGTCTTCCTTCGCTTCGCCCGGACGCGTGGCGGTCAGAGTGGTGTAAGGTTGACGCACGGCAAGAGCTGCAGGAGGGAATTGCCGGTTGCACGAGCGGCAGTTTCGGAGATTTAGAAGAGGGACACCGGAGAGGAGAGACAGGATGAGGACAAACGGTAAACACGAGGTCATCGCACGAATCGCCGCACCGGGCCTGGTGCTTGGCGCTGTCTTCGCTTTGATGCTTTCCAGCTCCAGTGCGGGGCGCGCCCAGGCCAGTGCAGCCTCGTCCGCGGTTCCTGCCGCAACTCCCGCCAAGGCTGCGCCTGCCTCTCAGGCCGCGCAGGCAGCGGCGACAGGCCTGCGGAAGCCGGGGGGAAACCACGAGGGCATTACAATTCATGGCCACTGGACGATTGAGGTCAGGAATCCCGACGGCAAGCTGGTGACTCACCGCGAGTTTGAGAACGGGCTCTCGGCGAACCCAGGCACTGGGGCAACGCTGTTATCAGCCATGCTTGGCGGCGCCGTGACACCCGGCAGTTGGTGGGTCCTTATTACCGATCCTACCCTTCAGCAGGGCGGTATATTTTTCAACCAGGCAAACTCCGCGGCTTCGACGTTGTGTGGCCCCGAGGTGTTGCATCTCAATGCCGCAACTGCTGGGTCTCCCTGGGTCTGCTCAAACACCCTGAGCGTGACGAGCGCCCAATTGCAGGGGACCTCGTTGAGCGGTGCGGCTACCGTCACGCTGATGGGCACTGGGACGGTGCCCGCGGACTACTCCGCCTCTACGATCGGGTATGCGGAAACAGATAACCTTCCTTGCGCTCCATCCAATTCAGCCAGTGGCTGCTTCTCTGCGCAGAGCCCCGGGATTGGGCAAATCCCGCTGACGGCCAGGGTCCTGAACGGGGCAGCCGGCACCGCAACTGCCCCGGTCCCGGTGGCGCCCCTCCAAACGGTCTCAGTCACGGTAGTGATCAGCTTTGCGTCCGGCAGTTAGTTTGCGGCCATAAAACCCTCAGATCCGTCAGGGATTGATCACCACGGAGGCCGGCCTTGAACAGAAAGACCAAAAAACGCGCAAAGGCTCCAGCCAGGCCGCCTGACGGCGCCGGCGACCAGTTGCCGGGCGTCACGGACTCCAGCGGCGGAAAACCGGCCGCAGTTCGCCGGATCCTGGCGGGAGCGATTGCCTGCGAGGTAATCCTGCCGGCCGGTCTGGCCGCCCTGGCGCTGATTTGCGCCGTGCCGAGCTGGGCGCAATCGAAACCGGCACAGACCGAATCCACTGCGGCGCGACCCTCCCTGACGGCTTACGCCGAGATCCCTGCAGGCGCTCAATCCGTCGTCTCGGCGACCTTGGGGAAGGCTGATGAAGCTTATCGCGCGAAGAGCTCCGGACAAGGATACGTAACGGAGAACCCGGCAAATCACCTGGCCGCCCAATACGCTGCCGATGGCGTAAAAATTCGATTTCAGAATGCCGATATAGACCTAAAGTTCGAAGGGTGGGGCTACGGCAAAGCTGGCGTCCGTGACGACCCGGCCGCGGTTGCGCCCCTGGCGGACGCCAACCGGGTTGCATACCGGCGTGGAGCTTTAACGGAGTGGTACGTCAATGGTCCGCTGGGGATTGAGCAGGGGTTCACCATTTCGCAGCCGCCGGTTGCGACTGCGTCCCCGGATTCGCAGCAGGAGGGGTTGGACATCTCGCTGCGCCTCGGCGGAAACCTGAGCGCGTCGGTTGAACGTGGAGGACATGCGCTCACGCTGCGGGATCAGAAGGGTGTGGAGACGCTGCGTTATGGTACTTTGCTGGCCTATGACGCATCCGGCCGCGAGTTGGAGTCGTGGATGGAGGTGCAGGACGGCAGTCTACGGCTGCGGGTGAACACCGCCGGCGCACGCTATCCCATCATCGTAGACCCGTGGTTACAAGCAGCCCAACTGGCCGACGGAGTGGTGGGGGACAGGTTTGGCCAATCGGTGGCCGTCAGCGGGAACACTGTCGTAGTCGGCGCTCCTTATGCCAATGCTGGTCAGGGCGCGGCCTATGTGTTCGTCGCGCCCGGAGGCGTCTGGGCAGCGACCCCGACATACACCGCCGAGCTGATCAACAACTCCGGAGAGGCGGGGGACAACTTTGGCGCCGCGGTGGGTATCAGCGGAAACACCGTGTTAGTCGGCGCCCCTTTTGCCAATGGTGGTCAGGGCGCGGTCTATGTGTTCGTCGAGCCCATCGTGGGCACCACTCCCACCTGGCCAGCGAGCCCGACCTATAACGCCGTATTGACCGCCCCCACGGGAGGTGCGTTTGGCTACTCGGTGGGCATCAACGAGAGTGGGAACACGATCGTAGTCGGCGCGGTCGGCAGTGCGGCCTATGTGTTCGTCGAGCCCATCGTGGGCACCACTGCCACCTGGCCAGCGAGCCCGACCAATAACGCCGTATTGACCGCCCCCACGGGAGCTGCGGGGGACGACTTTGCCTACTCGGTGGGCATCAACGAGAGTGGGAACACGATCGTAGTCGGCGCCCCGGGTGTCGACATTAACGGGCTCCAAGGCGCGGCCTACGTGTTCGTCGAGCCCACCCCCGTGGGTAGTAGCGTCCCCGTCTGGTCTTCGGAGACCGACACCGCCGAATTGCCCAACTCCGCCGGAACGACGGGGGACCACTTTGGCAACTCGGTGGGCATCAGCGGGAACACGGCTGTAGTCGGCGCCCCTGGCGTCCAAATTGGGTCAGTCGTTGATCAGGGCGCGGCCTATGTGTTCGTCGCGCCCATCGCAGACGGCGTTCCCAACTGGGCAATGCTCACGACATACAACGCCAAATTGAACGCCTCCTCCGGGACCTCTTATGCCTCTCTTGGTAACTCTGTGGGGATCAGCGGCAACACGGTCGTAGCCGGTGCCCAGGGTGTCTCACTTGCGTCGGGTGCGGCCTACGTGTTCGTTGAGCCCACCCCCGCGGGTAGTGGCGCCCCCACCTGGTCTTCGGAGACCGAGACCGCCGAATTGACCGCATCTGTCGAATTGACGAATACCTTTTTGGGCTTTTCCGTGGGCATCAGCGGAAACACGGTCGTAGCCGGGGTCCCGGGTATCGCACTTGGGTCCGTTGGGACCAACCCGACTCAGGGCCTGGCCTATGTCTTTACGTCGCCGGGCTCGCTCAATGCGGTGTATACGCCTACCGGGCCGATTGATTTTGGGGCGGTGCAAGTGAATACCACCGGCACCCAACAAGTTATTGTGTCGAATCCGCTAGGTCCCGCGTTCACGATCAGCGGCATCACCCTGGAAGGCTCGAGTTCGGCATTCACTGTTTCGGGTGTTGTCTGCAACAACAGGGCCGTTGCCGCCCCGTATTCTTCTCTTTCCATCACTCTGGCGGCGGGTCAGACCTGCACAATCACTCTGCAATTCCTTCCCATGGTCGATGAGAACGGCTATGCCGAGGATCTGGTGTTCGCCACGACGGCCACAAGCAGCAACGCAGCTGCGGGGCCGGGAGGAACGGGACAGGCGATTCTCCTGTTGGGAGACGGAGTCGAGCCGTACGCGAGTTATACCAATGCGAGCTCAGGTTCTCCGACGCAAGTGACGTTTGGAAGCGTCGACGAGAACACTCCCGCCACGCAAACGCTCACTTTGGCGAACACCGGCGATGGGCCGCTGGTAGTTGGAGGCACCATCGTGATGCCGGTGGGCGTCTTCTCTTACACCCAGGTCACGTGTAACCCGGCAATGCCCACGCCGCTGTCGTTTCCGTTCACAATAAGCGCGGGCGGTTTCTGCAATTTCACGATGCAATTCAAACCAAATGCTGTGGGAGCGGCGGGAGGAGGGATCACTTTTATTGACAACGCCGCGGGTGGAGAAACCAACCTGCCGAGCGTCGCCGGCCAAGCGCCTTACTTTGACCAATCTGTGCAACTCTCCGGCACCGGCATTTCGACGGGTCCAACCGGCGCGACGGTTCCCGACAACGAGCCGATTACCATAAGTGACTCGGTAACTGTGACCCCGCTGATCAATACTGCTCCCGGCGTCCTGTTTGCCGGACCTGCCGCGTGGTATTCCACGAGCGGCCTTGGATTTGACGGGACCAGCGGAGAAACGCAAACGCTTACCGTTTCGAACGTAGGGGAAGCGGCAATGGCGCTCACCGGCGCGCCCGCTATCTCGTCAGGCTCGTTCACGATCAGCCAAACCGCATGCTCGAACGGCGCTGCCTCCTTGCCGACTACGCTCCCCAGCGGCGGCGCGTGCACCTTCACCATTCTCTACACTCCAGTAGCGGGTGCGGCGAACACTGGGACAATCGTATTCAGCGACAATGCCGCCTTGAGTAGCCCTCTCAGCGTACAGTCGGGCTCGAATTACACGCAGACTATCTCGCTCGACAGCGCGGGAAGCAATGCGGCTCTGCTTTCGCCGCCGTCGGGAACGGTCACGATCCCCACCATCAACGAGCCGATTATCGTCACGGATCAGGACAGCGTTACCACGAATCTGATCATCACCACAGCTGGTACCGCGTCCACCGGTTATGTCAACGCGCCGTATACACCCATCGCGTTGTTCACCGCCAGCGGCGGCTTGCTGCCTTATTCCTGGAGCGCCACAGGGCTGCCTCCGGGAATGAACATCGCAAAAGCCACAGGCATCATCTCCGGCACGCCCACCGCGGCGGGAGATTTCCTGGTCACAGTTACGGTCACCGATTCGCTCGGTAACAGTGTCTTCGCGCAATCTCCGCTTAACGTCGATGCGGCCCCTGCGCCGATCGCGAGCTTGAGCCCCACTTCCCTGACCTTCGCGGCGCAGCCATCGGGCACGGCTTCCGCGGCACAGACCGTCACGCTGTCCAACACCGGAAACGCCCTACTCAACATCACTGGAACCGGAATTAATATCTCGG
>CAYWSR010000044.1:0-9903 GCA_964460385.1 uncultured Occallatibacter sp. | reverse complement strand
GAACGCAACGGACTTCTCGGAAACCAATGCGTGCGGCACGAGCGTAGCGGCTGGGATCAATTGCGTGATCAGCGTTACGTTCACTCCCAGCCTATCGGCCGGCTCGGAGACGGCAACGCTGAATGTGGCCGACAACGCCGGCGGCACCCCGCAGCAGGTGCAACTTTCGGGAATCGCGCTTCCGCCACCGAACGTGAGCTGCACCATCCCAACGATCAACTTTTCCGGGGACTCGGCAACAGCAACATTTACATGCACTGCGACGGACTTCACCCAAGCCATCCCGCTGGAATGCAATCTTCCTTCAGCATTTTCAAATTACACATGCAGCTTTAGCCCGAGCAGCCTGAACTTCACGACCTCGAACACAGCCAGTACCACCTTGACCATTCAGCCGGCCATGGGCGCCTCGCTTGAGCGGAGGTCTCGGCCCTGGGCTCCGTCATCTGGAGGAGTGGCCTTCGGCGCTGCGCTGTGGTTGCCAGCTTGTGTGTTTGTCGTACGCCGGAAGAAGGGGAAATCGAAGCGAGGAATGCTGTGGCTGCTGATTCTGCTATGCGGCCTGCCGATGATTTCGTCGTGCGGCGGGAAGAAGGGACCGGCGACGCCGCCCGCGGGAACCTATCAGGCCTCGATCGCGCTCAAGGGGCCTGGGCTCAATGAAACCATTTCCTTCAGCATCCAGGTGCAGTAGAAGTTTGTACAAACCTCTTCGGCGGTGTCCGTGGATTCAATTCCTACTTCCCGGTCACCGCTGGTCCCACCGGCGCGGCAACTGATTTCGCGATGATCGCGGGCGGCGGATTCGACATTCGGATTGCCCGGCGCGTTGGCATTCGCCCTGTTCAGGTGGATTACCTTCTCGCCCGGTTGCCAAACGGGGTGAATGGAACCCAGAATAATCTCCGCTTGAGCGCCGGTGTGGTGCCGCGGATCAAGTAATTCATAACAACTGTCGCCGGTAGTCGATCTTCTCGCGTGCGGCTCAATCAATGAGCGACAGGGGCCTCTTGCGTCATCGCAAGCGCGTTCATCGATTTCAGATCGGCCCTGAGAGGCCGGCGACGCGGTGCGAAACGCAGAAAATCCCTGCGTGAGACCGTCGCCCGGTCTCGCTTGATTCTCCGAAGCTAAACAATGATGCGATGGCCGGGACCCTGTTCCCGTCCGGGGTCGCAAGTCTCCTTTCAAGGGGTACGCGCCGACCCGGCTTCTGGATTCGCAAATCCGAAGATTCATTTTCTGCTTTCAATGCAATCCGGTGGCGACGTTCCGGCGTACTGGATTCATTGAAACCAACGGCGGGTCCATGAGCCTTCCCTATCTGCCCGCCTGGCTCAGGACTTCTCGTTCCCCACCGCAGCGAATTGAACAAGGAGAACCCATGTCAAAACTGAGGTCTGCAGTCGGACTCGCATTGAGTCTGCTGATTGCCATTCCGCCGGGCGCATTTGCTTCAAGTCACAGGGAAGCGCCCATTACCGCGCTGGATCACGCAGCCGACATTACGGATTTCTACGCGTTTGTCAGCTACGATCATCCGGATCGCGTCACCTTCATCATGAACGTCGATCCGTTTCTGCAGCCGAGCAACGGACCGAACTACTTTCCGTTCGATCCGTCGATCTTGTATCGGATCAGCGTTGACAACACACAGAGCGCATTGTCCAACGTATCCTTCTCGTTCGAGTTCCAAACCAACATCCTTGCCCCCGGCGTATTCACGGGCTTCGTAGGCGCCGGCAATGGCATCGACGCGCCGGCGAACTCACCCGCGCCAGTGGCTCCGGGCACGCCCATCGTGCCGCCGGCGATCACCTCTCTGACTGGGCCTGGCGCCGCGGGTCTTAGTTTGCAGCAAACGTTCAAGGTGTACATGAATGTCAAGGGCAAGACCATTCCTCTGACCAATGAAGCCGGCAGCCCGCTCATTGCTGTTCCCAGCAACGCAGGCCCGCGCACCATGCCGGATTACGACGCGTTGGCGGCGCAAGGGGTCTATTCTCTCCAGGGAGCCAACGGGATCTCCGATATCCGGGTCTTTGCCGGTACGGTTGCCGATCCGTTCTTCATCGACCTGGGCGCGGCCTTCGATAGCCTGAACTTCCGCACCAGCGCGGGAGGCGGAGTTCTTACCGCAACGGAGGACGCAAGCAACTACTCCAACCTTGCCCCCAACGCCGTGGCCGGTTTCAATGTGAACACGATTGCAATCGAGGTCCCCATCAAATATCTAACCCGCGACGGCGCTATCCACGCATCCACCGACCCAAAGGGAACCATCGGCGCCTGGGCAACAACGTCGAGGCCGCAGAACACCATTCGCAACTCCCCGAATCCTGTTACGTACGAGGGCCTGGATGCTCAGGTACAGCGTCTTGGCAACCCGCTGATCAACGAGCTGATCATCGGAACCGGGAGCAAGGACTACTGGAGCATGTCGCAGCCGGTAAACGACAGCCAGTTTGCCAGCTTCGACCTTGATCCGCTTTTGGCCAGGGTCTTGAATGCCGTCTATGGGATAGCCATCCCGACACCGCCACGCACCGATTTACTTCCCCTGGTCACCTACGCTCCACCGATTGCACCGGCAGGCACCCCGGCAGGCCCGATTGCGGACTTGCTGCGGCTGAACACCGGCGTACCCCCCACACCGTATGCCAGCCGCAAACGCCTGGGGCTGCTTGCCGGTGATCCGGCAGGATTCCCCAATGGCCGCCGCCTGACTGACGATGTGGTTGACATCGCGGCGCGGGCGGTAGCAGGCATTCTGGCAGGTCCACAGTACAACTACCGCATCGGCGATGGCGTGAACGCGCCGGACGTTCCCCCGCAGGAGACGTTCCCCTACGTTCACTATGCATACAGCGGACGCGACAGCCGCCACATCAGCGCGGGCGATCCAACCGGTTGCGGAAACCAGCCGAATCCCACCAGTGCGCAAAACTCCGACAATGCGCCGCTTAACCAGGGTGGTCCCTCTCCCTGCCCCGTCAACTAATGTCAATCAACCCCCAGTAAGGCCCAGTCGGGTGGATTGAACATTCCCTGTTCTCTGCGCGGAGTCAATCTCTGCGCAGAGAACCCTTACGAAGACCTCTTGAGAATGGGACTTTCTATGAAATCACTCCACGTAGCGCTATCCGTTCTTGGTGTCTTGCTGTCCGGGTCGGCAGTCGCCCAGCAAGCAGCTTTGCCTGATAAAAGTCCGTATCGCCAGTCTGCCGTTTCGGTCTCTCATGAAGATAGCCCGGCACAGCAGCGCATTGCGGGGGCCAGACAGCAACTCAAGGCAGATCCGAAGAAGGTGCAGGCCTATAACGAATTGGCGCTCGCCTTGCTTCGCAGAACCCGCGAGACCGCCGATCCAAGCTACCTGAATGAGGCGGACGATGTTCTCGCTCGGGGTTTGAAACTGGATTCAGAAGACTTTCTATTGCAGAAGACTCAGGTAGCTCTGTGGCTGAGCCGTCATGAGTTTGATGAAGCCAGAGACCGGGCGAAGGCTCTCAACCGCCGCACACCCGACGATGTTATGACCTATGGATACATTGCCGAGGCAGACATCGCGCTCGGCAACTATCCCGAAGCAGAGACGAATGCTCAGTGGATGATGAATTTGCGTCCCAACAACACTCCAGCACTCCTGGTTGGGGCCAGATTGCGGGTGTTGTACGGCGATAACCGCGGAGCGATTGAGTTTCTCGACCGTGCCGCTCAACAGACATCGCCGGTTGAGGTGGAAGAACAGGCCTGGATCGCAAACCAGATCGCTTCGATTCTGATCGATTCGGGTCAGACTGAGCCGGCAGCGCAGGTCCTGCAGCAGGCGACTCAGCTCTTTGCAAACTATCCCTATACCATGGAGAATCTTGCGCGCGTTCGCGTGGCTCAGAATCGAGCCAGCGACGCGGTTCAACTGCTGCTACAGGCTACTGCGCTCGATCGCGACCCGCACGCTCTTTATCAACTGGCAGCGGCGCAGCAAGCCGCGGGGCAGATGGGAGAGGCCCGCGCAACGCTTGAGGAGTTCGAGAAGCTAGCCCGCGATCCCGGACGGGCCTCCGATGAGTCGAGGCGCGACCTGATTCTGATGTACGCTGCAAGCTCTGTTACCGCGCCTGATTCGCTGAAGCTTGCCCAACAGGAGATTGCTGCGCGTGAGGATGTATGGACCCTGGACGCCTACGCGTGGGCGCTCGATGCCAATGGCAAATTCCAGGAAGCAGACATCGCCATTCAAAAGGCCATCGCGGTTGGAATCCAAAGCGCCCAGATCTTCGATCATGCAGGCCACATCGCGCAGAGGCTGAACCGCAGCGAAGACGCAGCCAGATACTTCAAGCTTGCCGTTCAATCGAACCCCGCATCAAAGTTTGCCGGCGACGCATTCAAGTCTGCAAGTCCTGCCCAGGCAACAATCGATCCCCAGACGAAGACGGCGAAGAATGCGCAGGCGCCCGATCCGCCGGCGTTCGCCGATACGCATGCATCGCTGCCAGCAGCGAATCATCCTCAATCGGCAGTGACGTCCACGCTTCCCGCGATGACCAATCGAGCGCCGGTGTTTGCTCCTGTGCCCGAGCGCCTGCTCACGCCAGAACCGACAGACACCAGCCGTTCCATTCAAAAAGCCCAGCTCAATCTGGCGCGGAACCCGAAGGATGCCGCGGGCTATACCGCGTTGGGCGCTGCGTATTTCCAGCATGCCCGGGAGACCGGTGACGTAGCCGATTATCAGTTGGCTGTAGAGTCCCTAACCCAGTCACTCGACCTGGATTCATCGGACTTCTCAGCAGCCGACGCTCTGGGGAGCCTGGCGGAAGTCTGCATGGGAGAGCATCGCTTCGTCGACGCGCTCAACTATGCGCAGAAGGCACTCTCCCTGGGAACCGGCGATGTCTCGCCCTTCGCGATCGTAGGCGACGCTTATGCGGACATGGGCGAATACGACAAGGCTGGCGTTGCATACGGTCGATTGACGCCCCGCGATATGACGCTTTCCCCCCGTGCCGCCTACGCGCGCGACAGCCGGCTTGCTTATCTCAAGTTCATTGCAGGCGACACCGCCGCGGCAATTGACCTGATGAAGACAGCCGTCACCGAGGGAGTTGAAGCTCAACTGCCGAGAGAGAACCTAGCCTGGCTGTACTACGAGCTGGGAGAGTTCGAAACGCAGGCCGGCGACGCCGGCTCCGCCGATGCGGCTTACCTGGCCGCGCTGAACGTACATCCGGGTGACTATCGCGCTCTGGCGGCGCTCGGCAAGCTCAGAGCGAACAACGGCAGGTATGCGGAAGCGATTGTTCTTTACCAGAGCGCCATCGCCGTTGTTCCCATGCCGATTTTCATCGCGGAGCTTGGCGATCTGTACGCACGGACCGGAATTCAAGCTGAGGCGCAGAAGCAATATGCGCTGGTGGAATACATCGGATTGCTCGGAAAAATCAATCAGGTGCTGCACAACCGCGACCTGGCGCTCTTCTATGCCGATCACGATATGAAGCTCGCCGAGGCCCTCGATCTGGCGCAGAAAGAGCTGGAGGTGAGGCATGACATCTATACATGGGATGCGCTGGCGTGGGCTTTATTCAAGAATGGCAAGCTTGCGGAAGCAGCCTCGGCAAGCGAGAAAGCTTTGCGCCTGGGCACGAAGGATCCAATCCTGCTTTATCACGCCGGGATGATAGCCGAGGGGCTGGGGCAACAAGAGAAGGCACTCAGTGAACTGAAGGAAGCGCTGGCGATCAACCCGCATTTTCATCTTGTATACGCAAAGGCAGCGAGTGTGAAGGTTGCTACGTTGAAACCGCAACTTGCAGCCCGGGGAGGTTCGAATGACTTTGCTCGGTAAAAGGATTGGCCAATTCCTGTCCCTGCTTTTCCTGCTGGGCTCTTTTCACGCGGCGTGGGCTCACCCCATGGGCAATTTCAGCGTGAACCACTACTCCAGACTGACCCTCGAGGGCGACCGGATTCGGGTGCGGTACCTCATCGATCTGGCGGAGATTCCCACCTATCAGGAGCTGCAGGAGGCGAATATTCCGGCAACCGCGATCGATCCGAAATCCACGGCAGTCATGAACTACGTGACTGCGCGGGGCAGGGAACTCGGGCGGGGGCTCGTTCTCGATGTGGCTGGTCAGCCGGTTTCTCTTCGTCTCATCTCGAGCGGGGTCATCTTTCCCCCCGGCGCGGGCGGCCTGCCCACAATGAAGATGGGCTTTGACTACGAAGCGCAGTATCCGGCGACATTGTCCCCGCATGAGCGGCAAAAAGCGTCCCTTCATTATGTGGACAACAACTACCCCGGACACACGGGATGGAAAGAGAGTATTGCGGAAGCTCACGCAGGTTCACTGCTACGCAGCTCAGTTCCAGCAACGGACCGAAGCGGCGAATTGAGCAACTATCCCACCGATCTGCTGACAAGCCCGCCACAGGATCTGGAAGCCTCGCTGGTAGCGGCGTTGCCGACCTTGCCGGCAGCGCTTGTCGATGGGAAGCGAGCAAGTTCATTGCTGCCTGAGACAGCTCCAGCGGCGGAGACCGCGCCCATTCATGCGCAACGCACGCTTCCAGCACAGCTGAAGCAACCTGGGGTTCCACCCACTGCAGCTTCAGTCGATTCTTCGCAGGCCGCAGGAGCAGCATCAGCCACGATGCATCTTGAGGCGAATCGACAGCAGACGCCCCGGAGCAGATTTACCGAGTTGATTCAGGCCGAAAGCCTGAGCCCATGGTTCCTGTTCACCGCAGCCCTCATCGCCATCGGCCTGGGAGGACTGCATGCGCTGGAGCCTGGCCACGGCAAGACCATTGTCGCCGCCTACCTTGTGGGCTCAAAGGGGACGGCGCGTCATGCGGTCCTGCTTGGAATGATCGTTACGGTGTCGCATACGGCCGGCGTATTCGCTCTTGGGGCGATTACGCTGTACGCATCGCGCTATATTGTGCCCGAGCAACTGTACCCGTGGCTCGGCGCGCTCTCCGGTATCACGATTGCGGGGCTCGGCTGCTACATGCTTCTGCGCCGATTGACAGGCACGGCTACGGAACATTCTCATGCACCGGGTTCGGGCCACGCACATTCTCATCTCCCTGGCTTCATGCACTCCCATTCGCATGCACCGTCGCACTCTCACTCTCATGATCATTCTCTTTCTCATTCGCATGACCCCGCGGATGAACACATTCACAATCAGGCTCATGGCCTTTCGGCCCAATCCGTAAGCCTGACTCAGCTCTTTACCCTGGGTATCACAGGCGGAATCATTCCATGCCCGGCCGCTCTGGTTGTGCTTTTGAGCGCAGTGGCCCTGCACAGAATCGGTCTAGGGCTATTTCTGATCTTGGCCTTCAGCGTCGGACTGGCCGCCGTTCTGATTGGGTGCGGAATGCTGATGGTTTATGCGCGCCGCTTCATGACGCACCTTCACATCGACGGGCCGCTCACCAAGCGTTGGCTCCCTGCGGCGTCCGCCGCGTTCATTGCAATTCTTGGCCTGGTGCTTGCGATTCAGGCGCTGTCCACCGTTCACCTCGGCATCCATCCGCTTTCCCAAGAGCGGATCGGACCCGTCCTGTTCGTAACAGTTCTTGGCCTGATCCTCGGAATGCGGCACTCTACCGATGCCGATCACGTGGTTGCCATTTCGACCATCGTCAGCAAGCAGCGGAGCATTCGCAATGCCGCGTTCATCGGGTCTGTCTGGGGATTGGGGCACACCATCACCATTTTCATCGTCGGTTCGCTCATCATTCTATTTGGAGTCGAGATCCCGCCCCGCCTGGGGCTTTCCATGGAGTTCAGCGTGGCGATCATGCTTATTCTGCTCGGCGTCCTGAACCTGACCGGTGTGATGCAGAAGATGACAAGCTACTTCACTCCGGCAATTGCCGGGCCGACTGACATTTCGATGCCCGCTATCCCGGACAACGGCAAAACAAAAATGGAGGGGTGGCTGGACAAGTCGATTGGCCGATTTGGTTTGTATCAATGCCTCAGGCCTCTCGTGATCGGTCTTGTTCATGGACTCGCCGGTTCCGCGGCCGTGGCGCTGCTGGTTCTGTCTACGATTCATAACCCATTGTGGGCAACGGTCTATCTACTAATCTTCGGCGCCGGAACCATGATCGGGATGATGTGCATGACTGCGGCGATTGCCGTTCCGCTCACCTTTGCCGGAGATCGATTTGCGAAGCTGGGCCAATATCTTGGAGCGGTTTCAGGCATGGTGAGTCTTTGTTTCGGCTCTTTCCTGGTGTATCAGCTGGGCTTTCTCGGAGGGCTTTTTACCAGCCATCCTCAATGGACGCCCAGATAGGCCTGTCGCATTTCAACCCGTTCTGATTGGCCCCCGAGGGGCGGCCCCGCCCTTCACAAAGATGCCTTAGGCCAGAGGAAGCCTGACCGTTGCGCGCGCCCCATCCCCGTTTTCGCGATTCACCAGCGTGATCTCCCCGCCGTGCGCTCGCGCAATCTGCTGCGCCAGCGCCAGTCCCACTCCGCTTCCCGTTGGCTTGGTCGTGTAGAAAGGCACAAACAAGTTCTCGGTGTTGGCAATCCCCATCCCATGGTCTTCAATCGTCACCAGCAGATCGGACTCTGCCGTGTGCCATGCCGCGTGCACCGGGTGCGACCCATTTGCCAGCGAGGCATCCACTGCATTCGCAAGCAGGTTGATGAACATCTGTTCGAGTTGGTCGGGGTCGGCGTTCAACTCCACCTCCGGCCCCGCATCGAGCTCAACCGGAAGGCGCTGCTCGAGCAGCACGACCCGTTCGAGCAAGGCCGCGAGTTGAACCCTCTTGCGGTGAGGCGGCGGCAACTGCGCCAGCAAGCGGTAGGACTGCACGAACCGATGCAGCGCCTCCGCTCGACTTTCCACTACGCCAAGTCCGCGACGGAAATCATGGAGCTCGGCTTCGTCCCCACCCATGCGATCGACCCGGGCCAGCAGACTTCCCGCTATCGACTTGATTGGCGCCAGCGAATTGGAAAGCTCATGCCCCAGTACGCGCACCAGCCGCTTCCATGCAGCCTGCTCCTCTTCCTTCAGGGGAACGGTGACATCGTTGAGCAGCAACAGCGTGTGGGGCGCGCCATGCTGGCGAAACTTTGTTTTCCTCAGCATCCAACGCGTCGGCTTGTCCTGAAACGAGTGAATGCTCTGGTCCGCAGCCTCCACCAGATCTGCGAGTCCAAGCTCTGTGGCCGAGCGGCCAAAGCAGCGCGCATACGAGAGCCCCAGCATCCGGGTTGCAGCGCGGTTGACCAGTTGCAATTGATTCTCCCGGTCAAACGCGAACAGCGGCGCATGCATCACCTCGAGAATCCGCGCCAACAGCGCCGTCGCCTCCAGCGACCGCACGCGCTGCTTCTGCAGCAGGTCGGCCAGCGCATTCACCTCCGCCGCCAGCTCCGCAAAAGCATCCTGCGTTCCTGCCCCACGCGCGCGAAACGAGTAATCTCCCTCGCGCAACGACGAAACCACATTGGAAAGTGTCTGCAGAGGACGCACCAACCCCTCAATCAGCGCCGACGCCACGAGCAAGAGGTAGAGCAGCAGGCACACGCCCAACAGAGCCGTACTCGTGCCGCTCAGTTGCTCCTTGAACACGAAAATAACTCCGGCAGCCAGCGCGGGCAGCGCCAGCAGGAGGCAGAATAGCCACGCGCGGCGAACAGCCGACCGGCGGCGGCGGCGTTGTCGTTCAGATCCCATACTTTTCAATACGACGATACAGTGCGGCCCGGCTCAGCCCCAGCGACTCCGCGGCCTGCGAAATGTTCCCATCGCACCGCCGCAGCACCTTGCGAATCAGCACCGACTCCATCTCGTCAATGCTCATATCATCGAGCACCTGAGGCGACTGGGTGGCCGACGCGATCGCCAGGTT
>CAYWSR010000043.1:0-26138 GCA_964460385.1 uncultured Occallatibacter sp. | reverse complement strand
CGGGGTGGCCGTTCTGCGTGTACGCCGAGCAGGATTCACCGCTTGGAGATGTAAGTCTTCTTCATTGACCGAGCGCCGTCCGCGCATCGGCAAGCGTAATGACCATCAGCAGCGGCTCGTGTGGGCAGGGCGTGAATCCCAGCGCCAGATAGAAGGCGTGCGCGTCGAACGAGATCGCGCGTACTGCGATGCCGCGGATGCCAATTGTCTCAGCTGCGTTGAGTATCCTGCGAGTGGCGTCGCGAACCATGGCTCTCCCGATTCCCATTCCCCGCAGGCTGAGGTCCACAGCCAATCGTCCAAGCAGGACCACGGGAATAGGATCGGGCATGTTGCGGCGGAAGCGGCCGGGCGCGTCCTTGACCCGCACCTCGCCTGCAGCCAGTGCGTAGAAGGCGAAAACTTGCTTGCCCTGGCATACAACGAAACTTCGCGAAGCTCCACTTATCCGATTATCGCGCGCACGCTTCTGCAGCCAGTCGTTCAGCGAGGGTTCTCCGCAGTCGAACCCGCTCAGGTCGTGGTGCGCGGCCAGCACCTCGGGAAAGCCGAATTCGGCTATCTCTCCCATGGCGCCTTGGTTGTCAACGTCCTTCGCAACCGTTCGTTGGGCTCGGGCGGAGCATCCAAAATGGCCACAAAGGCCCGAAATGCCTCTGGATCCAGCTCGATTCTTGTCTGATCCAGCAGGGCGTCTTGGGCCAGGCTCTGCGCCGCGCCGATCACGAATTCGGTGCGGCTTTTGCCCTTTAGACGCGCAGCCCGGTCGATCAGCTCGCGCACCTCCGGCTTGATCCTCAAGTTGAGCGTCTCGCGTTTCGCTGTTTGTGGCCGGGCAGTGGGCATTAGGAATCTCCTGCATCGAGTATACCCGCCCGTAATGACCGTGTCATTACAAAGGCGCAGCCGACGTTTCTCGTGGGCATCGCGAACCTGTCAGCGCGGAGTTACTCCGCCTCTTCCCTCTTCGCGCTTATTCCTCCGCAGCGCTGCTGCACGGTTGCCCATGCTCTCCTGTTCCAATCGAACGGCAGTGAATCTATAATTCCGCCATGATTGAGGCGGCCGGCGCGCAAAGGTGCGCGGGTCACGCCCCGTGGGAATCTTCGTAGAAGGAGACATCCGGAATGTCTCGAAAAACGGCAATACTCATCGCTTTTGGTTCCTTTGCCTCGCTGCAATTCAGTGGCTGCGGCGGCTCTTCCACCCCTGCGTACTATTCGATCGCGATTTCTCTTTCGTCGAGCGCCGCCACTACGCCTCTGAACAGCGCGACTCCGACGATCACAGTGACGGTGCAAAGGCTTCCAGGAGACACGAACCCCGTGAACCTGGGTTTAAGCGGGGTTCCGGCAGGGGTAGCGCCACAATTCACACCGCCGGGAACGGGGAACACGGGCAGCATTACCTTCGCTGTGGGAAGCCTGGCCACGCCCGGCACGTACTCCATCACGGTGAATGCGGGAGAAGGAGGACCCGCCGTCGCGAGCGCGCCTTTCTCCCTCACCATCTTGTCCGCCCCGGTTACAGTCAACGTCAGCGTCAGTCCCACCGTCAACACCAGCGTCGGCTTCGGCGGCCAGATGCAGACCTTCATGACTACGCAGGTCTATGCAGCCGAGTGGGACGAGTCCTTCTTCCCCATGAATCCGCAAGCCACCCAAACGCTGGCCAGCCTCAATCCTCAGCACATACGCGTTTACGCGTCGAGCCAGGGTATCCCGCTGGATTCGAACGGGAACTGGGATTTTACTGTGCTTGATACCACCGTCAATCCGGTGATCGGCGTGGGCGACAAGAGCATCAGCTTTGTACTCACGCAAGGGCCGCCGTCGATGAACGACGCCAACGGCAACCTGCTTCCGGCGCACTTTCAGGACTTCGCCAAAATGGCGGCGCAGATAGTGCAGTACTACAACACCACTACCGGATTCACCGACGCCAACGGAGTGCAGCACGTCCACACCCCCTTCACTCCCATCACTTACTGGAGCATTCTTGAGGGTCCTGACCTGGAGCCCCTGACGCCAGCCCAGTACGCGCAAGTCTACGACGAAACGGTGACGGCGATGCAGGCGGCGGGCTCGCTGGTTCCGCTCAAGTTCGTGGCGGGTGAATTAAGCGGCGGCACCGATCCCAGCGATTTTTTCCCGCAATTCCTGGCCGCCGAGACCGCGCCCATCGATGTCCTTTCGGCAGAGCAATACTCCGTCTGCGGCTGGTTCTATAGCGACGATGTCGTCATGCAGGGAGTGCCTTCCGCGTTCGGTACCTACGCTCAGCACCTGGCGCAGATTGTCGCCACCACTCCCAAGCTCAAGAACGCTGTGGCGTGGGAGACCGAAAACAACGTGGACGCGGACTACAACACCAGCAACGGACAGGGCGTGTGCACCGATCCTTTCCAGCTCGACCTTCGCGGAACGAGCCCCTTTTTCGCCGGCTGGAGACCCTATGTGTTCTCGCAGTGGGCGCAGGCCGGTTCCCACATGCTCTCGCACAGCGACTTCAACCAGGAACCCATCCTGACCCGGATGTACGGCGAGGTGACCTACGCAAACGATCAGCCGTACATCAGCTACTGGGTCGACTATTATCTGCAGCGCTACTTCCCCTACTGCGCGCCCGACGAGCCTCCTGCCTGCTCCGCAATTCCATCGAGCATCTTGACCGTTTCATCCAGCGAGCCCGCGGGCGCGCAAACCGTGGAGATATTCGCCACTCGCCGCACCGACGGGTCGGTGGTGGTGATGGCAGCCGACCATGCCGTCAATGGCCCCAACGACAACAACGGCCCCGGAGCGCCGCGCACTGTGGCCTTGGATCTCTCGCAACTTGGCGCCTTCACTTCGGCAACCGAGCTCACCATCGACGTCAACACCAACGTTGCCACTGGACCAACGGCGGTGAACGTGAATCCCTCCCCGCAAATCACGCTGAATATGGGCGGGTACGGCGTGACCTTCCTGAAATTGATTCCATAGACTCACCGATTGAAAAGGGCGGACGGCGTCGGTTGCGTCCGAGCGGCACTGGCCTTTTTCTTTGGGGAAGGGAATTCCGGCGCGACTTGATCGCCGCGACGTCACGGTCTGCCCTCGCGCGTTTGTGGTACTTTGATTGGTGCTCAAAATCGGGACAATTCCGGCGACTGTACGGGGCTGTCCGTGGGCCTGTATTTGGATTGAGTCGGCAGGACGGGAAGGGTCAATATGAGGATGCGCGGAAATATTCTTGCAATCGGTTTCGTGGCGTTGTGTATCGCCGGCTGCGGCAGCAGCGGTGGCGGCGGAAACAAAACGCCTCCTGCGCAACAAGCCGCAACGCCCACCTTCACTCCGGCCGGTGGCGCCTACACGGCGATCCAGTCGGTAACCCTGTCCACCACCACCGCCGGCGCGTCCATCTACTACACCACCGACGGATCCGCGCCCACCAACACATCCACTCTCTATTCGGCAGCCAATCCCATCCAGGTCGCAACCACGACCACCATCAATGCGATCGCCGCGGACGCCCCGGCCTATCTGAACAGCAACGTAGCCTCGGCCACTTACACCATCAATCTTCCTGTCGTCGCCACGCCAACCTTCTCGCCCGCGCCGGGAGTCTATACATCCGCGCAGTCGGTCAGCCTCTCCGACACCACCAACGGCGCCTCCATCTACTACACCATCGACGGATCGACCCCCACCAGCAAGTCGACTCTCTTCGCGCCGGGCACGCCCATTGCCGTCTCTGCAACCACGACCATCAATGCAATCGCAACGGCGCCCGGCGACGCCAACAGCGCAATTGCAACCGGCACATACACCATCAATCTTCCCGTCGTCGCCACGCCAACCTTCTCGCCCGCGCCCGGTACTTATAACTCAGCCCAGTCGGTAAGCCTCTCCGACCTGACCGCTGGCGCTTCCATCTACTACACCATCGACGGATCGACCCCCACCAGCAAGTCGACTCTCTTCGCGCCAGGGACGCCCATTGCCGTTACTGCAACCACCACCATCAATGCAATTGCTACTGCGCCCGGCGACGCCAACAGCGCCGTTGCCACCGGAGCTTATACGCTCAACGGGCCCGCCGTTTCCGTGGTCCTCAGCACCGATGACAAAACCTCGCTGATGGCCGCGCAGCCCGCCATCAACTTCGGCCTCGGCAGCACGGCCGACGCGACGACCAACACCGTCGTCGTCGATCCCACGCAGACCTATCAGTCCATTGAAGGCTTCGGCGCGGCCTTCACCGATTCAGCCGCCGATCTGCTCATCAATGTTGAGCCGCCCGCGGCACTGCCCGGCACTCTCAACGACCTGTTCACCACCAATGGGGACGGCATCGGCCTCAGCTTCATGCGCATTCCCATGGGTGCAAGCGACATAGCGCTGTCGGTCTACTCCTACGACGATCAGACGGTTGGGACAACCGATCCTACCCTTGCCAACTTCTCCATCGCCCACGATCAGGCCTACATTCTGCCGCTCATCAAGCAGGCCAAGGCCCTCAATCCGCAGATGAAGCTGATGGCCAATCCCTGGAGCCCTCCAGGATGGATGAAGGATCCAGATTCGATGAGTCCGGTCTCCATGCTGGGTGGAACCCTGCTGATGACACCTGCGAATGAGACAGCCTTTGCCAATTACTTCGTCAAGTTCCTTCAGGCCTATCAGGCCGCCGGCGTGCCCATCGACTATGTTTCGTTGCAGAATGAGCCGCTGAACATCACGACGGCTTATCCCAGCATGGGCATGGCCGACACCGTGCAGCTTTCCCTTCTGCAGGGCTACGTGCTGCCCGCGTTCACCGCCAACAACATCACCACAAAGATCTTCGCTTACGACCACAACTGGGACACTCCGTCGTATCCGCAAACGGTTCTGGGCGGATTGACGCCCCTGCAACTTCAGCAAATGGCCGGCACCGCATGGCACGGCTACGGCGGCGCGCCCGGGGCACAGCAACTGCTGCAAAACCAGTTCCCGGCTCTGGGCAACTGGGAGACGGAACACTCCGGCGGAACCTGGCAGGCCGATCAGTTCACCGTCGACATCCTCGAGATCACGCAGGTGCTGCGCAACTCCGGCAAATCGTTTGTGAAGTGGAGTCTTGCCCTGAATGAAAAGCTCGGCCCGAATCTTACGCAAAACGTTCCCGGACTGGGCGGATGCAACACATGCACGCCCATCGTTACCGTCAACAGCACCACGGGCGCAGTGACCAAGGCTATCGAGTTCTACACCCTCGGCCAATACAGCAAGTACGTCTTGCCGGGCGCCGTGCGCGTTTTCTCCAGCAACACGCCCAGCATCGCCAGCGTCGCCTTCCAGAACCCCGACGGCTCCTTGGCGCTCATCGCGTCCAACGCCACTGCCTCAAGCCAGACCTTCCAGGTTCAGTGGGGCAACCAGTCGTTCCCCTACACGCTGCCCGCCGCATCCATCGCAACCTTTATCTGGTCGGGTACGGAGACTGGCAACACCCCTCCGGTCACAGCCAAATCGCAGATTCAGGGCTCGAGCTTCAGCAGCGAGTCGGGCCTCGAGACCGAGCAGACCGCCGACAGTACCGGCGAGTACGATCTGGGCTACCTGTCGCAGGGCGGTTACGCGGTCTACGAGAATGTCGACTTCGGAGCTTCTGTCAGCCAGGTCAATGTGCGCACGGCCAGTGGTGGCAGCGGCGGAACCGCCACCTTCTACCTCGACAACATGACCAGCGCTCCCATCGCCACCGTCACCCTGCCTGTCACCGCGGGCTGGCAAACCTGGACAACCGTCAACGCTCCTGTGACCGGCGCGACGGGTGTGCACACGCTCTACGTGGTCTTTAACGGACCCACTGCCAGCATCTCCAACGTGAACTGGTTCCAGTTCCAGTAGCGCAAGCGCGCAGAGTCGGCGCGGCGTCGAAGGCGTTCTGGGAGTTTATCAAGGAGTAATCTCCGAGTAGGCGGTGATACATTCGGAACCCCGAAGGCGCCTTTCGGTGAGGTTACCAATTCTCGAAAGACGCGTGTATCCTTGCAGACAATATGAACCCCAAACGAAATAGGCCAATCGGCGTCACGCTGATTGCACTCGGATTCTTGTGGATCGGGTGTTGCGGCACGCTCGTCTTCCCCGTCATCGGATTGACGGGCACCTTGTCTGCAATGTGGCCCCTTGCACTTGGAACGACGATCCATTCCCAGCCATGGCTCAAGGCTATTTCCTACGTGCTTGACTGCGTCTGGTTCCTCTTATACGTTGCGTACGCAGTTATTGGATTCGGGCTTTGGAAATTGAAAAACTGGGCACGCAAAAGCGTATTAGGCATTTCGATAGTCGGGGCCATCGGTGCACTCATCGTCTCACTCATTTTTGTGAGGCCAATAATCCTCGGTATCAGCGTGATTGGTCTCGGAGTCGTTGAATTCGGCTGGCTAGGTTGGTACCTCATGCGGCCACGCATTCGGCATGCGTTCGAGGCTTGGAATCGGTACAGTTCCGCCGGCGAGTGGATTGAACCTCCGGGCCTGTCAGGACGAGGGAAGCTGGGCATTGGCACGCTCGCCGCGGCCTCTCTTGCTGTTCTTTTTGTGATACCCCTGTTCTTCGCAGTTGAAGAAATGATGCGACGTTCTGATGCATTTAAACTGACTCTGAATACAGCACAAGCGTCTCCTTGCATTACAAAAGCATTGGGGTCGCCGCTAGAACCAGGCTGGATGATGGGAGGAAGTATTACTGAGTCTTCCATTGAAGGCTCTGCAGAACTCAGTATCCCCGTCAGAGGACCGAAAGGAAAAGGCAATCTCGACGTGCAAGCCAAGAAGGACAGCGGGAATTGGAGGATCGACTCGTTGGTCTTAACGCATGGGACGGTCCGATCCAGCATTATCCCATCCAGACCAAATCAAACCTGCCAATGAGCGAAGGCCCGATTCCGGGTGAATCGTCGCCAATCTGGACAGGACGGCTGAACTGTCTCTAGCTACCATTCCCGACGGCTTTTGCCGGTTGCAATGTGCGAGCCAATGCTGCGCCGCATTCAACTAATGGCTTGCCGGCGTTAGCTGACTGAACCCCGCGCCCGGCGAAAGCCCCGACTCCACCACTGTATTGTTCCCATTCACCCATTGCGTCCCACCCGCACCCAGGGGAGTGACGTACTTCTGTCCCGAAGCGTCCGTTGTGGACTGAACCCCGTTGATCACGTCGTTCATGCTGTCATTATTCAGCGCGCTGATCATCCCCTGCTCGCGCGCATTTTCCGCATTGGTCGCCGCGATCGTCGCCTGTGTTGATGCGTTAATCTGCTGGATCGCCTGGTTGTTCAACTGGTTTTGCATCTGCGTCCAGGCCGGATTCATCACCAGCGAAGCTCCCGAATACTGCAGCATCGTGCCTGCCGCGGTAGCCTGGGCCGCCGGAGCGATCAGGCTTGCCAGCGTCACCACCAACCAACTCGAGCCCGGTCCTCCCGGCCCCATCAACATGGTTTCCGCGTACACGTATGCAGCCATGGGCGTGCCATTGTTCGTGCATGAGATCAAGACATCACCTCCCGTTGTATGGCTCATCCCTTGCTGAGCCGGGTGGAACTTTGGCGCCATGTCATCGCTCTTAGTTATCACCATCCCCTGGCACATCGAGGCGAAGCGCGCCTGCCCGTACTTGGTCGCGAAGATCTTGGCCGTGACATACGGAGCCACGCCCGGGCCTGTCGGCAAACCCGGCCCCGGCACCCTGTAGGGAGGAATCGTCGCGTCTCCTATCTGGAGATTCGTCAGCCCGTCCGGCGATGTCATGTTCACAACCATCCTGGCGTCAATGCTGCTGTAGCGAAACAGCCCGCCATAGGTCTTCCAGCCCTGCGGCACCTGGATCGAAAACGCCTGCTCCCGCGCGTCGCGCACCGTCACCCATTGAACACCGGCTGCCGTTCCGGCCGCCGCTTGTGCCTGTCCGCTCGCCCCGCCATTCACGGCCCCGGCAGTCGCGTTGGAGCTGCTTGCGGCGGAATGGCAACCCCCGATAAATGCGACCCCTAAAACCACCAACACGAGAAGGGACTCGGTAAATGCCATCTTTTTCATTTGTATCCTCCGTTCACCTCGTTGGTCGTCGCACCCTGCGCGCCACGCTGGGCCGCTCCAACGCATCCAGGAATGAGCCGACTTATCGTTGCAGAATCCGATTCGGCAGGAATTCCTCTCTTCGGCTCGGTTTGCCACGAATCGCAACTCTTCCGAAGGAAAGTGCGTATCAGCTTATCCGAGTGTTGTCTGGAAATGCCAGAGATTTCGTCGGTTGCTCCCGAATGATCGCGGACAGACTGTCGCCAAGCGGGCACTGAAAACATTCCGAATTCATTGACTGCTGGTTAGGCTTAAAGTAGCGGTTTGCGCAATTGCGCCGGAAGTTGCGGTAATCGTGACGGTGTTGGTTTCCACTGTTGGCTTCTTATTGCAGGCGGCAAGATTGACCAGCACCAGGCCAAACAGCAGCGCGGCCGTTGCCCTGAAAAGATGACGATATCTGCGGGCGCGCGCCAACAGCAGGAATCCAAAGCCAAATGCGAGGCAGACCAGCGGACCGGATCGCGCGCCTGAGTTGGGGTGCGCGCTTGCGCTGGCCGAGGCGGTAAAGGTGACAATTGTGTTGACGGGCGCTCCGGCGGGTGTAACCGTGGCCGGGTTGAAGCCGCACGTCACGTAAGATGGCTGGCCGGAACAGGCAAAGCTGACTGTGCTGGTGAAGCCGTTGACCGGTGTGACGGTGATTGTGACGGGCAATGGCGAAGAGGCGGTCACGGTGCCGTTGGATAGGCTGAGGGCGAGCGAGAAGTTGGGTGCGGGAGCAGTGATGGTGACCGTAACCGCATTGGATGTAGAGCCCGCAAAGGGCGCGGCGCCGCCGTACTGCGCGGTGATGGAATCGCTGCCCGCGGGAAGGGCTGTGGTGGAGAGCGTGGCGACGCCGGAGGCGTTGAGAGAGCCGGTGCCGATCGATGTGGCTCCGTCATAGAAGGTGACTGTGCCGGTGGGCGTGACGGCTCCCGATGCGGGAGTGACGGTGGCCGTGAAACCAACACTGACCCCGGTAACCGCAGAGGTGGGCGAGGCAGCGAGAGCGGTGGAGGTGGCAACGGGAGCGGGATTGACGGTGACGACCTCTGCTGCCGAGGTGCTTGGGTTGAAGTTGGTGTCGCCGCCATAGGCAGCGGTGATGCTGTCAGATCCGGTAGGCAAGGTAGTGGTGGTGTATGTGGCCACGCCGGACGCATTAAGAGTGCCGGTGCCGATGAAGGCTGCTCCGTTGTAGAAGGTGACGGTGCCGGTGGGCACAGTGGCGTCCCCTGCCGGCCCGGTAACGGTTGCGGTAAAGGTGACACTGGCGCCGGCGGTGATGGTCTGGGACGTAGCAGTGAGAGCCGTGGAACTGTTGACCGGTTGGGTGACGACGGAAGTGCCGGAGAGATTGGCCAGAATGGTGTTGCCAACCAGGAGTCCCGGTTTGCCGTTAGTGGTGACATTGGCTACGCCAGTGGTCCCGAAAACCCCAAGGTAGATCACTTCAGTTGGTTCGGCATAGCCGTTGCTGGTGACTGAGGTAAATGTGCCGTTGCCGTTGCCGGGGAATATGCCGCTGGTGCCGAATTCGTTGATGAGCGCAAGGTCGACATTGCCGTCGCCGCTGAAGTCTGCGGCAGCGAGACCACCGAAGCCGTTGATGTCCGACTCGACCGTCATCGTGGTGGGAGCGCCGAAGGTGCCGTCGCCATTACCAAGCGAGATGGCGATCTCGTCCGAGTTGGCATTGATAGCGCCGCACAGCGTGGCAATGTCGATCTTGCCGTCTTTGTTGAAGTCACCCAGCGCGATGGTTGTGGGATTTGCGGGCGTGTTCACAACCGAGGGCGCCTTGAATGTGCCGTCGCCGTTGCCGAGAAAGACTTCAACCTGGCTCTGCGCTCCATTGGCCGCGGTGAAGGAACTGTTGATGGCTATCAGATCGGGATTTCCGTCGCCATTGACGTCGGCTATGGTTGCAATCTGGGTTCCAAAGTTGTTGTTGATCGGGCTGGCGCTGCTGTTGGTGAAGGTGATGACCGGTGTGCCGTAGGTCCCATTGCCATTGCCGGGAAGAACGACGATGCCCTGGTTATAGGAGTTGAATCCGGCAACGGCCTCACCGGTTTCGTTAA
Source organism: uncultured Occallatibacter sp. (assembly GCA_964460385.1). Taxonomy (GTDB): domain Bacteria; phylum Acidobacteriota; class Terriglobia; order Terriglobales; family Acidobacteriaceae; genus Telmatobacter. Next base: position 15,950 of record CAYWSR010000043.1, on the reverse strand, counting down.
AGGTGAAGATCAGGGCCGCAGGTCCGCCTTTTTTCAGGTTGCTGATTCGCATGCCGGTGAAGGCGATAACTTCATCGAAGCTGTTCGAGGGCGCGATCTGCGGAAAGGCGCCTGGCGTTGGCGCTTGAAATGTTCCGTCGCCGTTGCTGAGCGCGGTGAAATAAACGGCCAGGATGTTCTGAGTGGTTCCCACCCCTCCCATGATGTCCGCAAAGGCGAGATCGGCTTTGCCGTCGCCGTTCAGATCTCCAACGGCGAGTGCGCTGGGCGACAAGGTGTTGGCGCCGTTAAAAGTGCCTCCATCGAGAACAAAGCTCGCCAGTGCGGTAATGGTGGAAACGGGATTGAATGTGCCGTTGCCGGTTCCCAACTGGACAGAAAAACTTCCCGTGGGGTTGACGGTGATGATATCGGAGATTCCATCGCCATTCACGTCGCCAACGTTTGTGCCGGTGTAGACCCCATTGTTGATTGTGGGCGCGCCGCGAAACGTGCCGTCGCCATTGCCCATCAAGGCATACCCCATGTTGTAGAAGAACTGATCGTCTCCAAGGGAGCCGTTGTTGCCGGTGCCGACCCAAAGGTCGATGTTGCCATCGCCGTCGATATCCTGCGCCACCATGTAGCCGACACTGTTGATGGTCGCGTAGCCGGCCTTGAAGGCGAAGGTGCCGTCTCCGTTGCCGAGGAAAATCTGAATGGTATCGCCGTTATTCATGGCGAGGTCGGGCTTTCCGTCCTTGTTGAAGTCGGCGGCGACCACATTCGGGCCAAAGTCCGAAGTGGCAAATGTCGGCGGGAATGCAGCTGTGGCAAATTGACTAAAAGTGCCGTCGCCATTGCCAAACAGGACAATCCCTGCCGAAGTGACAAGGTCCTTGTGCCCGGAGCCGCGAAGGTCCGCGCTGATCAGGCCGAAGTATGGGCCACCGCTACTTTGAAGAGCGCTGGTGGGCGGAGTTTCGATGTAAGTCTGCACCGGCTTGAACGTGCCGTCGCCGTTGCCGGCCAGGAAGTTGAGGTAGTAGGTAGTGCTGGCGCCGCCGAGGGTGATGGTGGAGACGACGATGTCTTTTTTGCCGTCTCCGTTGAAGTCGTCGATAACAGCGCTGATGGCAAGATTGCCCGGCAAACTGATTGCGTTAGGCGCTGAAAACGTGCCATCGGCCTTGCCCAGGAAGATACTGACATCGGCATTGCCCGTGAGTGCGACGGGATTATCGATCGCCACCAGGTCCCCGTTGCCATCTCCATTCAGGTCAGAGGTCGCCAGATCGGCAACGTTATTTGGATCGTCGAGCGCGGTGAAGGTTTGGAAATTGTCATTTATTTGCGTGGTCACGGCGAAGGCCTGGTCAAGTCCGGTCACACCGTTGAAGAAGTGCCCCGCAAAAACTTTGACATTGCCGGCAGTTGTTCCGGTGAAGACGAGTTTGCGTGAGGTGATGCCGACTTCGGTGTCTCCGCAACCGGCAGGCCAATGACCTGGAGTTGTGGTGAGGCCGGCGGCGTTGTGAAGCACCTGTTCGTAATTTGGCGTGGAACTGGCCACGGTGTAGCTGAACGTCGGTCCGGCGAGATTCAGTGAATACGCTCCGTCGACCAGGTTGAGCGAGCAGTCGGGCTGCCGGGTAAGCGCCAAAAGGTCACTGCTATTGACAGCGACAGTGGTGAGGTTCCCAGCGAAATCGGCCGCCGTTTGCGTTCCACTTGGCATGGCTGAGGGAGTAAGGAGTCTGGCAACCATGCTGGCCAGCTCACCGAGAGTGAGGTCGCGGCCGCGAGGGTGCCGCTGCATCTGAATCTGGCGCAGGATAGCTAGGCGCTGCACCGCGGTGAAGTTGGGGTACTTGCGTGCCACTGCCTGAATTTCAAGCAGGTTTGCATGAGCGGCAGATCTGACCAATAGAGCAAACGAGATCGCGCTGGCAAAGAGAACTACAACCAGGCAGATAAGGCTTACACGAATCCAGCGAGAACGCTGCGATGTTGCGGGCGGAACGCGGCGAATCGCGATTCGGCCGAAGTGATCGCGCATATGCGTCGCCATCCGGGCGAGAGCTTTGAGCCAACGTTGCATTGAAAGGCGGACGAAGCGAACGAGGGGAGAAATGGGCAGGCGGGTCATGAAGAGACTCCAGGGAGCGAAACATGCAAGGCATTACGGCCGGGTTCGTGGTTCGAACAGGGCACAGCTTGGCAGAATTCGGGACGGGCCAACTCCGGGGGCGAACTCGAGCTTCGGAATGCGGTTCTTCGTGCGGGGAAGCGGCGGTCGATTTCCTGCGATTCAGTTGCCTGGCGCAGAGGGGATATTCTCGCCGTCAGCGTATCCCACACCCGAATAGAGTTGCAAGACAATTGTTGGCTGGAACTTCCATTTGGCTGCCCGGCCTCCAAAGCCGGGCCCATGGCCAGTCGAGTGATTTAAATCACATTCCGTGATTCAAAAGCACGCTACCTTCTCATCATCAGGGCAAGAGGGAGGCTCAAATTCGTTGGCGCCGCGGTGACTCGCGCCGGAGGGGTGGTAACTGTGCCTGTAACGGTGGTTCTTGCAGTTGGCGTGGATCTCGGAATGCTCGAAGCAGAGAGCACGCTCTGGAGATCGAAGGGTTACTTTTTCATATCGACGCAAACCATTCAGGAAGCCATTTCTCAATTCCATGCAGGCGATTTTGACATTGTCCTGCTGGACGATTCCATCTCCCTCGAGAAGAGGGAGCGATTAGCCTGCCAGATTCGGGCGTCCGGCTCTCAAACACCTATCGTCTGCATGGGGGACCGGCCCAGCGAATGTGAGTCGTTTGCGGACGCAACCTTCGGGAATGATTTCAGAGAGCTCTTCGAGTGCATCAGAGAACTGCTGAAGCACCAGCATCAATTGCGGGCGGCTCGAGCGGACGCCTTTAGCTTGTACCTCGCGGGAGAGATTCCACAGACTGCCTGAATTCTCAGTGTCTCCGCATCGGTCAAGCTCAGTCTCTCTGCATCTGGCGCAGCACGATCACAATCCCCAGCGACGCCAGCACCATGGTCAGCGCGTAGAGAAACACGCTTCTGTATCCCCAGAACCCGATCACCGCGCCGGCAATCGGCCCGGTGAGGAAAAACGAAACATCCGCGAACGCCGTGTACACGGCAAGCGCCGTCCCCCGGCTCCGCATCGGTACCCGCTTCACCGCCTCCACGCCGACGGCCGGAAACACCAGCGAGTAGCCGAACCCCGCCAGCGCCGCGCCCCCACTGGCCATCCACGGCGAATGTGCCGCCCAGATCAGCAACACCCCCACCGACTCCACCGTCAGGCAGACGATCGCCACCCGCAACCCGCCAAACCGGTCGATGGAGTGAATGAAGAGCAGCCTCGCTGCAATAAAAGCCGTCCCAAAGGCCGTCAGGCACAGCGCCGCGCCATTCGGATTCCAGTGCAGGCTTGCATAGTAGAGCGTCACAAACGTCGCCAGCACGCTGTAGCCGATGCCGCCCAGCGCCAGCGCCATGCCGTGCGGCGCAACGCGCCCCAGCACATGCTTGAACGGCAAGTGCTCGCCCGGCGTCACCTCCACCGGATCCTTTCTGAATGCGATCGCCAGGCTTACCGCGCCCAGTGTCATCGTCACCAGGCCGATCGACCCCAGCCCCCACCGCTGATCCAGCACCACGCCCAGCGGCGCGCCCAGCGCCAACCCGCCATAGGTCGCAACGCCGTTGTACGAGATCACCCGCGCCGTGTGCCGAGGGCCCGCGCTGGTAATCCCCCACAGCGTCGCTCCCGTCGACCCCAGGCTCTCGCCCACGCCCAGCACCAGCCGGCTCAAGATCAGCACGCCCAGGCTCGTCAACGGAGTCGGTCTGAGGGCCGTCGCATGCAGTGCCGCCGCCCCCACCAGCAGCGCTCCGCTCGCCGAGCACAGCCCCATTCCCCACAGCACCGACACCTTTGCGCCCGCGTGATCGCTGATCCGGCCCGCCCACGGCCTGCTCGCCAGCGTCGCAATGTACTGGATGCTCACCGCCAGCCCAGCCATCGCCGCGCTATACCCCATCCTGTAATGCACATACGGCGGCAGCACCGCCAGCGGAAGCCCGATGGAAAGATAACAAACAAACGTGAAGGAAACGAAGCTGAGGATGCGCCGTGCGCCCGGTTGCTCTTCGGTCATAGGTTCGGCGGGAAGGGCACTGGCAGCGGAAAAAGACATGGGGGATCTAAACCTAAGATTGAACTATCGACACTCTCAAGTATATAAAATTCTCGATTCTCGTAAGGACGGGTAATCTGAGTCCGGCTCGCTCCCAATCTGAGTAACTGCGCAGGAAAACGTGTTCAATTCGGCCTGCCCGAAAAAATGACTCCTCCGAGGTTCAGGCGCGTCTGCTCAACGCGGTTGCTTCGCTCAGCTAATCTTCTCTGCGCCGCAAGGTGCGTCCGCTCAACGCGGTTGCTTCGCCCGAATGCTCCACAAAATCCCGCGCCGGATGATCCCATAGAGAATCGGATTTGCGTACTCCTCCTTGTTGTGCCCCAGCGCCACATAGAACTCGCGCCCGCCGTCGAACTCGTGGTACCAGGCCAGCGGCAGCGGATTCGGAAAGCTCGACCCGTCTGCCTTCGCGCTCACTGTCTCCAGGTCCGTCAGCTTCGTCCGATCCGTGGTCAGAACCGGATGAATGTCACCGCTCAAGTGGTCCAGAAAATAGCACTCATCCGTCCACTCGAACTGCGCCGGTAGCCCCTCCGCCGCAGCGAACTTCGGATCGGTCACCGTCACGGTGAACGTCTGCATTTTGGGATGCACCACGAACTTGCCCCCCAGCACCGCCCAGTAGTAAGGCCAACTCCGCTCCGACCCCGCCGCTGAGTGAATCCCCACGAACCCTCCGCCCGCTTCAATGAACCGCTTGAACGCCGCCCTCTGCTCGTCGTTCGCAAACGCCTCGTTGTTGCTGTTCGCAAACACCAGTCCCGCATAGCGCTTGAGGTTCGCTTCGGTAAACACCGCCGGATCGTCCGACGCATCCACCGCGAAACCGCTCTCCGCGCCCATCTTCCTGATCGCTTCCACGCTCGCCGCGATGTTGTCGTGCACATAGCCTTTTCCATCCGGCGTGTAGTTGCGCGTGTAGACCAGCACTCGCGGCTGCATCGCTGCCGGTCCTGCCGCCGCCAGCGCCGCAGCCACCAGCATCGCCATCATCCATGCGCTCAACGCGCAACCCAGGATCACTCGATTGCACCGCATCGCCTCTCCCTTCAAACGTCTCTTGCTTCGCGCACCACGCAGCCTCGCCCAATCAAACCATGTCTTAATACGCTGCGACGGCGACGTCCGTTTGAGCGAAGTCGGTGCCCTTGAAGAGCAATTCCTCGCCCGTTTCTTTCGCAGCGGCATAGGCCATGCAGTCGCCAAAGTTGAGGCCTGCCCGGTGGCGACCCTTGCCGTAACGCCGAAATGCGTCGCGGGCGATCCGAGTCTGGCTAACCGTAAATGGGATTACCCGCATTGAGTTTCTCGCCAGAAGCATGTCCAGCGCTCCCTCTCCTTCATCCCGTCCTCGGGCCTGCATCACAATCGATACTTCCAGGATGCAGGATGCGGGAACGACACAATCAGGGCTCGCTGCCATCGCGGTCGCTATGCGCAATGCGTCCGATTCTTGCAACAGAATGGAGATGATCGCGGAAGAGTCCACAATCATGTGGGGAGTCCGTTGTCATCCCAACCAAGGATCTCGTCCGCAGTCCGATTGTCGTAAAGAGGCAACGAGGCGGCGTAACGGCCAATCGCCATCAGGTCTTCCACGAGCTGCTGCTTGTCTTCGCGCCGGATGGTTTCGCGCCTCAGGCGCTCTCGCATGGAAACAATCACCGCTTCGGTCATGGTTTCGCCTGTAACGGCCGCCAGTTCCCTGGCCAGCCGATCCGCTTCTGGGGATTTGATACTCAGCGCCATAAGGTACCTTTCTACCTAAACGTCTACCTAGGTAGATTCTAGCAGCTCCTTCGATTTGGGCGCGGGTCGGCTCAGGTTGGCGTGCTCAACCCCTTTGTTCTGCCCATCAACACCGGTGATATACTCAAAGGGCGCTCGTGTGCCCGCGCTGTGCCGGAAAGCCAATATCGCCGGCCAACATCCGCTGCCCGTGGCACCGGCGACTTTTGGAGGAGCACCATCGCACTCGACAAACGTTCGGCAAAGTCTTTCATCCGCATCAACGACCGTATCCGCGCACGCGAAATCCGCGTAATCGACGAGAACGGCGAACAAATGGGCATCCTGGCCCCCTTTGAAGCCCTCCGCATCGCCCGCGAACGCGGACTCGATCTCGTCGAGGTCTCTCCCAACGCGGTCCCGCCCGTCTGCCGCATCCAGGACTACGGCCGCTACCTCTACGAGAAGGAAAAGAGCGAGCGCGCCGCCCGCAAAAAACAGAAGGTCATCGTCGTCAAAGAGGTCAAGTTCTCCGTCACCGTCGACGAGCACGACTACCAGACCAAGAAGAACCAGGCCATCCGGTTCCTGGTCGATGGCGACAAGGTGAAGGCCAGCCTCCGCTTCCGCGGCCGCCAGATGGCCCACCGCGAGCTCGGCTACGCCATCATCAATCGCCTCATCCAGGACATTGGCGAAAACGGCATCGTGGAATTCATGCCGCGCATGGAAGGCACCATCCTCCACGCCATTCTCGCCCCGTCGAAGAAGGAAGGCACGCCGCGTCCCAAGACCCCCGCGCCGCCGCAGCAGGCCGCGCCCAGGCCTCCCGCGCCACCGGCTCCGCCAGCTCCAACCCCGCCTCCAACAGCGGAGTAGAATTCACCCTTCGCATCGGCAACAAGAAGGCCGCCCGCCATGGGTGGCCTTCCCTTTGTTTTAAAGCGACTCGCTGCCGGCTCATTTCAAGGAGGGTTCGAAAAAATGGAAGCAAACGAAACCCAGGAGTTGCAGGAACACGCCGAGCACGGCGCCCACGAATCAGCGATGCGTCCCGTCGCATTCACCATGGCCGTGCTGGCCGTGCTGGTGGCGATCTCCACTGTGCTCGGGCACCGCGCCCACACCGAGGCAATACTTGACCAGAATCGGGCTACCGATCAGTGGAATGAATATCAGGCCAAGAAGATACGAGCCTACAATACGCAGTTGGCCAGTGAGATGTTGAAGGTGGTTCAGCTCGCCGATAAGAAACAAGCCGACAAGATTGCTGAGGATTACAGGACACACCAGGATAAGTGGACCCCTGAACTGAAGGAAGAACAGGAAAAGGCCGAAGCGCTTGCAAGCAAAGTGGAGCAAGCTGAAGCGCGTGGGACCCGCTTCGATTTCTCTGAAACCTTGCTCGAGATTGGTCTTGTGATCACATCGGTCACACTGCTGACCAAGCGTAGGTCGTATTGGTATGCTGGGCTCGCGGCAGCGGCAGCCGGCATTATCGCCGCAGCGTCAACACTGATTCTTAAGTAACGATTCCTTCAGGACCCGGTCAGCTCTCCAACTCCGTCATCAGCATTCACATCTCGGCCGGATGGCCCGCCCGTCTGGCCGCCTCGCTTCGCTCGCAGCAGCAGCACGGCCGATGCGATGGCGATTCCGAGCGGAGTTCCATTCACTGAAAGAAGGAGCCGTACCGCCGCTTCCGTAGGGAGACGATTGAATCGGGCCAGAACGAGAGCGTTGAATGCGACGAACAAAAAGCCCGAGGCCCACAAGGACCACTTTACAGGGTTGCGCGATACGATCCGAAGAAGAAGGAAGATGAGGATTCCTCCCGCAAAATTCATCACAAAGCCGAAGACCCCGACTACAAGAGGCGGCTGAAGAACACGAGCGTACGCAAAGCTCAAGAACCTGAGAAGGACGAGACAGAGGATAAACGCTCCCGTCATGCCCGTCAGAAATCGCAACTGCGATCCGGGCTCCGACTTGGGAACGCGGGATGGAAACAGGAGGAAGACTCCCCCCACCAAACCGACAAGAAGTTCGAACTTTTGCACCGTGTTGAGGGCCGGCCAGCTCCGCCCCAGCATCTGCTTCGCACCCCGGTCGCCGTGATCGGCGGCCCTGGTTATCCACTTTCGCGCTTCCAGGCGGTCTTTCGCGACTCCGCGGCCATCGGCATACATCCAGCCCAGGTTGTACTCTGCCGCGGCGTAGCCTTGATCGGCTGCCAGCCGATACCAGCGCACAGCCTCGCCGTAATCGGGCTTCACTCCATTGCCCACCTCGTAAGCAATGCCAATTTCGTTTTCTGCGTTAGGAAGCTTTTGATCCGCGGCAAGGTGGAACCAGCGAAGCGCCTCTGCGAAATCCCCATCCACACCGTATCCGTAGTAGTACAGATAACCGACACCGTACTGGGCCTTTGCGTTGTTCTGGTCGGCTGCCTTGCGGCACCAGCGGAATGCCTCCGCGTAGCTCTGCGCTACCCCACGGCCTCTACGGTACATACTGCACAGGCCGTACTCCGCCTCCGCATCGCCATGCTCGGCGCGCACCCGGAAAGCTTGCGCTTCCTGCGCCAGCTTCTGCTGCTCCATATGATGCCGGTGCACCAATTCAAAGGTCATTGCGCCGCCAATCAAGGCAGCACAAGTAACGGGCAGCGCGATCTTCCAGGCTCGTCGCATCGTCTTTCAGCCCTAACAGGAATCGCATGTGATTCTAGCCCCGGATTTCTCAGTCTCCTACGCCACTTTTAGGGGAGTTTAGAGCCTTTTGAGTTAAATTTTAAACATGTGTTTCCTCCTGACCGGAGAATCACCTGTCCACATACTTCCGTCTATTTATGTTGTATTTTTCTGCGATCACGACTGTGCGGCGTTATCCCGGAGCCGTGCTGCCAGCATCAGGGCGACGCGAAGATCCGGCATAAGGAGGTGTGGGCCAAATTGCGACAGGACAATTCTCATTTCACGAAGCAATGGGTGTTTGATTCACAAGTTTAATGGAAAATTCCACCCTCTGCGGCGTAGAATGTGTGAGCAAACTTACTTGGATAATTGAGAAATGATGAAAGCGGCGCTGGCTTACTTTCTGGTTCTTTTCGTCTGGTCTCCTATGCTGTCCGCAGAGGATGTCACCATAACAGTCCGGCTCGTGAATGGCAGAAACGGCAAACCCATCACGGATGAGAATCTCAACGTCTTTCTCAATGGATCTGGTTTCGCTGAAAACTACCGGGCAGATAAAAACGGTACCATCAGGCTCACCGTGGACCGCAACGCCACTGCCTCTTTCGCGTCAAATATCGACGTAACGTGCCATCCATACACTTCAAACGAACGCCAACAGAAGCAGTATCGAGTCAGCGAAATCCTCGATCACGGTATCTCGGACGAGAACTTGTGCAGCAAGAAGATTCGAGTCGAAGCGAGAGACGGTGAGTTCGTATTCTTTGAGCGCCCGCGCACGTTGTTGGAATGGTGGCGGCTTTAGACGGCAACACCACATTTACACTGCGCGATAGACCCACGAGACGGATCACTCCTGAGTCACCGGCAACTCGGCAATTACTAGCTAATTAAAATCTCGAAGTTGCGGGCCGAAGCGGGAGCCGGCGGACATCGCCAAAGAAAAAACCAGTGAGTCTCGACATCGGCGGTAGTTCTACCCGCAATCCTTTTAGTTCCAGTCAACTCTCACCGCGGGGCTCGACCCGCGATCCCCACATAAGCAAATTGGCAACATAAGTGGCTCGGCTCAAGCCCGGCGTAACCGTGGCCCAGGCGACAGCCAATACAAATCTGCTCTTTAAGCAATACATCCGCAGCGAATATCTAGGCCCATCTCCGTCGCAGAAAGATCTTGCCGACACTGAACACGCGCATATCGAATTGACTTCAGCCGCGCTCGGGCTCTCGCGGCTGCGCCGGCAGTTCGCACTTCCGCTGGAAATCCTCACCACCATCGCGGGCCTTGTCCTGCTCATTGCCTGCGCCAATATCGCCAACCTGCTGCTGGCCCGCGGCACGGCGCGCTCCCGTGAGTTCGCCATGCGTATGGCCATTGGCGCCAGCCGATCGCGCATTGTCCGCCAGCTCCTCACCGAGAGTCTTGTTCTCGCGCTCGCCGGCGCGGCCATCGGCCTGGCCTGCGCGTGGAAAGCTAGTCGCCTGCTCCTCGTCATGGCCTCTTCCAGCCCGCAGGTTGCGGACATGAATGTCAGCCCCGATCTACGCGTGCTCGGGTTCACGCTTGTGCTCACCGTTTTCACCGCGCTCCTCTTCGGCATGGCTCCAGCCATTCGTGCCACGCGTCTTGATTTGAACTCGTCGCTCAAGCAGCCCCGCGGCACAGCTGCGCCATCTTCGCGTTTTTCACTTGCGCGCGGATTGATCGTTGCCCAAATCGCGCTCTCCCTGGTTCTGCTTGCCAGCGCCAGCGTCTTCCTGCGCAGCCTGGTGAATCTCACCAAGGTGGACACTGGCTTCAATACGCAAAATGTCCTGATCTTTTCATTGGATGAATACTCGGCAAACCTTCCCCTCGATGCCCGGCTGGTGACCCTTCAAAAGCGAATCGAAGAGCGCGTGCAGGCGTTGCCGGGCGTTCACGCGGCCGCCTTTTCCATGTTCACCTTCAACCAGGGCATGTGGTCCAACGACCTCACTGTTCAGGGCGTTCCGCGTACTCCTGAAAACAGCCACGATGCCCTCTACAACGTAGTCGGAAACGACTTTTTTTCAACCATGAGCCTGCCCATCCTCGCCGGCCGGGGCTTCGATGAACACGACAAGATCGATTCGCCCCAGGTCGCGGTGATTAACCAGACCATGGCTCGCATGTTCTTCCCCATCAGCTCGCCTATCGGCCACCGTTTCGGCTTTGGAGACGACCCCTCGCACAGCGGCGATATCGAAATCATCGGCGTCGTCAAAAACGCCAAGTACCATGCACTCGATGAAAGCCCCGAAATCGCCGCATACTTTCCTTACACGCAACACGTGCAGTATTTCGGCAATTTCTCAGTGCGCTATTCCGGCGAGGCTGGCCAGATCGTTCCCGCCGTGCGCCGCGCCATCGCAGAGATCAATCCCAACGTGCTCGTCGGGTCTGTTTCTTCTCTCACCGAGCAGGTCGAAGACTCAACATCCAATCAGCGCCTCGTCGCGCGACTCTCCGCCTTCTTTGGATTGCTGGCCGCATTTCTCGTCTGCATCGGCATTTACGGACTTCTCTCCTACGCCGTGGCCCGCCGCACCAGCGAGATCGGCGTGCGCATGGCGCTCGGAGCAAGGCGCGCTAACGTCCTCTGGCTCATTCTGCGCGAAATTCTTGTGCTGGTTTTCATCGGAATTGCGATCGGCGCGCCCATCGCTCTGGCCGGCAACCGCCTCGTCGGCAGGCTGCTTTACGGCCTCAGCCCGGCAGACCCGCTCAGCCTGTCAGCGGCCATCGCCATGCTCAGCGTGATCGCGCTCTTCGCTGGATACCTGCCCGCCCGCAGGGCCTCGCTCGTCGAACCCACCGTCGCACTGCGCTGCGAGTAAGTCCCCCCTAGTCCAGCCAGCGAAGGCTCTGCAACCAAGTGGGCCGCGCCACCGGCGCCGTCGGAAGCACGATGAAGCCCTCGCGCCAGTGCCCGTCCTCCCGCCGCGGAGGATTCCCCACAATCTGCGCGCCCGCCGCATCGCGCGCCTCCAGCGCCAGTCCCGCCAGCCCCCCCACAATCGCCTGAAGCTGATCGTGATTCGGCGGCCGGTCCGTCGTGATCCGTAGCAGCGCCCGCAGTGCCCCATACCCCTCGGCCAGGTCGTTCACCTTGTGCCGTCGTTTGCTCGGCAGCGGTTTCAGACCCAGCGCCTTCCACGCCGCATGCGGGTAGCTCTCCACAAGCACGCGCTCCGGCCCTCGCCCCGGCTCTTCGCGCGTCGCCAGTCTCCGCCATCCGCGCCGGCACAGCGCGTCGTACACATCCAGGCAAAACTCGGCAAACGGCCTGTACGTCAACGGCTTCACCATCCCCGGCAGCCCGGTCTTCGCCGCCGTGTTCAACTCCCGCTCGCTCACCCGCGCGTGCTCCAGCCCGTTCTCGCCCGACTTCCACGCCTGCGGCCCATCCAGCATCATTACCTGGATGCCGCGCAGCGTGGCCAGGTGATTCAGAAACCCCGCCAGCACATTCGCGTCCACCGGCCCCTGCTCATGCTCCGGCTCAAGCGACGGCAAAATCTCGCAATGGATAATCGAACCGTCTGTCTGCGCCCCTGCTGTTTTGGTCCCTGCACCGCCCGGCCCGGGCATCCCAGGGGGTAACATCCCTCCTGCTCCCCGTACACCTCGAGCCATGCTCCTGCGCTCAAGCACAACAATCCCCAGATCTGCCCAGCGACGGTACGCGAGATCGACACTCAGGACGGCCACGCATCAACACTACGCCCGCCCCACCCCCCCGAATGACAGCGAATTCGCTCAATCCCCATCCCGCTCGGCCAATTCGAAACAGCGGCCTATTCAGGGCCAATTCGGGTACAAGCACTAGCGCATGCTCGACTTCAAACGCTTCCCCTTCCGCCCGCGCCGCGGCCCCGAACGATCCGCGCTTTTGTGGCGGGGGCAAGGGCTTCCGTGTGGCCATAGCCGCACGAACGGGGCAGCGGGCCGCATCCCCCGAACCGCGGAGTGCCGGAAGCCCCAGCCCCCTGACGCCCAAACCCCTAGCTCCCAGCCCCTGCCTTCTCGGCCAGCGTCGCCCGCGTCACGTGCACCGCCCCAGCCAGCGCCAGCAGCGTGTGCCGCATCTGCGGCGTAAACTCGTGCCGCTCAGCCTCCTTCTGCGCAAAGCTCCAAACCCAATAGCACAGCGAGCAGACAAAGCTGATGGCCACGGCCCAGTACAGATTCTTGAATCGCACCGCTGTCGCATGGTGTGTGTTGAGCACAGCCACGGCCAGGCTGACCAGGGAATAGAATCCAAAACCCGTCGCCACCTGCAACTCACGATCGCGCCAGCCGATCGAGAGCATATGGCTGCAAACTGCCAGCAGCAGGAAGAACACAATCCTCAAAATCGATGCCGTCTGTTGCAGTTGCATCAGAAAATGCCAGGCAGGCGATGTGCCTTCCACGCCGGCAAGGCCCGCGAAGGGCCAGATGGCCACGCCCGCGGCCAAAACTGCAGCGCCAATCAACGGGATAGTTTTTCGCGATAGATTGCTTCGCAGCGGTCGAAGTACGCTCCAGGCCAGCTCCACCAGAACGCAAAGCTGCAGCGCAAAGTCCAGAATGTTTATGGCGAGGTAGAAACCGATGCCATATCCGCCAGGGGAAAACAGCTTCATGCTGTATGCGGATAAATCGCTGAGGAGCGCCCAGCAACAGTACACAAGGAATACCGGCAGCTTTTGCCCCACACGCCTGTAAAGCAGCAGCCCGACAAGGCCGGTCTCGGCCACTATGCCTGTCAGCGTTAAGACGTTGTACGGGCTCATGCTGGTTTGCCTGACTGCACGCAATGACGTGCACCGAATTCTGGACATTCTATCGGTATGTAAGGGAGGTTTGGTGAGCTTTCGAGCGAACTTCAGCCGAGGTCCAAAGGACAAATCCTCGTCCGTGGGGTCGGGAGCTGCCCTGAGCCTCCCGAAGGGTCCCGCTTTCGGGGCCTGGAAAAGCTAGGAGCTAGAAGCTAGCAGCTAGAGGCTGCCTTTCGCCTTTTGCGTATAATTTCGCCCCTCAGGCGCATACTCGAAACATGAACGCTCAGTCAGCGCCTCCCACAGCCATTCCTGTTCCCGGAAATCCGATGATTCACGACCGCCAACCAGCCTTGTTCGCGGAAAACCAAGATGCTAATGTCATGAACGAAACCAGCTCTAATCCTTCTGTTTTCATTTGCTTAGACCCATAATCCCTAGCCCTCCCCCGCCCTGTGGAAAACCATGGCGTCAGACAGTCAAGTAGATGAATCTAAACGAGTTGAATTCAGAGAAGCCGCGAAAAAGGGTCCAAAAAACAGCCAAAAAACAGCAAAAAACGCTCATTTTTCGTCGGTTTCTGGCACTTTTCGCCCCCAAACGGCCCTTTTTTGAAATGCAAAAAACAGCCATTTCTCCGCCCCGAAAAGCGCGGGATCAGCAGCGAAACTCGCCTTGCGCTATACTGACTGAAGCCTCATTGGGGCAGGGAAGTCCCTGTCCGCATGTGCATTTGGGGCAATCTGGGTGGACACCCAATTCGCCGCAAGCGAGGCAAAAGTCCAAACGAGAAAATGAATGCCCAAGTTGAAGACCCATACGGGCGCGAAAAAGCGCTTCAGCAAGACTGGCACCGGCAAAATCAAGCGGGGCCAGACCAAGACGCGCCACATCCTTACGTCGAAGCCGCCAAAGGTAAAGCGTAAGCTGGGCCGCCAGGAGTACGTTTCCGATGGCGACTACAAGAAGGTCGCGCGCATGATTCCTTACGCTTGATCGCCGCGTATGGCAGCCCTTTGGACTTGAAAAAGGAAATGCCGAATGCAGCAGGGCCCAGAAGTCGAAACCGGGCCCCCGGCAGACCGGACGGAAACGTTCTTAGAATCCGCCCAGCCGCCGAGAGATTCAGGCTTGCATAGCGAGTGAAGAGGTTTACCGCCGCGCCCAGTGCGCAGGCCTCCTGCCTCCAGCCGCTTAACCGACGTAACCCAAATGGAGAAGACCCATGCCCCGCGTAAAACGCAGTACCAAGCGCAACGACCGCCGCAAAAAGATTCTTGAGCGCGCAAGTGGTTACTTCCTAACAAAGTCCAAGCTCTACCAGGCAGCCCAGGAAGCCGTCGAGCGCGGCCTCAAGTTCGCCTACACCGGCCGCAAGCAGAAGAAGCGCCAGTTCCGCTCCCTGTGGATCGTCCGCATCTCCGCCGCCTGCAAGCTCAACGGCACAAGCTATTCGCAGTTCATCAGCGGCCTCAAGAAGGCCGGCATCGAGCTCGACCGCAAGGTGCTCTCTGACATCGCCATCAAGGACGCCGCCGGCTTCACCGACCTTGTGAACAAGGCCAAGGCCGCCCTGGCCAAAGAAAAAGAAAAGGAAGCCAGGAAGGCCGCGGCGTAACTCGGGCCGCCGAACAAAGCTGGCCTGCACGCAATCGGTTCCAAATTCTACGGCCCGGAATCCAATCGGATTCCGGGCTGTCGGCTTTATGGCTATTTCTGGTCCAGGAAAGAAGAGACCGCCTGCTGCCACAGGTCCGGCTGGTCCACGAAGTTCATGTGTCCCGAGTTCGGCAGCACAACGAGCTTCGACCCCGCTATCTTCTCGTTCATCTCTTTGCTTAGCGCCGGGTCGCACTCGTCGTGGTCGCCCACCACAATCAGCGTCGGCGCCTTGATCGACGGCAGCCGATCCAGATACTCCACCGACTTAAGATTCCCGTCGATCACAAACTCCCCGTGCTCGCCCCACATCACGCGGTAGAGTTCCCAACTGGTGCCTTCGATCTGTGCCACTGGGTCGTAGTTCGCATCGGGCCGCGCCCCATAAATGAACGGGAAGTAGCCGTTTCCCCACGCCAGCTTGGCATATTCGTTCGTGTAGCGCCCGTGCTCCCACGCTTCGCCTTTGCCAAACAGGCCCGCTGCCTCCAACTCGTTCAGCCGCTTCAGCTTCCCCGGCGCCATCTGCGCCTTCTCGCGCGCAAGCACGTCGTTCATCTGCTTCGTCGAAGGGAAGGTGGAGTTCAGTATCAGGTGGCTCAGGTTCTGCTGGTACTTCAGCGCGTAAGCCTCAGCCAGCACCCCGCCGTAGCTATGCCCCAGCAGCGAGATCTTGCCCAGCGTCAGCGCCACCCGCACATCTTCCACGTCTTCCACCATGTTCTCCACGGTGTACAGGCTCGTATCCTGCAGCCGCTGCGAGCGGCCCGAGCCGCGCTCGTCAATAAAGATGAGCCGGTGCGTCCTCGCCAGCGGCAGCAGGTAGGGCAGGAAGTAAGTGTGGTCGGCGCCGGGGCCTCCATGCACCACCACA
>CAYWSR010000042.1:0-26198 GCA_964460385.1 uncultured Occallatibacter sp. | reverse complement strand
TCAACCGCGAGCCCTTCCTCGACGTGATCCGCATGCACCGCGCCGAGGTCAACAATATCGGCAAGTCGCAAACCACGAACGAGCCATTCGTGGTTCCGCAACTTGATGCGCTGATCGATGCGAGCCGCGAGTGCTGGGACACGGCGCTCATCTTCGGCGAGCGCTTCGGCTACCGCAACTCGCAGACCACCGTGCTTGCGCCCACCGGCACCATCGGCTTCATGATGGATTGCGACACGACCGGCATCGAGCCCGATCTGGCGCTGGTGAAGTACAAGAAGCTGGTCGGCGGCGGCATGATCAAGATCGTCAACCAGACGGTTCCTGCCGCGCTGTTCAAGCTCGGCTACGACGACGATCAGGTGAACGCCATCGTCAGCTATATCGATGCCACGGGCACCATTGAAGGCGCACCCGGCATCAAGCCCGAGCACCTGGCCGTCTTCGATTGCAGCTTCAAGCCGGCCAAGGGAACGCGCTCGATCCATTACATGGGCCACATCAAAATGATGGCCGCCACGCAGCCATTCCTCTCCGGCGCCATCTCGAAGACCGTCAACCTGCCTCACGAGGCGAGCGTGGGCGACGTGGCCGAGGCCTACGCAGAAAGCTGGCGCCAGGGCATCAAGGCCGTCGCCATCTACCGCGATGGTTCCAAGGGGACGCAGCCGCTGAACACGAGCATGGACGCGAAGAAGGAACCTTCAGCGCTCGACGCCGTGGGAACGCGGGTGCTGGCGAGCCTTGCCGCTCATCAGCCCGCAGCCGAGGCGGATCTCAAGTCGCTGGAAGCCAAGGTCGGCGAGAAGCTCGAAGTTACGGCCAGGCAGGTGATCGCCGCAGCCGAGGCCTTCCAGAAGAATCTCGAGGAGATCGCAAAGGCCGCTGCTGTTCCGGTGCTTTCGGCTTCAGCAGGCGTCGCCGCAGCCGACCTGCGGAAAGAATCGCAGGATCCGAACGGACCGCCGCGCGCTGTACGGCACAGGCTGCAGGACGAGCGTGCGTCCATCACGCACAAGTTCTCCATCGCAGGGCACGAGGGCTATGTGACAGTGGGTCTGTATCCCAACGGCCAGCCGGGCGAGATCTTCATCAAGATGGCCAAGGAGGGTTCGACCGTCAGCGGCCTGATGGATGCGTTTGGCGTCTCGGTCTCAATGGCGCTGCAGCACGGTGTGCCGCTCAAAGTGTTGTGCGAGAAGTTCGCGCACACGCGCTTCGAGCCCTCGGGCTGGACCGGCAACGAGCAGATCGGCTACGCCAAGAGCCTGATGGACTACATCTTCCGCTGGATCAACCTGCGCTTCCTCTCGGGCACGCAGCTCAGCCTCTTTGCCGGATTCGCGCCGCCGGCTCCGCAGCTTCCGGCCGCGCCCAGCATGACAACGGATATCGAGTCGGAAGACGACGCAATCGCTTCGCAGGCTCACCTGGCGCGGCTTGCCGAGGAGGTTGCGAAGCGGCTCAATCAAGTGAGCCAAACCGGGGGCGGTCAGCAAGGGCAGCCGGCGGGCGGAGGCATCGCACCCGAGCCCCAGGCCTCGGGCATTTCCGGTGGCCAGCCCATGCCGGACCTGAAGGACCGCGGCATCTATCATGCCTCGGATGCGATGCGCGGCATGTATGAGATGGGCGATGCGCCCAGCTGCTCCACCTGCGGCGCGATCATGGTTCGCAACGGCAGTTGCTATCGCTGCATGAGCTGCGGGTCGACGAGCGGCTGCAGCTAGGGCGCGAACACGAGCAGAACCACAGTTGTGGGTGCACCCAAAAAGGTGAAAGTCAAACTTTCTTAAAGACTTGCAGTTAATTCGGCCGGAGCACATGGAGTTTGTGAGCTCCGGCCGAAAATCGTGCGCAGCATATACAACCTAGATAACTTATTTCTTTCCTGAACCAAAGCTTTAGTCTGCTGCAACGAATGTTGTGGTGGGCGCGCGCCTGAGGTTTGCCGTCCTCTGCATCGCAGTTCCTCAACCGGTGCTATACCGAATTCGCCGCGACCCTTTAAAGTGAACTTTATGCATTTCACAGCGCTCCTGGCCGGTTGCATACTTCTTGCCTTTGTCCTGTTGGACGCCTTCCAGACCATCATTCTGCCGCGCCGCCCAGTCGGCCGGTTCCGCATTACCCGACTTTTCTTCCTCGTCACCTGGTATCCGTGGACCGCTCTCGCTGGCGCATTTCCCTCGCGACGCAGCCGGGAACAGCTTTACAGCGCTTATGGTCCGCTCGCGCTGCTCGTCCTCTTCATCTTATGGGCCCTTCTTTTGATCCTTGCCTATGGGCTGATCTTTTTGGGAATGGGAGCGCCTTTCGCCGACCCGACTCACCCCGTATCTGCGTTAGAGGTGCTGGGCAGTTCTATTTACGTAAGCGGCACCACCATCTTTACCCTTGGCCTGGGAGATGTGCTGCCGACCAGCCCAATTGCTCGCGCCCTCATCGTAATGGAGGCCGGTACCGGCCTTGGGTTCGTAGCGCTGGTGATCGGCTACCTTCCTGTGCTCTATACAGCTTTTTCTAATCGCGAGATATCGGTAGCTCTCCTCGACGCGCGCGCCGGTTCGCCTCCAACTGCCGGGGAGTTGCTCACGCGGCATAATTTCAGTGGCGGCCACGAAGCTCTCACGGTGCTGTTGAGCGAGTGGGAGCGCTGGGCGGCCACCATGCTTGAGACCCACATCTCCTACCCTATCCTTTGCTATTACCGTTCGCAGCACGATAACCAAAGCTGGCTTTCCGCGCTCACGGCCATCCTTGACGCTTGCTCATTGCTCATTACTACGGTGGAGGGGCCTAATACCCGGCAGGCGCAGCTTACATTCGCTGTCGCCCGCCACGTGCTCGTCGATCTGGGACACGTCTTCCACCTTGAAGCCAAGGAGCAACGATACCGCGACAACGTGCCTGTGCGGCTGCACGATGACGAGTTCGGCAACCTTTGCCAACTCCTCGACGAATCTGGTTTCTCACTCTGCAGCAGCCCCGACACCCGTTCCCGCCTCTCAGCCATTCGAAGGCTGTACGAGCCTCATGCTCAAGCCATGGCAGAGTACCTTCATCTGGAACTGCCCCGATGGTCGTCCCCGCCGCCCAGTCCAAACAAGAAGCCCGATGGCTGGAAGACCGTGGCCGAACTCCGGTCGCCGAGTGCCGTCGCAGACCGGCTCAAAGTTCACGTCAGTCCACGATCAACGGCCACCCACCTCAGTGACGAAGAATCGCACCCCTTCTGATCGCCGTGAGTGCGCCGATCCCGAACAAATCAGATTCGTGCGAAGATATCTTCTATTCCCTATAAGCCAATGATCGCAAATAACGAACGAACCCACGAACGCCGAAGCCCACACCGGCTGAGCGAAACCAGAGTATGGGTGGCCTGACGGAGGACCTTGAAGGTGGCTTTTTCTTGAAGGAAAAAGCCACTCGACTGTGCGGGCTCCGAGGTACGTCGACTCGGGTTTCGCTGCCGGCGTTTGTGGGTTCTCGACCGATGGAGCTACTTGATCTCCACCTGATCGATCTGGAATGAGAAGGGGCCCGGCTCCTGTGCGCGGAGGAAGCCGAGGCCCTTGAGGTCGGAGCCGTCCGTCTCAAAGTCAGAAAATGGAAACGTGTACTGTTTCCACTCCGGGCCCGCGGCGAAGGGTTGCATGGCCGGCTCGCCGTTGCTGCCGTCGCGCTGTTCAGTAAGCACCAGCAGCACGTAGGTCTTGCCATCGCCCTTAGCCCAAAAACTGATCGCCTTCTTGTTCGACAGATTGACTGTCTGCATGATGGCCTGGTTCGGCGAGAACAGAGCGCCTGCAAACGAGTAGGGCCCTCCGCTGGAAACCACTTCACCGTCCACCTCAAGGGCTCCCTTGGTGCCGTTTGCCCCTGGCTCGACGATCTTGAAACTGGACTTCGATTTGCCGCCGTTCATCGAGTCGCTGGCCGGAATCCACATTCCGTAGTTGGCAGCGACCTTGCCTTCATCGAAGTTGCTGACGAGCCCAGATTCGGAGCCAACAGGCGGTGGGGGCAACGGAGGCTGTGCGTTCGCGCCCCCGCCAACCGTCAGGCGTGCCGTCTTTGTGTTGTCGGAGCTTGGGCCCACCATCATCTCGTAGACGCCGGGCTCCACCACGCGATGCATGTCGGTGTTCAGGAATGCGAGCATCTCCGGAGTAACGGCAAACGAGACCGTTCGCTTCTCGCCAGCCTTCAAAGTTATGCGCTCAAAGGCGGCGAGGCGCATGACCGGCTGCGTGACGGATGAGACTTTGGGATGAATGTAAAGTTGCGGCACTTCGTCCCCGTCGCGGCTGCCGGTGTTGGAGATGTCGACGTTGACTTTGGTCTTGCCGCCGGGAAGAATCTCAGCCGGCTCCACGCGCAGGTTGTCAAACTTGAACGTCGTGTAGCTCAGCCCGTAGCCGAACGCGAAAAGCGGCTTGCGCGTGCTGAACTCGTAGCTGCGGTTGTCGCTCGGCTTGTGGTTGTAGAAGTCGGGCAGCGCGCCCACCGTGTGAGGGAATGTGATGGGCAGCTTGCCGCCGGGATTCACATCGCCGAACAGAACCTCGGCCGCTGCAACGCCGCCTTCCTCGCCGAGATAGAAGCCTTCGAGAATCGCAGGAACTTTTTCGGCGATGTAGTTGATGGAGAGCGGACGGCCGTTGATCAGAATCACTACCACCGGCGTTCCCGTCTCGACGACTGCCTTCACCAGGTCGTTCTGTGCGCCGAGAAGGTCGAGCGAATCGCGATCACCAAGATGTCCTTCGCTCCACGCTTCGCGGTTGGTGCTCTCGTTCTCGCCCACCACGACGATGGCGACATCGGACTTCTTCGCCGCGTCGACCGCGGCCTGAATGGAGCCCGTCTGCGTCTTTGGGTCGACCAACTGCACGTTGTCGGCCTGCCATCCCATGTAGCCCTGGGGCGCGTTGGTGATTTTGCAGCCCTCCTGGTACACGACCTTGGCCTTGTTGCCCACGCGTGCACGAATGCCGTCGAGAATGCTCACGCCCTGTCCGGGATCGCGGGCGTAGCCGCCAATGTGCAGGTCTGCCGCGTTTGGCCCGATGACGGCGATGGTCTTGATCTTGCCCAGGTCGAGCGGAAGCGTGTTCTTGTCGTTCTTCAGGAGCACTAGAACTTCGCGCGCGGCTTCAACGGCCAGCTTGCGATGCTCTTCGCTGTTGACGATCTTCTCGGCATAGTCGGGATCGACCAACGGGTGATCGAAAAGCCCGAGGCGGAGTTTGGTGGTCAGCACGCGCGCTACAGCGCGATCGACCTCGCTCTCAGGTACAACGCCTTGCTTCACCTGGTCGATGAGGGTGCGATAAACGCCGCCATCCGACAGATCGTAATCGATGCCGGCGCTGAGTCCCTGGCGCGCGGCATCGGCATTGTTGCGGGCCACGTGGTGCGTATTCACCAGCATCTGCAGCCCGTCTCCATCGGAGGTGAGGTAACCGTTGAAGCCCCACTCCTGGCGCAGCACCTTATCGAGCAGCCAGTGGTTGATGTGGTTGGGCACGCCGTCAATCTCGTTGTACGAGGCCATCACGCTTCCCACGTGGGCTTCCTGGACCGCTGCCTGGAAGGGAACCAGAAAGTTCTCGCGAATAATGCGCTCGGAGTAGTTGCCGGGCGCGGTGTTGGTGCCGCCCTCCGGCATTCCATGCACGGCAAAGTGCTTGGCAGTGGCGAGAACGTGTTGGCGATCGATCAGATATTCATCGCCCTGGAAGCCCTCGATGGCGGCCACGCCGATGCGCGAGGCGAGATAAGGATCTTCGCCATAGGTCTCTTCCGTGCGGCCCCAGCGCGGGTCGCGCGCAATGTCGAGGACCGGTGAGAAGACCTGTCCGATGCCCCGCGCGCCTGCTTCTTCGCCCACCGCCGTGAAAACGCGCTTGATCAGCGGCGGATCGAACGTTGCGGCCAGGCCCAGCGCCTGCGGGAAGCTGGTGCTGCCGTACTCCATCAACCCGTGGAGCCCCTCGCTCATGAAGATCACCGGAATGCCGAGGCGCGTCTTCTCGAGCTGGTAGCGCTGGACGGCATTGCGCAGGATCGCCGACTGGCGCGGCGTGAACTTCATGTCCGGGCCCCATTCGCCGCTGACGATCTTGCGCGCCTGTTCCTTGGTGTAAGTGCCGGTCGGGTCGATCACGTCGATCTTGTTTTCCCAGCCGCCGGCTAGCTGTTCCACCTTCTCTTCGAGCGTCATCCGCGGCAGCAGATCGGCCACACGGTCCGCGATGGGAGCATTCGGGTCCTTGTAACGAGGCGTTGCGGCGTCGGTCTTGGCGGTCTTGTCCTGGGCAGGTGCAGGCAGGCTGGCCAGAAAGCCGGTGAGCAGCATCAGGGCGATAGAAAGCAGGGAAGTGCGCGTGCGATTGCTCATTTGTTGGTCCCGTCTTGAGGGCGAGCCTCAATTCCCTTCCGATTGTTCGTCGGGCAATTCTATGCGGTGTACGCAAACCGTGCCAAGTTGGTTCAACACAACGCAGAGTGCGACCGGGCGGAGGCGGCGCTGGTGGCATCTCGTCCGCCAATCCCGGTCCACTACAATCCCATGCGAAGATAGAAGTAAAGCTCAAAGGTTGGTTCTCAATCGGGAGGACAGGCCCCGGAGAGTCGCAATGCGTCACGCCGCCCTGATTTACAATCCGGCATCCGGCCAGCACTCGTCCCGGCGCAGTTTGATGGTGGAGAAGGCCTTCGCCGCGCTGCGCGAAGCCGGCGTGGAAGCCGAAAAGCTGGAAACAAGCGCTCCTGGCAGTGCTGCCAAGTTGGCCCGGGAAGCGGTCGCGCGCGGCTGCGACACGATCATCGCCTGCGGGGGCGATGGGACCGTCCACGAAATTCTGCAGGCTCTGGTCGGGACTGAGGTCGCGCTCGGGGTGATTCCGCTGGGAACGGCCAACGCACTGGCTTCGGACCTTGGGCTGCGCGCTTCGCCGCTCACAGCCGTCCGCAGGCTGCTGACCGCGGAGCCGGTCCTGGTGCCCGTGGGCCGCATCTCCTACAAGAACGGCCGCGGCGTCACGCACTCGCGCTACTTCACTGTCGCAGCGGGCGTGGGCGCCGATGCGCTGTTTCTTTCGCGCCTGGATGCAGGACTCAAGCGACGCTTCGGCTACGTTCTTTACCTGATCGAGGGTTTCAAAGTCTGGGTCACTCATTCGTTTCCGCTCTTCGAGGCTGTCTTTGAGGAGAGCGCAAACAATCGTTCCCGCGTGGTTGAGATCTCGCAGCTGCTGGCGATACGCATCCGCGACTTCGGCGGCGTGCTCCACAATCTCGCCCCCGGCGCCACGCTGCACAATGAGGAGCTCCGCCTGGTGGCATTCAAGACGCGCAGCCGCTTCCAATACTTCAAGTTTCTGCTCGCGGTCATGTTCAAGCGGCAGACCTTCAACGGCCAGGTCGAGATTCTCGACGCCGTGTCCGTGGTATGCCGGCCTCGCAACCGCTCCAAGACGCAGATCTTTGCCGAGGCCGATGGCGAACTGCTGGGCAGCCTGCCGGCCACGTTGGAGATCGTGCCCGAAGCGGTGCGGCTGCTGATCCCGCGCAAGGCACGGCCGTGAGGGCAGCGGAAGATCGGACCGGGAACGTGTCTGACGGCGGCGCTGCTCGCAAGCCCCAAATTACGTAGCGAGTGCCCCGTGGCCCCGTGTATTATGGGGCCACTCAGCTGGGCCCCTTCTTGCTGAGTTAAATTCCCCAAACACAATTCAATTCAAGGAAAGAGGAGACAAGGATGGTCACTGTTATTCGTTCAGGGGCGATTGCGCCTGGAAAGACCGGCGATGCGATAGCATTCGCACACCAGATCAAAAAGCTCATCAAGGAGAAGTACGGCGTCACGATTGAATTGCTTGTTCCGGTCGGCGGAAATCCGGGCCGCATTGCGTTCAGAACGAACTACGAGGGCCTGGGAGAATGGGAGGCTCTTTCGGCGAAGCTGCTCGCCGATGCTGAGTACCTGGGAGCGCTCGCGAGCAACGCCGCCGTGTTCCTGCCAGGATCGGTAAACGACGACATCTGGCGGTCGCTTTGAATTGAGGCCGTTTTGCAGGAAGCTACGAAGCGCGCATTCCCCAGGCGCGCTTTGCACTTTTGCCCTTGTGATGAGGCACAAAGAGTCGCAATCGGTCTCCTGAAACCTCAGCGTTGCAGTTGGATCGGCACCTCGCCTAAAGTACCGTTGCCCTGCTCTACACCATGCGATTTGCGTTCGCGGCCTTGCGCCTGCGATCATCGGTGCGACGTTTTTGTTGCGAGGGAATTGATCATGAGTGCACGCAGAGTTCTGGTTCTTGTTGCGGTGGTGGCGGCTTCTGCCACTTTGTTGTCAGCCCAATCGGGATGGCCTCCGCCGGCGGATCGGCCAACGATCAACATCTGGCCGGGCGCGGCTCCCGGAGCACCTACGAATCTGCCGCCCGAAGTGGATACCACCACGGCCAAAGACAATCTCATTGCCGGGCGGCCGCTCGTCCGGCTCGGCAATGTCTCCGTTCCCACGCTCACGGTCTACACGCCGAGAGGCAAGAACACTGGCGCAGCCGTCGTTATCTTTCCGGGTGGCGGCTATAACATTCTGGCCATCGACCTTGAAGGAACCGAAGTCTGCGACTGGCTCAACTCCGCCGGCGTGACCTGCCTTCTGCTCAAGTACCGCGTCCCCAAGACCGGCCCGTACCCGAAGTCCGACGCGGCCCTTCAGGATGCGCAAAGAGCCATGGGCCTGGCCCGCCAGCACGCCGCGGAATGGAGCATCGACCCGCATCGCATCGGCGTGCTGGGCTTCTCCGCCGGCGGACACCTCGCCGCAGCAATCAGCACGCATTACGACAAGCGGCTTTACGATCCCGTTGATCCCGCCGACAGCCTGAGCTGCCGTCCCGACTTTGCCGTGGTCATTTACCCCGGCTACCTCGCGCTCGCCGACAAGAACTTCGCGCCCAATCCAGACGTCGATCCCACGGCCGACACGCCGCCCACATTCATCGTCCAGGCCGAGGACGATCCGGTCCATGTTGAGAACGCTCTCGTCTACTTTCAGCAGCTAGAAAATGCCAAGGCGCCTGCCGAACTGCACATCTATGCAGAAGGCGGCCACGGCTACGGCCTGCGCCGCACAGCTCTGCCGGTGACCACCTGGCCCCAGAGTGCGGAGACCTGGCTGCGGACAATCAAAATTCTGCCGGTCCAGTAGCGCACTACAATCGTTCTCATGCGCTTCGCTGTGCTCACCATCTCCGACCGCTGCTCACAGGGACTGATGCAGGACACCGCAGGTCCCGCAGTGGTTGCGTTGCTGCGCGCCCAATGGCCAGAAGGGGCGATCGAGACGCGGCTTCTGCCCGACGAAGAAGATCAGATCGAGGCCGCGCTGCGCGAGTTGGCCGCGGCGGGTGCTGTGCTGGTTCTCACTGTTGGCGGAACCGGAATGAGCCCGAGGGATCGCACACCGGAGGCCACGCGGCGCGTGATCGATCGCGAAGCGCCGGGACTGGCCGAGGCTATGCGCTCGACCGGCGCTCAACGCAATCAGTTTGCCTGGCTCTCGCGGGGAGTGGCCGGGCTGGCGGGGCGAACGCTCATCGTCAACCTTCCCGGCAGCCAAAAAGGCGCCGAAGAGAGCCTTGCCGCGATTCTGAGTTTGCTGAAGCACGCGGTGGACGTGGCGGCTGGCGGGCAGACACATCCGTGAGCCTTTGATTCGGCAACGATAGAGCTTGATTGCATCCCACCCATTCCGCGTGTCTTCTTCGAAAAACGCGGAATGGATGGGGCACCCAGACGTCATCCGCCGGGGCCGGATCAAACATTACGCGTGCGGGAATCGCATTGCCGCTGGCGGGAAACGCTTTCTGAAAGTGCGCCGAGACCCGTTTTGGCTCAACTCAGTGAAAGCCGTCAAGCCAGCTTCAAAGCCTTCGTAACAAATGGATTAATCTCGGCCACCCCGCACACGCACTGCTGAGAAACACGGGGAAAGGGTACAATCCTCCCTGTCGTGAACATTCGAGGCAAGTCCCTACCTCTCCGGCGGCGCGCAGGCCATACGTCCATTCGCGACGTGGCCAGCCGCGCGGGTGTTTCCATCGCCACCGTCTCCCGTGCGGTCAACGGCATCCCCACCGTCGACCCGGAACTGGCGCGGCGCGTGTGGAAGGCGGTGGAGGAGGTCGGCTACCTGCCCAATACGCAGGCGCGGGCGCTGGTCTCGGGGCGCAGCCGCATGCTTGGCCTCATCGTCTCTGAGATCACCAACCCGTTCTTTCCGGAACTCATACAGGAGTTTGAGAACCTCGCCGTCGAGCAGGGATACGAGGTCCTCGTCGGCTCAACCAACTACGATCCCGGGCGCACCGAGTCGCTGATACGGCGGATGCTGCAGCGCAACGTGGATGGTGTTGCCGTGATGACCTTCGGGATTGAAGAGGACCTGGTGCAGAAGCTTGTCGACCGCGGCTTTCCGCTGGTCTTTGTCGACGCGGGCCCGCACCTTGAAAACATTCGCGTGCTCAAGGTCAACTACGGCGAAGGAATCCGCCAGGCTGTGCAGCACCTCGCTGCACTCGGCCATCGGCAGATCGGCTTCATCTCCGGCCCGCTGCGTCTTCGCTCCGCTTTGGCCCGGCGCGATGCGTTCCTCAAAGCGATGCGCGAGCTCGGCCTGAGGGTTCCAAAGCAGCGCCTGGTGGAAGGCGACCACACGATGGAAGGCGGCATTGCGGCCATGGAGAAGCTGGCTGCGCTCGACACGCTGCCCACTGCAGTTCTCTGCTCCAACGACATGACAGCCATCGGCGCACTGCACGCTCTCTTCCGCACCACCCACAAAGTTCCCGAAGACGTCTCAGTCGTCGGCTTTGACGATGTTCATCTCGCGCAGTTCATGCTGCCGCCGCTGACGACCGTGCAGATGTCGTGCAAGGAACTGGCTGTCGCGGCCGTTGAGGCTCTGCGCGCCGGCATTGAACCGAACCATCCCAAGGCCAAACAGATCAATTGGGCGATCGGTACACGCCTGGTTGTGCGCCAGTCGACGGCCTTCCCGCGCGGCACGTTGCCTGCCGTCGTCAAACGGGTCGCGAGGAAGCGCTAGCGCTGAAACGCAAACGTCCGTCGCCCCTCACCTCTCCTGACGAAAGTGCCACGAGATGGACCCGCCCACGAACGAGACCATGCGGATGCCGACGGGCCACTCTGTGCCGGACACAGCTCCGCAGTCGAAGTCGTTCTGTGCGCCACTCGGACCGGACCCCACGGGGCAGTAAGGAATTCCAGCGCCGACTTGCCATGGAGCACCGGAGGCCAATGGTGCGATGGTCTCGGTGGTTTGGCCGGTGTAGCCGCGAGCCAGCATACCGTTCGCGCCCACTTCAAGACGGCCGTTGAGGAAGGTGCGGACCAACGCCAGGCGCGTTTCCCCCACGGGAATGGCTTCGAGTTGCTTCCAGCTGTTCTGGCTGTTGGCGGCGTCCAGAATTTTGTGACCCACATACTCGTACTCGCCGCGTCCGTGCAAGCCGAGGGGCAGCTTGTCCAGCGTGACCAGGCCGTCGAATATGGTGCGCGGGGCCTCCACTGTGGGGTTCCATCCGGTGTTGCCGGTGACTCCGGGATCGGAAGAGAACTCATTCAACACGCGCGCATCGGCTTTGGAGAAGATCGCCTGCACGGTTCCATAGCTGCTGAATTGATGGCGTACGTTGGCGGTCAGGAACATGAGCCTGCCCGGTCCCAGGTCAAAGGGCGTGCCGTTGTCGGGGTCGATCTTGCCCGTGGTCTCCGTGGTCGTCGTGCGTCCGAGCGTCACGCGCACGTCGGTGGCCGAGAACTCTTTTTCGAGCACCAACTGCATGGAGTGTGAGCGCTCGAAGGGAGAGGGCAATGCCGCTGCTCCGGTCGGGCCTGTGAGCGGGCCTTGGACGGAGATGCGCGGATCCTGGGTAAAGAACGCCTGTCCCAAGCTGAACGAAGCCGAAGGCAGCCAGCGGGCGCGACCGGTTCCAGGCGTCCAGGCCAGTGTGGCCTTGGGGGCCAGAAATGTACTCCATCGATCAAAGGAATCCGCGGCGACCATTTTGTTGTCGTTTTTCAGCTCGATGGTGTCAGGCCGCAGACCGCCGTAGAAGCGCAGGTGGCTGCCGAGATCGCTGCGCACAGCGACATAGGGCGTGAGGTCGCGGACGGTGATATTGCTGGAGAGCACTTTGACGAATGGGCCATAGACCTGGGGAACGACCGAGAGATAGTGGTCCAGATCGTCGTTGTGAATGTCGTCCTCGTGGTAGTCGAGGCCGGTCATGCCTTGCAGCCACGGCGCGAAGGTGTGCGTTTCTCGCGCCTGCGCGCCTTCCACGGTGCGGAACTCGCTCTGCCGAATGAGGCCCTCGCCGAAGTTGGAAAACAGCGCCAAGTTGTAGGTGCGCGCGAATCCGGAGAAGGCCAAATCGTCCTTGGTTCCGATCTTCCAGCGGTCGTCGGCGGCCGCGAGGGCGGTGTGGGTCTGGTCCATCTGCCGCGGGTCGAGCGTATCGCCCAAATCCTGGCCGAATCCGATGGGAACCAGATTTCCTTCGTGTGAGACGCCATAAGAGGCGATGCCGAAAAGCGTAAGCTCGTGCCGGCCAACGTCGAAGACGCGCTGCGCGTTCAACTTGTACATCTGGCGGTGCTCCATATCCTTGAGCAGACCGTTGCCGTAGTTGGCCTCCAGAGCGACCCACTCCCGCCTGGCCGGATTCTTGGGAGCGAAGCCGGCTGTCATATCGATGTCGCGATCGTCGCCGGTGAGGGTGACAAAGTTCGTCATCTGCTGCCGAGGCATGTAGGTCGCAGCAAGGTTAAGGGCGTGGTTGCCTTCGAGCACGTTGAAAGCGCCGCCGTCGGTGGTGACGCCAGCGAGCGCGCCGGAGACGTAGATGTTGGGGTCGGAGTAGCCGTTGCCGTGCGCGTTGGCGGAGAGGTTGTTGGTCACCAGGTATCCGCCGACTGTGATGTATTGCGCGATCGGTTCGCCGTGGTCTGCCATGACGCCGGGGGCAAAGTATTGCGGCGCCTTGATGCCGCCGGATGCGGTCTCAATGGGCAGGCCGGGAATCGAGATGGGCGCGCCCGGCCTTCCGGGATTGGCGTCAAGCAACTGCTCGCGCACCATCACCGTTTCCGAAGGATCGGGACGGTCAAGGTCGATGCGGGTTACGGCTGCGGAGACCAGCACCTCCTCGGTGGTCGCAGCCACCTTCTCCATGCGCAGCGTCAGGCTCGCTGCGTTCGGGCTTACGGCGAGCTTGCGCGTGATGGGCGCAAATCCATCGGCCTCGACCTGAACGGACCAGGCCCCCGACGCGGGCAGGTCGAGA
Organism: uncultured Occallatibacter sp.; assembly: GCA_964460385.1. Classification (GTDB taxonomy): domain Bacteria; phylum Acidobacteriota; class Terriglobia; order Terriglobales; family Acidobacteriaceae; genus Telmatobacter. The sequence goes on along the minus strand of CAYWSR010000042.1, from coordinate 12,807 downwards.
GCAAAGTTACCGTCCTTGTCCGTTTCAGTCGGGAGCGTTCTAGTGGCGCGGGCGGCAGGGGCGAGCAAAACGCCGGAGGCAGGTTCGAACTTCAATCTTGCTTCGGGCACCGGGTGCCCGACGGGGTCGAGCACGGTTCCCGCAACATGGATTCCGGCCGGCTGTGCGCCGGCGACACAAGACGCGAGGGCAAGCACGAACGATATGACGATTCTTGAATTCGTGCTACCCATGGCCTGCATCCTGCCCCGAACCGATTTCAAGATCTGTCGAGGTGCGTCCTTCCTGCTCAGTGTTTGTGGCTATGATTGTGGGGGTGTTCGTGCTTGTGGGAGTGCGCGTGGCCGGCCGCCTCCGGTCCATCAATCGCGTGTGCCGGCACCGTCATCACCAATTGCCCATGCTGCACACCTTTCAGGCCGATGATGCGGTCGGCGAACTGCGCGACATGACCCGACTTGCCGTGCACGATCAGTACCTCAAGGCAGGAATCGTGATCGAGATGCGCATGGCTGGTGGAGACGATCAGGTCGTGGCTCGCGTGCTGCAGTTCGGTGAGCATTTCGCTCACCCCGTGGGCATGATGGTCGTAGATCAGGGTCACGGTTCCCACCACGGTAGCGTCGGGCATCGCCGTCTGCTCCTTCACCAGGCGATCCCGGATCAGGTCGCGGAAGGCTTCGGAACGGTTGGTGTAGCCGCGATGGCGCATGGAGCGGTCGAACCGCTTCAGAAGGTCAGAGTCCAGCGCAATGCCGATCCTGCTCAGCAAACCCATGGCATGTCCTTTTCTGCTTCCGCTTGGCTCATGCTCCCGTTTTGGGTACGCGGGGGCGCGGCAAACGGATTGGTAGCACGATCCTAATAATCATGCTACGCCAAAAGGTCAGCGCGTGTGACGCCGGGCACATGTTTTGATGGAGGGATCAGGTGGGGGCTGAACATTTTAATTCTCGGGCTAATTCGCTGCGCCCAGGAAATCGGCTCAGGAGGCCTTGGCGCGGGGCTTCCCGGTTTCAGATGCGGGGGTTCCGTCCGGATTCACGGGAACGCCATCCTTCTGGATCATGACGGGATTTGGATAGCCTCTCCAGATGGTTGCCTTGCTCCAGTAGGCCTCGACTGCCGCGTCATCGTTGGGGTCGTACGGGCCGTCATCGGGATCGTTGGGGTCGTAGGGGATCGGCTCGTCCATCTCGATGCTCTTGCGGACGCGCTCCCAATCAGTCATATCACGGTTTGGCAGTGGCATAGCGTCTCGTTTCAATGCGCGAAGCATATCGGAACGATATGAAGCGCACTTTCCCGTTGCGCATAGAATAGACCAAAGCCAGAATCGCCCCCTTTATCTCGACCAAGGCAATGTCCAAGTACCTTGCTTCTTGTCTTGATTTGAGCCTGGATGTGACCTTCCTCGGATCCTCGTAGACCAAATGTGCCGCATAGAAGTCGAGACCATGCTTTTTCAGGTTGGATTCGCGCTTGGCTTCGTCCCATTCGTACACGAAAGGCTCAATTCAAAAACATCGTCCTATACAACGTGTCGCGCTGGACGGGCTTGAAGCCTGCGTCGCGGATGATCCGCCGCAGTTCCTCCTCGGTGGTGCAGTTGGAGGTGCCGGCAGCCTTTACGACGTTCTCTTCAAGCATCACCGAGCCCACGTCGTTGCCGCCAAAGTGAAGCCCGAGCTCGAGCACCTTGAGCCCCTGAGTCACCCAACTGGCCTGTACGTTCTCGATGTTGTCGAGATAGAGCCTCGAGATGGCCAGCACCTTCAGATACTCGACACTGGTGGCTTCTTCCCAGCCGCGGCCGCCCAGGGCCGTGTTTCCAGGCTGGAAGCTCCACGGGATAAACGCCGTGAAGCCGCCCGTCTCTTCCTGCAGGTTGCGCACGACCTGGAAATGATTAATGCGCTGGTCCATCGTCTCGCCCACGCCAAACATCATGGTCGCGGTGGTGCGCATGCCGAGCTGATGGGCGGTGCGGTGAACGCTGACCCAGTCCTCGGTGCGACATTTGAGCCGCGCAATGCGCTTGCGCACATCGTCGTCGAGAATCTCGGCGCCGCCGCCGGGAATTGAATCGAGACCCGCTTCGCGCAGCCGCATGATCGTGTCGCGCAGGCTCAGTTCGCTGTACTCGGCGATGGCGAGCACCTCGGACGCTGAGAGGCAGTGCAGCCAGATCTGCGGAAACCGCTGCTTGATGCCGGTGAACAGCCGCTCGAACCAGTCAATCTTGAGGTCGGGGTGGATGCCGCCCTGCATCAGCACGCCCGTTCCGCCCATCTCCAGTGTCTCGGCAATCTTCTCGTAGATCTTTTCGAACTCGAGGATGTAGCCTTCCTTCGCCCTGGGCCCTTTGAGCGGGCGGTAGAAGGCGCAGAAGGTGCAGTACTCGGTGCAGAAGTTGGTGTAGTTGATATTGCGATCGATGATGTAGCTGACTACGCCCTCGGGGTGCAGCCGGCGGCGCACCGCATCCGCCTCAAATCCCAGGCCGATCAGGTCGGGAGAGTGGAAGTAGTCGAGCGCCTGCTGGCGGGTCAGAGCCATATCGAGATTCTACCAATTCGCGGGTTGCCGCGTTTCTCAGCGTGGGCCGCGCAGTCGCGGTTCAGCGTGGATTTTGCTCTTGCGCCTGCTGCTCGGCTGGAGGTTTGCGGAAGAGGAACAATCCCCGCCCGCGGACTTTCCGGCCTTGCGTGCGGGAGAGGTTCGACGCGGTGGAGATTCCGCTGAACAGGATGAAGAAGTCCCAAAATGCGCGACCCCAGGTTTTCTTGTTTTCCGCACTCATTGGCCACTACCTCCCCTCAATCTTGCGTGCAGCCTTCTCACTTCCATTGGAGGGACCGAGCAAAGCTCTGGTTGCAGGATTCTTCACCGCAATCATCAATTTGGTTGAGGGCAGGGAAGGAATCGGGAGCCAGCTTAACCTTCAGCGCTATTTTCCGGTCGATCCGGGGCCCAAAACCTCGAGACAGCTGCCAACCGCCTCGACCAGGCTTGCAATCAGTTCCAACGGCCATTCCATGCTGCCTCAGTCCTGCGACACCTTTGGCGCCGGCTTCGGGACAGGCTTGGGCTTTTTGGCCGGGCTTGAAACGCCAAAGCTCATCAGAAAAAATCCCAGCCCCTTGCGAAACGAATCCAGTACGCTCATCGTTCTGCTACCTTTCCAATTCCCACGGCCCGCACCGGTTCGCTGCCCCAACCACGACGGGAAGGTTCTGGCCTAGTGATTTGCCGCTGATGCAGGTGCGGGCGGTGCCGGGGTAGCCGGCGCAGCCGAAGCCACCGGAGCCTTGCCAATCAGGAGGCCGAGCGCCGCGGGCGGGAGCGGCTTATTGGCGTTGGCCAGCAGTAGGCTAACCTGCCACAACTGCGTGTCGGTCAAAACGTCTTTATATGCCGGCATGCCGGTGAGCCGAATGCCGTTGAGCGCCTTCCAATAGGTTTCGCCTGGCGGGTCATCGCTCACGCCCACCACATCGCCGTTGTGGTGCTTCTCCCAGAGCGGCGGCGCGCTGGGATACATATGCGGGCCAAATCTTGATGGAATGCCATGGTACCCGTGGCAGACTGCGCAATTGTCGCGATAGATCTGCGCGCCGGCGATCAGATTGGCCTCGTTGACCGGTATTGGCGGGGTTCCAATCTTCTCGCGCTCGATCCGCGCGTTCAGGGGCACATGGGTGATCAGTTGTTCGTGTGGAAACGGCTTATCGGCCACAGCCACAGGTACCTGGCCAAATTCCAGGTATGCCAGCACGACAAAAGGAGCCAGAATGAACCCGACGATGATGCCCAGCAGAATCTTGCCCATAGCCTGCGCGCCTCTCCGGAACCACCATGGTGGCTCTCAGCATTCCCGTCTCTCATCCTAGACGATCCAGATCGTCCGCTCACGGGAACCAAGGTCATTCCTGCCGTTCGTGCCAGCTCCCGGCGCTGGCGCCAGGATGCTGACCCATCCCAGAGCGACGGACCCTTTTCAGCGGCGAATCGCCCCCGCGCGCGTCCAAAGCAGTACAGGCTCACCCACAACACTCCCTTGGGATGGTTTAATACCTAAGGGGGGAGCGCTGCCTCACTTTTCAGGTTGAGCTTCCGTACTCCCGTGGAGGAAACCCGAGTCCGATGTATCTATTTCGCCGTCTTGCCCTTCTGCTTGCGATCATTCTGAGTGCAACTTACGTCGTCCAGGCCGAAGAGCCGAGTTCGAGCAGCAGTTCTGCCTCTGTTGACCCCGCCCAGGCGCACACCCCCATCCAGCCCAATCCGCCGGCCGACCAGCAAACGCAGCCCGCGACCCAGCCGCAGGCCCCCGCGACCGCGGATACACAGAGCCAGCCAGCTCAGGGTCAGGGAGCACAGAACCAGTCTTCGCAGAACCAGGCAGGGCAGACCCAGGGACAGATCAGCGTGCAGGCCCGCATCAGGGCTCGCCGCGAACAGCGCCGCGCCCTGGCCATCCACCAGATCTACGACCACCTCTGGGATGGCTACGTCGGCGCAGGATACCTCCGCTTTCATCCAGGGCCACCCAGCTTAGGCATAGAACGCGTGAACATGTACGACTGGAACTTCGGGTTTACGCGCTACTTCAGCGAGCGGCTGGGCGCCACGGTCGACGGCCGCGGCTACTACGGCACTCCGTTCCTTGAGCCCATCCAGGACGCCGGGTCCGGCATCATCAAGCCGGCCATCAGCTTTTACACTGTCATGGGCGGGCCCACGTACCGCTTCTATATCCAGCCCAAGTACTCCGTGTCCGGCCGGGTGATGGCGGGCTACGCGCGAGGCAACTTCACCGGAGACACTAACGGCGAGGGGAGCCTTTGCACTTCGCCTGGTGTTTGTGCCCTTTGGCCCGATGGCTCGACCTTTGCCGCACATGCCAGCATCTTTGTTGAGATCAACGTCACGCCGAGCGTTGGCCTACGAATCGCTCCCGAGTATATGGTCACCGGCTTCGGCTCAACGCTGCAGAACGGACTGGGCTACACCTGCGGGCTGGTCTATCGGTTTGGGAAGCAGTAGAAAGACAGTTCTCAGTTGTCAGTTCTTAGTTCTCAGTTGTCGTGGAAAGAATATTGAAAGGGCTGGCAGCGTTAACCCGGGAAGAATCGGTCACCACTGCCAGCTTTTGAAGGTGAGCTGGGCTCAGGCATCTGACAACTGATAACTATGAACTAAGAACTACGAACTTCGAGCTGCGAACTGCGAACTGTCACTGCAGTATCGGAATGCCCGCGATGCGCTGCTGCCACTCCGCCGGGCCGGTCTGGTGGACGCTGGTGCCCTTTGAGTCGACGGCCACCGTTACCGGCATGTCGCGCACATCGAACTCGTAGATGCCCTCCATGCCAAGGTCCTCAAACGCAAGCTGCTTCGCTGCCACAATCGCCTTTGAAACCAGGTACGCGGCGCCGCCCACGGCCATCAGATACACTGCACCGAACTCCTTGATTGCTTCAATCGCCGCAGGGCCACGCTCGGCCTTGCCGACCATGCCAAGCAGGCCCGTCTCGGCCAGCATCTGGCGCGTGAACTTGTCCATGCGCGTTGCCGTGGTCGGGCCGGCCGGCCCAATCACCTCTTCGCGCACCGGGTCCACCGGACCCACGTAATAGATAAACCGGTCCTTGAAGTCCACGGGCAGCTCTTCGCCGCGGCTCAGCATCTCCGTCATGCGCTTGTGGGCCGCGTCGCGGCCAGTGAGCAGCTTGCCGGTCAGCAGCAGCACTTCGCCCGGCTTCCACGTTGCGGCATCCGCGCGCGTTACCGTGTCAAGGTTCACGCGCCGCGCGCCTTGTGGGTCATAGGAGAGCTTCGGCCAGTCCGCGAGATCCGGCGGATCGAGATAGACCGGCCCGGAGCCATCGAGCACAAGGTGAGCGTGCCGCGTGGCCGCGCAGTTGGGAATGACCGCAACGGGCAGATTGGCCGCGTGTGCCGGCGTGTCGCGCACCTTTACGTCGAGCACGGTGGTCAGTCCGCCCAGTCCCTGCGCGCCAATGCCCAGCCGGTTCACCTTGTCGTAGAGTTCCACGCGCAGCTTCTCCGCGGTTGTCTGTGGCCCGCGGGCGATCAGATCCTGGATGTCGATTGGGTCCATCAGCGACTCTTTCGCCAGCAGCATGGCCTTCTCGGCCGTGCCGCCAATGCCGATCCCCAGCATCCCAGGCGGACACCATCCCGCGCCCATGGTCGGCACAGTTTTCAAAACCCACTCCACCACGGAATCCGAGGGGTTGAGCATGGCGAACTTCGCCTTTGCTTCCGACCCTCCGCCCTTGGCCGCGACCGTCAGGTCAACCTTGTTGCCCTTGACCAGCTCCACGCTCACCACCGCGGGCGTGTTGTCTTTGGTGTTGATGCGCTTGCCGGCCGGATCGGCTTGCAGCGATGCGCGCAGCTTGTTGTCCGGGTCAAGGTAAGCGCGGCGCACGCCTTCGTCGACCATCTCTTGCAGGTCCTTCACGGCTTCGCCCGGGCCGGGCTCGAAGCGCACATCCATCCCGACCTTCACAAACGCGTTCACAATGCCCGTGTCCTGGCAGATGGGCCTGTGCCCCTCGGCACACATGCGGCTATTGATGAGGATCTGCGCGATGGCGTCCCTGGCTGCGTGCGACTGCTCGCGGTCGTAGGCTTTGGCGAGGCTGGTGATGTAGTCCACCGGATGGTAGTAGCTGATGTACTGCAGCGCGCCGGCGACGCTGCGGATGAAATCTTCCTGGCGAATGACGGTCATTAGGGCTCCTATGCGAACCCTTCAGGGTAACGGATGGGACGGGCAACTCGCTGGATCGGGATCCAAATCGGCTCGGCCAGCCTTAGGCGAGGCCTCGGCGCGTCACACCGGCGTCGACCGCCAACTTGGACCCACCAGAATCGCGCGCCCATATCTGATGCAATCGACGATTTGCGGTCAAGCTGCCGGCATCGCCACGACACCCGGTCTACACTAACTTCGGCCGCGCAATTCTTCGATGTGGCGCCCAATTCAGATGGGAAGACGATCCAAATGAATGTCTCTCTCCAGAACGTTGAACTCCCAGTTCGCTTCCGTCCGCCGGTTCCAATGTCGGACGACGACTTGATGGCCTTTTCCGAGGCCAACAAGCCACGCAAGGTCGAGCGGCTGGCGTCGGGAGAGATTCTCGTAAGGTCGGCGAGTGGGTTTGCAAGTAGCCGCCGCGAAGCGTATGTCGCGCATGAGCTTTTTTCGTGGGCTGAAGCGGATGGGCGCGGCGAACCATTCAGTTCAAATGCGGGATTCAACCTGCCCGATGGCTCAACGCTCAGCCCGGATGCGGGATGGGTTGAATCCGGCCTCGTGGCCGCATTGAGCGAGAGCGAGCGGGAGCGATTTCTTCCTTTCGCGCCCGATTTTCCGATCGAGATTCTTTCGCCCTCCGACGCTCTGCCCGAGCTGGACGCGAAGATGGAGCAGTGGATTGCCAACGGCGTTCGGTTGGGCTGGCGCATCGATCCATTTGCTGGAACCGTGGCCGTGTATGCAGCCGGCGCGTCGAAGGTGGAATTGGAAAAGCCAGACGTGGTTGAGGGCACCGGCCCTGTGGCAGGTCTCAAGCTGAAGATGGCGCGGGTCTGGAGTTAGTTCAAGCCGAAGCAGCCTGCGCCTCCCGAGGCCAGCTAAAGACAGCCTACGGCTGCTTCACAGCCGTCCTTAAGTCGGTATGCACAAAATCGTCGCCCTTGAAGAGAATCGGCTCGCGCTTCTCCCGCGCCAGGGCATAGCTGAAGCAGTCGCCGAAGTTCAGGTTGGCCCGATGGCCGCTGCCCTTGCCGTAGTTCCGGTAGGCCTGGCGCGCGATTTTGGCTTGTGTTTCCGTTACTGGCTCAATCTGGATTCTCGAATCTTCAATGAGTTCGTCGAGGAGTTGGCTTGCGCTCGGGTTGCCCTGACTATCGATCACAATACCGGTCTCAAAGTAGGTGGCTGCTGAAACCCTGACAACGTTTGTTGCTTCAAGGAGTTCGGAAAAGGCCGCACCCTCCGGCTCACGCTTCAGAATCGCCACCAGCGCGGATGAGTCGACGATCATAGCGGCAATCCAGTTTCCTTGTCGTAAAGAAGATCGCCGATCTTATCGGACGGAGGTAAGTCTTTCAGTAGCGGGGCCGTTCGTTTGGTCAGTTCGTCGAGCCGATCGGCGAGGCCTGTCTTTGGATTTGGCGCCAGGCGTTCCAACCGCTCTCGAAGAGCGATCGTTACAGCCATGGTCACGGTCTCGCTGTTGCGCTGGGCCAACTCCCGAGCCAGCTGGTAGGCTTCCGGATTCTTGATATTCAGGCTTTTCATTCATCCTCGGTTCTGGTTGCAGCGGTACTATCGAGAATCATTTGAGCAACCCGTCCTCATCGTAGAGAAGCGCATCAATCTCCCAGGAATGAATGGGGTCCTTTACGCGCGCGGTGTACTCCTTTGCAAATTCCATAAGCAATTCAGACCGGCTCTTTTTCCTGGCTGCTCCGTTGAGCCCCTGAATGGACTTCAGACGTTCCAACTCCCCATCGACTGCAATGGTTACGGCAGACGTCATGCTTACGCCCTTCAGCGCCGCCAGTTCCTTCACTTTCTTCGTTGTCTTTTCATTCTTGCTGTTCAGCGCCGTCGCGTTTCTGGCTTTCTACCATTTCATTCTACCATTCTACCATTTTCGACGCTGAAGCGCCCAGAAACGCTCTTTCATCCGAGATCCCCCCAATTGCCCTAATCTAGTTCCATGTCCGATTCCGCTTTGGAAGCCGCCCCAGGAGCGACAGCTCCCGCCGATATTTTTGACCTGCTCGTCGTCGGGGCCGGGCCCACCGGCCTGGCTTGCGCGATCGAAGCCCAGAAGGCCGGATTCCGGGTGGTCCTGGTGGACAAGGGCTGTGTCTGCAATTCGCTCTTTCACTACCCGGCGCACATGACCTTCTTCACCACGCCGGAGCTGCTCGAGATCGGCGACATTCCGTTTCCCAGCCCCAACCCCAAGCCCACGCGCAACGAGGCCCTTCAGTACTACCGCCTGGTGGCCGCGCACTACAAGCTCGACGTCCGCCAGTATCACCGCGTGGAACGGGTAGCAGGCGCCGACGGAGACTTCACCGTCCATCTCGTCGACCGTTTCGGCCGCCCCAGCGCCCTGCGCGCCCGCAAGCTGGCCCTGTCCACTGGTTATTACGATCTGCCCAACCTTATGGGCATCCCCGGCGAAAACCTCAGTAAGGTCCACCACTATTACGTCGATCCTCATCCCTACTTCGAAATGGATGTAGTCGTCATCGGCGGCAAGAACTCGGCGGCCATCGTGGCTCTTGAGCTCTGGCGGAGCGGCGCGCGCGTCACCCTTGTTTATCGTGGACCGGGGATTCAGCCGCACGTAAAGTACTGGATCAAGCCGGACATTGAAAACCGCATAAAATGCGGCGAGATCAAGGCGTATTTTGATTCCAATGTGGTCGAGGTCAGCCCGGACACAGTGTCGGTAAAGACGCCGCAGGGCCTTGTCACGCTCAAGAACGATTTTGTCTTCGCCATGACCGGCTATCACCTCGACTTCAGTTTTCTTGAGGCGATGGGCATTCGTTTCGAGGGCCCCGACCGGCTTCCTGTCTGCGATCCGGAGACCCTGGAAAGCAACGTACCTGGAATCTACCTGGCCGGCGTCATTGTGGCGGGCATGCGCACCAACGAGATCTTCATCGAAAACGGCCGCTTCCACAGCCACCAGATCGCGCGCGCCCTGGCCGCAAAGCTGGCCCCGGCCTTTTGAACCCCATGCCTTTTCGGGCCGGATTCCCGTACACTGAAATTCCTCAGGCGACTGAGCCGAAGAGGAAGCCGATGCGATTCTGGCCGCGGTCAATTCGATGGCAGATGCTGGCCGCCCTGTTGTTGCTGGAGGGCCTGTCCATCTCGCTTTTTGCGGTGCTCATGATCCGCCAGCAGACCCGCGACATCTACCAGCGCGCGCAGCGCCGCCTTGCCTATGAGGCGCGGTCGCTGGCATTGCAGTCGCGCGAAGCGCTGCTCGAGAATCAGCCGGGCTGGATCGCTCACTCGGTGAAGATGATGGGCCAGGGCCCCTCGGTCTTGCGCGCGAAGGTGACTGACAGCGCGGGCAAGGTGCTCTACGTCAGCAAGGGCAATCCAGCCGAGACCGCACTTACCCCGGTCGAGCGAGCGCAGATTCCGCTCCTCAAAGGCGATCAGGCGCAGACCTTCTCGCTTGGCGGAGATTCCTGGGAGGGCGCCGGGGCCATCTACACCGGCAACGATCTGCGCGGCTACGCCTGGATCGAGTACGACCCGACCTCGGCCCGCGAACTGCTGGGCTCCATCCTCGACGACACCATCCTATTTGGCGTGATCTGGATCGTGGCGTCCGCGGTCCTGGTGTTTCTCATTTCACGCTCTATCTCGCGCCCGCTTGAAGTGCTGCATCGCGGAACCCGCGACCTGATGAGCCTGCCGGAGAGCGGCCGCAAATTTCCGCTCCCCATCGCCGTTCATAACGAAATTGGCGACCTGATCGAAGCCTTCAACCGCATGGTTGCCTCCCTGGCGGAGCAGCGCGCCGGCCTAAGTGACACGTTGTCTCTGCTTGACTCGATGCTGGCCAACGCGCCCATCGGACTCGCCTTCTTCGATCGCCATTGCCGCCTTGTCCGCGTCAACCAGGTCTTCGCGGACATGACGGGCATTCCGCTTTCGAGCCACCTGGGCCGCACGCTGCCGGAGCAGCTCGATCAGCCGATTGGCCAGCAACTGGAGGATGCGGTGCTTCGCGTCTTCGCCCAGGAGAAGCCGGTGAGCAACCTTGAACTCAGCGGGCCCCTTCAATCCGGCGCGCCAGGCAAACAGGATCTGACCTCGACCTGGCTGGTGAGCGCCTATCCGGTCCACACCACGACTGAACTGATGCGCTGGGTCGGGGTCATTGTTCTGGACGCGAGCGAGCGCAAGCGCAACGAAGAGGCGCTGCGCAAGACCGAGAAGCTCGCTGCCACAGGCCGACTGGCAGCTTCCATCGCCCACGAGATCAACAACCCCCTCGAGGCCATCACCAACCTCCTTTTCCTGCTGCGCAGCTACTGCGGCCTTCAGGATCCCGCGCTCAACTACGTGGTCATGGCCGAGCACGAAGCCAAGCGCATCTCCGAGATCACCCAGCAGACGCTGCGCTTCTATCGCCAGTCCACTCTGCCCGGCCGCGTCAGGATGGGCGAGCTGCTAGACTCCGTCCTCAACCTTTATCCCGCGCGCATCAATTCATTGAAACTCCAGGTTGAGCGGAAATATGATGCGGAGCTGGACATTTTCTGCTACGCCGGGGAATTGCGCCAGGTCTTTGCCAACCTGGTGGGGAACGCCATCGACGCAAGCAGCGCCAACGGCAAGCTTATCCTGCGCGCGCGCCCCTCACGCAATTGGAAAGACCCTGCGCAGCGCGGAGTTCGCTTTGTGGTGGCCGACAATGGCTCCGGCATGGAGCCGGCCGTACGCCAACGCATCTTCGAGGCGTTCTTCACCACGAAGGAGATCACTGGAACGGGCCTCGGCCTTTGGGTGAGCCAGGAGATTGTGGAAAAGCACCACGGCCTGATGCACGTGCGCAGCCGCACCGGCGCCGCGGGCAGATCGTCCGGGACGGTCTTCCAGATCTTCATCCCCGACGACCCGAACCTCGCCGCCCCGGCAAAGCAAATGGCGTCGGCTTCGGTGTAGCAAGGCGCGGGCAATCAAAGATTAATCTTTGCAGCTTCCCGTCGTTATCCCGCGCCCACTAGAATGAGTTGCACCCTGGAATGGGTTCAAAAAGAGGAGAGCCGCCCGATGCCAGTTCCCGCACAAATCACCTCCGCCGCTGCCATGTTCCGCCACAACGAGGTCTTGCTTCCCAAGGCCTATGAGGGTGTGACCGGGGAGGAGTGGAACCGCCGCCCCAACGAGACTTCGAACTCGCTGCTCTGGGAGTTGGGCCACATTACATGGGCACGCGGGTGCACGCTTTACATCCTTGGCGTGGAGTGGAGCACGCCCTGGCTGAACGAGTTTGGACGAGGCAAGAGCGCCGAGGATGTTTCGCAGTACCCATCGGCGGAAGAGCTTTTGGCGGCATGGAAAGAGGCCTCGGCCGCGCTCACTGCGGCTCTTGAGTCGGCGACCGTAGAGGCGCTATCAGCTCCGATACCAGAAAAGGCGCCGCCGTCGCTGGATGGCACCGTTGGCGGAATCGTCGGCTTCATGGCCCACCACGAGACGTACCACGTGGGTCAGGCCGCCTATGTGAGTCGCTGGCTGGGCCACGGGCAGATTATGGGCTAAGGGACCTGACACCGAAACCAGCGTTCAAATCCATCAGGCGCGTTCAGCTTCCTGGGTGTTGTCTTTTCAATGTTATGGAGTCGAAACTGTCGGTCGGTTTTGACCTTAACGCCGTGTGCCTGCAGATGTAACTTCCTGATTGGCGACAAACCGCCCAGAACTGCCCTTCTGTGGCACGCTGGGAAATGCGCTCGACATTCCGGGCATGGGACTGTGCATTCCGATCTGGACGATTTTCCCGCCCCAGTTCTCCCACTCGATTGCCTCATCCTCAAGTTGCATGTTTACAAGGTGCATCTCATTCACCGTGATGCTGCGCACCGAGAACGAATGCGAGCACAGGCTAACATGGCCTCTCATGGTTTCTGGAGGTGTGGCCCTGACAGATCAAGTTGTGGAGGTACTTCGCGATCGAATCCCATACATTCTGTTTGGTACAGTTTTCCTGTTTA
>CAYWSR010000041.1:9949-26199 GCA_964460385.1 uncultured Occallatibacter sp. | reverse complement strand
CGAGGGCCACGGCTTCGTCGATCCTGTCCATCGTCGCGACGTCACGATCCGCGCCCTCGAGTGGTTCGCTCGCTACATGCAGCCGACCCGATAGCCGCAAGCTCCGCCGCCTGGGGGCGACGCCGCACCCCCTTCATCTCCCCGGCCTTCCTCCCCCGGTTGCCTGCTCTCCAAAGCCCTTGCCGCCCCGTCTATTCTTCAAGCACTCAGAAGGTCAGGCGTTCGGCTCGAGGCGGTCTGGACGGATCCATGCGCCAGGCCGGCAGGTCTTCCGTCGCGGCCACCCCGTCCTGATACACTTTTCATTGGAGCTTTCACGAAACTTTTGCCTGCCGGCTGCGTGGAAAGAGTCCCGCCGGAAGCCGGTACGCACAGGGTGTGCGGAGGCAAAAACGAAATAGGTTCGGCGCGGTCCCTTGTGCGTGATGCCGGTGGGCCGCAGCAATAACTCGACTACGGCGATTGCAGAATCGCTATAAACCGAAGATTTCTTGATCATGACGGACAGACCGTTCCGCGGTTTGAGCGAGCGGGGCGGGGAGGATTCATGCGGCGGTTTTTGACGCTTGTTTGCTTGTTGGGTGTAGCTATTCCGGCCGGGTTTACTATCTCCGGCTGCGTGCGCAATCCCGGTGGGAAGTACTGCAACGGCCTGGGCTACGGCCTCAAGGACACGGACCCCGCCTCAATCACCATCGGGCCTCAGACCACGGGTGTGTCCCTGGCCTTCGGCCAGACCGGCCAGATCTCGTCCCCACAAGCAAAAACCTGCAAAGGCACGAATGCCAGCATATCCAGCTACAACTACGGCACCACGAACAACCAGTTGGTGGACGTCTCGCCCACGGGCAGCATCTGCGCCGGACAATGGAACCGCAACTCGGGCGGCGCCATTCCCAACTACACCATTTGCAGCTTCCCCAATCCGCTGCCCAATACTGGTGGGCTTCCCTACGGCGTGGCCTATATCACGGCTTCCGGCGCCTCGATCACGTCGAATCCAGTCGAGGTCTTCGTACACCCACAGGTGACATCGATATCGCTGGTGACAACGCCAACGTTGGCCAGCGCGCAGCGGTGCGTGTCGCAAACCCAGACCGCGCAGCTTGATGCGCAGGCGTGCTTTGTAGGAGCCAATGGTCACCAGCAGACGCTGTGCGCGCCGTATTCCGTCACCAGCGGCTTCACGTGCGGGTTGCCCCCAGTTCCGCCTGACGTCGTGAATAGCGCAGCAGTCTCTGTTGCGACCGGCAACATCGCCGGCGGGACCTATGTTTCTGGCGGGTCCATTGCGGGGTCGACGGGCCAGACCTGTAACCTAAGCGGCTTCAACAACGGTTTGACCGGCGCAACGGCGACGGTTGCCTTGACCGGCACGAACACGATTGCCGGCGGAGCGGCGCTCGCCATCACAGCCGGCGGCGAAGGCGCAACCATGTCGCCAACTACGGCCACCTTGTCGAATGGCACGGCAACCTGCTCGGGAACCGCAACGATTGCATCGGTCTTGGCAAACTTCACCGTAGGCTCCGCGGGGCAGAACTGCAACGTGAGCATCTTCAATAACGGTTCCAGCGGTGCCACAGCGACCGTTACATTGACGGGCGCGAATACGATCGCGGCCTCAACCCTCTTGAGCATTTCAGAAGGAGGGGCCGGGGCAACCTCGCCACCAACTCTCGCCATGCTGTCCAGCGGCACGGCCAGCTGCTCGGGATCACTTCCCATTACCTCTACCCTCACGCCAGTGCCCAAATGCTCGGACGCCGCCGGCACGCTCTCGTTTATCCTCGGAAACGGCTCTCTCGCCTCCATTAACCAGGACACAGACGTGATCACCGCCGAGCTTCCAGGCACAACCGTTGTCACCGCCTCAGTCGCGGGTGGCAGCTCAGCGGCCGGCTTCTTTTCAGTTTGCCCGCCCGCATCCATCAGCGTTACGCTCGCTAACGGTTCCACTGCCGGAACCATCACCCAGGGCGTCCAGCAGAACCTGACAACCACCATCATCGATACCAACGGCAATTCGATCACCGGCCTCTCGCTCGATTACCAGTCCACCGACCCGATCGACATCTCGGCAGGCGCGGGCGGAGGCATCAGCGCCACTTTCCCGGGCATCGCTTCCATCTACGCAATTTGCCAGCCGAGTTCTTGCAATCCTTCTCCCATTAATCAGATCGGCCTCTATGGCACCGGGCTTCCGATCTCTTCAAATCCGGTCACTGTTACCACCCCCGGAACAGCCAGCGACCTGGTCTGGTTCGGATCCCCCGGCCAATCCCAGTACTTTGAGCCCATTGAGCTGATCACCGGAACCGTGGGCCCGACAGTTCGCTTGCCCTATGTTCCTAATTCGATGTTCATGGACAAATCCGGCACCAACCTCTACTTCGGTTCTACACACGAGCTGATGGAATACGCCTCCTTCTCGAATACGCTCACCAAGCAGGATCCGAACGTCCCCGGCGTCGTCCTCGCCGTTTCCCCCAATAACGACTATTTGCTCATCAATGACCAGGCTCGCCACATCTTCTACATCTACCCGATCGGCGGCGGCAACCCCATCACCTTCGGAGGCATGGGAAACGCTGCTGCATGGACCCCGGACGAAAAGACCCTCTACGTCACGGATAATGCGAATCTGAATAGTCCGGGCTACGTCACGGGCCAACCGGCTCCCGCGGGATGCCCTGCCATTCCGCTCATTACCGGCCATTCCGATACTCTTTACGTCTTCAGCCAGAACACCGGCTGGACCACCTTCCCGCTCCCGCCAAGCCCTCTGCCGCCCGGTGCGCAACCCACCTGCAACACGCCTCCGAATGTGGCCGGCAACGTTCCTGCGGGTGACCTCGCAATCAATCTGGGCTCCTATCCGCCGAGGCAGATTCCGGCAATCACCATTCCCAGTGTTGGCTCCTACCTCCGCGGAACCCCCACCGTCTCGCATACCTGGTGCCCCGCAGGGACAGTTGGAGGCGCGCTTCAGTTCTATCCCCAGGGCGACTCGGTCGCGGCGCAGAGCGATGTCCTGGCAGCCACCACGGATGGAAAGCACATTCTCGGAGCCTCGCTCAACGGCGCTCAGATCAACCTTGCCGACA
Source organism: uncultured Occallatibacter sp. (assembly GCA_964460385.1). GTDB lineage: Bacteria > Acidobacteriota > Terriglobia > Terriglobales > Acidobacteriaceae > Telmatobacter. The sequence continues at coordinate 23,092 of CAYWSR010000041.1, read as the reverse complement.
TCGGTGTCTCGGTGCCCGCCGGCGCCAATGCGCAATGCCCCGGCACGGGCACCAACACCCTTTCGCCACTTTCAACCAATGGCAAGCTCAACGGAACAGTTGCCATCAACCAGGTGGTCGCGAGCGCGGTCAACCAGGTGGTCGCTTCTCCTGCTTCGAACCTTGCATTCGTCACCTATAGCGGCTCGACCGCAGGCGCTTCGCTGCCGTATTACATTCCATCCCCTTCGGGCGCGGGTAAGGTTGGCTATGTCACGCTCAATGGCAGTGCGAATATTACCGCCCCGCTCGCCGGCGCATTCACGCCCGACGATCAGCTCTTCTTCGTTTCGACCGCCGGTGACAACCTGATTCATTACATCAGCGTTCCTACCCTGACTGACTCGCAGCAGCTCGCGCCAAACCTTCCCGCTTGCACCCCGGTTAGCGACGGCGGCGACGACCCCGGCTGCACCTACACGGGCGGCGCATCCATCGTTCCCACAACAGCGATCGTCGTCAAGCCGCGGCCAACCACCTAGCCGGTTCACAGCTTGCAATCCTCTACGAGGCCGGCTCTCTGCCGGCCTTTTCACTGCTCCTGAACGGAACGCGCTTCCGACGGCGGACCCGGTCCTGCACGATAGAATCATCCAGAACAGGTCTTGCCCATGATCAAGGGAATCTCGTTTCTTCGCGCCGCCAACAGCCCCGATGCCTGGCTCCGGCTCTCTAGTTTCTTCTCCGCACTTGGATTCGCCGCAGGCGCCGGCTGGAACGAAGAAATGAGCCGCGGAGCCGCGTTCCTCGCTCCGCTTGGCAACCTTGAATTCGTCGACGGCCAGTTCCCCTCGACCGCCGATGTTCTCGTCGAGGTCACTTCCCTTGACGCTGTTCATCAGGCCGCGGCTGCCTGGCTTCGCTCCGACGGTAACGACAAGGAAGCCTCGCGCCTCAGCCCCATCGCGGAAACTCACTGGAAATCCCGCATCTTCACCGTTGAGCCCGAACCCGGATTCACTTTCAGCTTCTGGGCCTGGACCGATCCCATAAAAGGCAAGCCTGTTGCCCTCGAAGGCGATCTTTCCGCCGCAGGCATGCGGTTCGCGATCGTCGTCGCCCGATGGAACGCCGTCGTCACCGACCGCCTCCTCGAAGGAGCCCTCGACGCACTTGTCCGCAGCGGGGCGCGCCGCAACGACATCCAGGTCGTCCGCGTTCCCGGTGCATGGGAAGTCCCCGACGCCGCACGCACCATCGCCAACCTCGGCCAGGTGGACGCCATCATCGCACTCGGCTGCCTGCTGCGCGGCGAGACCGCCCATTACGAAGCCATCTACAACGAAGTCGCCCGCGGCATCGGCCAGTCTCAACAGGAGACCGGCATTCCCCACAGCTTCGGCGTGCTCACCTGCGAAACCCTCGAGCAGGCTCTCAACCGCGCCGGCATCAAGGCCGGGAACAAGGGCTTTGAAGCCGCCGCCGCTGCCATCGAAATGGTCAGCTTGAAGCGAAACCTACGCGACGCCAGCCGCCAGGGCGGCGCTGCTTGAGCCCCGCCAGGCAGCACGGCTCGGGACGCCGCAAATCCCGCGAGCTCGCCATGCAAATGCTCTTTCAGGCAGACATCGGCAAACAGAACCCCGACCAGGTCCGCGCAACCTTCTGGATAAGCGCCGACCCCGTTGAACCCGATATCCGCGGTTTCGCCGAAGATCTCTTCCGCGCTGCCGTCGCCCGCCAGCCGGAGATCGACGAGCTGATCGTGCAACACTCAAAGCATTGGCGCCTCGAACGCATGCCAGCGGTCGATCGCAACCTCCTCCGCATGGCCATCGCCGAAATGCTCGCCTTCAAAGGCACCCCATTCCCCATCGTCATCAACGAAGCGCTCGAAATCGGCCGCCGCTACTCCGCCCCGGAGTCAATCAACTTTCTCAACGGTATGCTCGACGCCGTCGCCCGCGGCCAAATCGGTAAATAGCCTGCGTTTGCTATTCCCCCTTGTTATCCTTGATGTGTGAGAAACAGATCCCCCAAAAGCGGTTTTCTGAGCCTGACCCTCCTGCTCTTTGTGGCTCTCTTCGCCTGCCACAAAGAGGAGCAAGCCGTTGTCGGCGTGGCCAAGACCGCCGTGACCGCTGAACACAATGCCGCCGCTGCGGCACAGGCCTCTGAAAGCAAGAAGGAAACCCAGCGCACCCAACTCGCCCAAATTCCGCTCCCCACCAAGAGCATGTACGTCGACGTCCACGAGCCCGGCGCCTGGCGCAATCCCTTCCTCTCGGTCGACGTCGATTCCATCAACCTCCGCATCACGCTTCCCGACGCCAACACCAGCGCCGTCGGCCAGGGAACCATGCTCCGCCCTGAAGGCGCTCGCCGCCAGCAGCTCCAGATTCGCCCAGCCGATTTGCCTGAAGCGCTCATCGCTCTTCCCGCCGGCGCCTGGCATTATGGCCGGGTGGTCGCCGTGGCCGAGTCGCCCGCTGCCAACAAGAGCGACCGGCCCAAGCTCCGCCGCAACGTCGAGGCCGTTATTCAGCAGCTCAACGACCTCGGCGTCGTCGTGGATGAGTGGCCCGGGCGGTGAACGCTCTCAAATCTGAGGTAGGGATTTAGAGGCTTTTGCTGCTTATGCCGGTTTGTTCGACGCTTGTCGAGCTTTCGAAGAGAGAGCTTCCGCACAACGCTCGGGGCAAAAACTGAAAGGTTCATTGAATGACCGAAGAAGGGCTGAAAAGCGCGGGCAGGGCGGCGAAAGAGAAGCTTCCTAGACGGGATTGGATCCTCCTTCCGTGCGTGTTTCTCGGCACCGCGATCCTGTTGGCTGGCGGCACCGAATTGGTTGCTCGATTGATATTCACCCAAGCCCAGACGGGGATTGAACGGTGCATGGTCCTCAACGATCCCACGACCGGCGCGCGGGGTATTCCCAACTCAGTGTGCTACGACAAGTCCCCGGAGACCCCAATCATCGAGGTCAAATTCAATAGCTGTGGGAACCGCGCTGGGATGGAGTGCGGTCCCAAGTCTGCAGGAGTGTATCGGATCGTGATGACAGGTTCTTCAATGGCCATGGGTGAGCGAGTGCAGCAGAGGGAGAGCTTTGCCGCGCTGCTGCCAACAGCCCTTTCACAGAAATCGGGGCGCAAGATTGAGCTTTACAACGAGAGCTTGGGCTGGGGATTCACGCACAGCGCAGCAATACGATTCAAGGACGTACTTGCGGCCAGCCCGGACCTGATTCTTTGGATTCTAACGCCGGGCGACGTGCAACGCGCTGCGCTCGTGCTGCCAACGCCCGACGATGTTGGGCGATGGCACTCAAAGAGCCCGGCGGAACGCTTATGGCTGCACGCGATGGCCATCCTGGGAAACGAGTCCGGGACGACCGCAATGACCGATTTCTTGGGGCACACAAGGACCGCGTTCATCATTCGGGAACTCCTCTACAGGAGCCCTAGCCTGTATTTGAAGGCCGTTCTTGCAGAGAATGACGATGAAGCAGGTTTTTTGCGGGATCCTATGAGCGCGTTTTGGAAGAAACAGCTCGAGCAAGTAGACAGCGATGCCGCGACAATCGAGGCGCAGGCTCGCGATGCAGGCGTTCCGTTTGTGGCGGCCTTCGTGCCGAATCGGCCTCAGGTGGCGATGGTTTCTCTGGGGCAATGGCCATCCGGCCTCGACCCTTACGGGTTGGACGAAAAATTGCGCTCGATCGTCGTGAGCCACGGCGGGACGTATGTCGACACGCTGCCGGACTTTCGGCAGATACCCAATCCCGGGCGACTCTTCTTTCCGGTGGATGGGCATCCGACACCTGAGGGACATGCGGTTTTGACAAGCCTTTTGACCAAAGAGCTTACTAGTGGAGTTGTGGCAGCGTTGAGTGTCTCGTCCCCGCATTTGCAGTAATCTGTCTCTTCACACCACCTCTCGCTGATCGACAGTTCCAACCATGCCCGTGACCTCCGCCCAAATCGCCGAGCTCCTCCGCCAGCCTCCGCTCGATCACGAGCGCTTCGCAGCCCATCGCGAGCTCGAAGCCCGTCTCAAAGCCACGCTTCGCGGCGAGGTCCGCTTCGATCTCGCGTCGCGCGCCCTCTACGCGGCCGACTCCTCCAACTACCGCCAGCTTCCCGTGGGAGTCATCCTGCCCCGCGACACCGCCGACGTCGAGGCCGCCGTTGCGGCATGCCGCACTGTTGGCGCCGCTATCCTTCCCCGCGGCGCCGGCACCAGCCTCGCCGGCCAAACCGCCAATGTCGCTGTCGTCTTCGACTTCTCGCGCCACCTCAACCGCCTTACCGCCCTCGACCCCGCCGCCCGCCTTGCGGTCGTGGAGCCCGGCATCGTGCTCGATCGCCTGCGCGAAGCCGCCGAGCAACACCACCTGACCTACGGCCCCGATCCCGCCACCCACAGCCGCTGCACCCTCGGCGGCATGATCGGCAACAACAGTTGCGGCGTCCATGGGATCATGGCAGGCAAGGTCGTCGATAACGTCGAGTCGCTCGATCTCCTGCTCTACGACGGAACACGCCTCACCGTCGGCCGCACCAGCGAAGAGCAGTTCCACTCTCTCATCGCGCAAGGTGGCCGAATCGGTGACATCTACTCCCGCCTCAAGGCACTCCGCGACCAGCACTCCGATCGCATCCGTCAGCGTTTTCCCCGCATTCCCCGCCGCGTCTCCGGCTACAACCTCGACGAACTGCTCCCCGAGAACGGCTTCAACGTTGCTCGCGCCCTGGTTGGCTCTGAGGGCACGTGCGCCTCCATCCTCTCCGCCACCCTCAACCTTACTGACTCCCCTCCCTTTCGCATCCTGACCGCACTCGCTTTTGACGACCCTTTCCAGCCCGCCGATGTTGTCCCGCGCGTTCTTGAGCTTCTCCCTATCGGCCTTGAGGGCTTCGATGGCACCATGGTCGGCTTCATGCTGCGCAAAAAGCTCGCCGTCGCCGATGTAGCACTCCTGCCGGCAGGCAAGGGCTTCCTTCTCGTCGAGATGGGCGGCTGGACCGCCGAGGAGGCGCAGTCCCGCACTGACGCTCTCGTCGCCGCCGCAAAATCCTGGCGTGAAGCTTCGCGAGTCCGTACCTATAACGCCGCCGACGCCGCCCGCGTCTGGAATGTCCGCGATTCCGCTCTCGGCGCAACCGCCTTCGTTCCTGGCGAGCCCGAGCGCCATGAGGGCTGGGAGGATGCGGGCGTTCCTCCTGAACAACTCGGTGCCTATCTGCGTGGCCTGACGGCCCTCATGGACGAATATGGCTATTCCAGCCCGCTCTACGGCCACTACGGTCAGGGCTGCGCCCATCTCCGCATCAACTTCGACTTCCACTCCCACGAAGGCCTGCGCAAGTTCCGCGAGTTTCTCGATCGCGCCACCGACCTTGTCCTCTCCTTCGGCGGTTCAATCTCCGGCGAGCATGGCGACGGCCAGGCGCGTGCTGCACTCCTGCCCAAGATGTTCGGCCCCGAACTCGTCGAAGCATTCCGCGAGTTCAAGTCCATCTGGGATCCCGACAACCGCATGAACCCCGGCAAGCTCTCCGATGCGGTGCGCGTTTACGATCCCGTCCAGAACCTCCGCCACAGCACAGGCGAGCCCGGCCAGCGCCCCCACCACCACACCGAACTTGAAACCCATTTCGTTCTCCTCAGCGATGAGGGCTCGCTCGAGCGCGCCACCGCCCGTTGTGTCGGCGTCGGTGCCTGCCTCAAGTCCGAGGGCGGCGTCATGTGTCCCAGCTACCGCGCCACCCGCGACGAGCAGCACTCCACCCGTGGCCGCGCCCGCCTGCTCTGGGAGATGCTCGCAGGCGCACTGCGCTCTGAAGGCTTCCAGAGCCACGCCGTCCACCAGGCTCTCGACCTCTGCCTCAGTTGCAAAGCCTGCAAAACCGAGTGCCCGGTCTCGGTCGACATGGCCACCTACAAGGCCGAATTCCTCGCGCAAAAGTACAAGGGCCGCCTTCACCCGCTGCATCACTACGTCTTCGGCTATGCTGACAAGCTCGCCCGCCTCGGGGCCCTCACTCCGGCTCTCACCAACGCTCTCCTCGGCAGTTCCCTCACCAGCCCGCTCGTCAAACACATCCTCGGCGTCGCGCAGAAGCGCCCAATGCCGCGCCTCGCGGATCGGCCCTTTCTCCAGTCCCGCACTGCTGCCGCCGCCAACGGTTCAAACCAATACCAGGAAACAGACCAGCAAGAAGTGGTCCTGTGGGCCGACACCTGGAACAACTACTACCACCCGCAGACCCTCGCCGCCGCCGAGTCTGTCCTCACCCTGGCTGGCTTCCAGGTCACCGTCCCTCAAGGTCATCTCTGCTGCGGCCGCCCGCTCTACGACTTCGGCCTGCTCGATACGGCAAAAAGCTACCTCGCCAACATTCTCGATCGCGTCGCGCCCCTCATCGACGCAGGCCTTCCCTTCATCTTCCTCGAGCCCAGCTGCGCCAGCGTCTTTCGCAACGAGATGCTCGAATTCTTCCCCAACGATCCCCGTGCCCGGAAGATGAGTTCGCAGGTCTGGCTCCTGGCTGACTGGCTCTCCGCTCACGCCCCCGACTGGGTTGCCGGCCGCCTCACCGGCGCACAGCTTCTCCTCCACGGCCACTGCCACCACAAGGCTGTCTTTGGCGGACCGTCCTCAGAACTCACGCTGCTCCGCAAGGCTGGCGCTCAGGTCGAGCTCATCAACTCCACCTGCTGCGGCATGGCCGGCCCCTTTGGCTTCGAGAAAGACAAATTCGAACTCTCCAAAGCCATCGCCAATCTCGATCTCCTCCCCGCAATCGAGGGCGCTGGGCCGCTCACCGTCATCGTCGCCGACGGATTCAGCTGCCGCGAGCAGATCAGCCACCTCGCTCACCGCTCGAGCCTCCACTTCGCTGAGGTTCTCGACCGCGCCTGCGGATGCGGCCACTGACCTCCCCTCGACCCTTGAGACCCCTTCTACCCCCGACTTCAATCGTCGCAACGGATCTTCCCCCTGCTCCCCCCGCTCCCCCTGCTCTCCGATCCTCGCCTCTCCGCCAAAAAATGGGATTGTCTATCAAGCCTTCATCGCGGGGCCGCGCCCTATCCTGTATTGTTTTGTACAGGCGCTCTTTATCCGGCTGCCTGATAATCAGATGCAACGGGACGCACCCGGCTTGCGTCCAATCTATTGGGAGTCGACGGATTTTTGCCTTGTCTCCAAGGGCTCCGGAACTCCGGCACATGAAAGTACGGCTGCCGAACCGTTCCTTCATTTGCTGCGTATAAACAATCTTGTTACCCTCAGGCATTCCTCGCTCTGAGCGAAAAAGGAGGACGTCGTTATGGCTGAAGAAAGCAAAATTCATCACCTCGCATGGTTTCTCGCCGGGTTGGGCGTGGGCGCGGTTGTCGGCATTCTCTATGCCCCCAAGAGCGGCCGCGAAACCCGCGAGGACATCGTCACTGGCGCAAAGCAGGGCACCGAGTTTGTTCGCACCAAGGCCCAGCAGGCCGCCGAGCAGGCATCCGTGCTCATCGACAAGGGCCGCGAGCAGGTTGCGTCCATCGTCGACAAGAGCAAGGAACAGGTCGGCCAGTATGTCGACCGAAGCCGCGATGCCGTGGACCGTGGCCGAGCCCAATGGGAGGAGTTCGTCGAGCGGGGCAAAAACATCGTCGCTGAACAGACCACCCGCGTCGGCGCTGCCGTGGACGCAGGCCGGGAAGCCTATCGCACCACCACGACCGCCAACAACACCAACGAGACGCTGTAGCTTTTCCTGTCTTTCTTCCGCCCGGGGTTACGGTCCGGCCTTCATGGTTTTGGGCTCGTTCGGACCGGAGCATATTCGACGCGCCCACTTTTTTGCGCGCTGCCGATGCTCCGGACCGAACCTCACATCCTTGAATCGGGCCCTCCTCGCCGCCTCTGGGCTCCGCCGCCCCGGCCTCACCCCGGTTCCGGGCCGCTCAGGACAGGTAGTACGATGTTTCAAGCTTCGCAGCTCCTCTAAGCGAGACCAATCCGATGCCAAAACTGGACCATGACACCCTCGAGCTGCTTCTCATCGCCGTAACCGCGATCTGCATTCTCTTCCAGACCATCCTGCTCTCTGCCATGTTTGTCGCCGTGCGCAAGGGCATCAAGTCCCTGTCTGATAACTTCGACGATCTCCGCTCCTCCGCCATGCCCATCATCGACCACACCCGGGGATTTATCGAGCGCATCACTCCCACGGTGGAAGCGACCGCAAGAAACGTTGCCGAGATGTCGCAAACGCTCAAGGAGACCACCACAACGGTCAGCGCTTCGGCCTCCGACATCGCCCAGCGCGTCAATGCGCAGTCCTCGCGCGTCGATTCCATGGTTTCCGGCGCGCTCGACGCCCTCGACCGTGCAGCCGGCTTCGTCGTCGAGACCGTCAACAAGCCGGTTCGTCAGCTCTCAGGCCTGCTGGCCAGCGCGAAGGCTTTCGTGGAAGCACTCGGCGCATCCCGCCCCCCGCAGCGAGCGTCTCATCCGGTCGACGAGTCCGAACCACCCTCCGAGCCGGTGATCTAGCCGCAGCCCGTTACATCTCGTCCAGCACCATCACCTCAACCGACAGCCCCGGCAGCGTGTGCTCCATCTTCGCGCCCACCCCGTGCAGTGCGCTCTCCACCGGAACCACCTGCGTTGGATGCTCGATGGTGTTGGTCGCCTGCGTACTGTGCGCATGCAGCATCACCAGCTTGCCATCGGCCGCCAGCTTCGCCCCGGGCAGGTCAATCTCCAGCGCCTGAGCCGTCGTCGAGGCGTTCACCAGCTTCACATACAGCTTCTTCTTCGCCGCGTCCCGCGTCACGCTGTAAAAAAACTTCGGCACCGCCCCCTCCGGCCCAACGCCCTCCAGCTTCGAAGCCGGCGTCTCGCTCCCCAGGTAGCTCGCGAACAGCACCTGGGCGTAATAGCTCGGCGACCCGTAGCTCCGCAGCGCGTCGTAGCCGATCAAGTCCGTGTCCCACTGCAGCCCGCCCGGATTCACATTCGTCAGCAGCGGCGCATACGAGGCCATCACGATCAGGTCGCTGTTCCGCTCCAGGCCCGTCATCCAGGCCGCATCGCCTAGCGCCGCACCAAAGTTCGGAGTCGGCGCGCCCTCCCGCGTCGCCCACTCGCCCACAAAGATCTTCGGCCCCGTCCGGTCAGCCTTGTCGTAGTGTGTCTGGTCCCTGAAAAACTCCTGCGCCCGCACGTAGTAGTGGTCGTCGATCACGTCCGGCCGCACGCTCTTCACCGGAGTCGTCGCAATCAGTTCGAGCTCCGGGTACTTCGCCTTGATCGCCTTGTAGAACTGCGCATACCGCCCGTCGTAGCTGCCCGAGTGGTCAAACTGGTCTTCGTTCCCAATCTCCACATACGTCAGCTTGAATCGCGCTGGGTGCCCATCCTTCACGCGCACCGCGCCCCACTTCGTATCCGCCCCGCCCGTAACGTACTCAATCTCCTCCAGTGCGTCCTGCACATAGGGCTCCAGATCCGCGCCCGGCGTCACATGCTCCTGCGCCATCGAGTAGCCCGCATACACCGCCAGCACCGGATTCATCTTCAGGTCCTCGCACCACTCCAGAAACTCCAGCAGCCCCATTCCATCCGTCGATCGATAGCCCCACGGACTCCTGTGCGTCGGCCTGTCCACCAGCGGACCAATCGTCTTCTTCCACTCATACCGCTCCGCAATGTGATCGCCTTCCAGGTAGTTCCCTCCGGGGAACCGCAGAAACTGAGGATGCATCGCCGCCAGCTTCTCCATCAGATCCACCCGAAACCCGCCCGGCCGATCCCGGTACGTCGGCGGAAACAGCGACACCAGGCTCAGCCACAGCGTTCCCGTGTGCCCCACCGTCAACTCCAGATGATTCTGTGCCGAGGCCTCCAGCGCGCCCGTCTTCAGCGTGAACGCGAACTGCTTCCACTCCGTCCCCACGCCCGTCACCGTTGCCTTCGCCTCGGCCTTGCCTGTCTGGTTGTTCACCAGAGCCACCGTCACCGGGCCCACCTCCGCCCCGTCCGCCTTGGCCCAAAACGACCCCTTGTAGGTCGTCTCGGGCCGCACCGCCATCCCCCAGTAGCCATCGTTCAGCACTCCGGCCTGATTCTCCGCGTTCGCCTTCACCACGTCGATCCTTAGGCTATGGTCTAGCGCTTTGCTCGGCCCGGTCCCTTTGTCCACGCCGATCTTCGCCTGTGCACTTCCGTTCTCCAGCAATATCCAATGCAGAATTCCCGACCAGTCCGACTCAACCGTCCGGTTCCTCACCATCTCCGCATACAACCCGCCGTCGTAGGAGTAGTTGATCTCCTCGGTCATCAGCCCGTACAGCGTCGGGCTCACCTTGCTCACCGGCCGATCGGAATGGATCGTCAACTTGGCCGAGCTTTGCGCCCCTGCTTGAATGAAGGCAACTGCGACAGTCAGCGTCAGCGCCATCCCCTTAGCAAACGCTTTCTCTAGCATCGTGAATTCCCCCTCAAATCAGTGCCGCCCCAGTATAAACAGCCGCGCCCTTTGCCCGCTTGGGCGGCTGGGCCCATCCTTCACCTGCGAATGATCCGTGGGCGCCCCAGGAACAATCCCGGACTCGAAGGCGCTGGCCGGGCTGGCTGTTCGCGACTGCCCTGAGTGCCTTAACATCACTAATTGATCGTTCGCGGATGAGGCAGGGCTCAGGCTGCAGGAGGGGGAATTGACCAAGTCCAGGTTTCTTATTGCTCTTGCCGCCGTTGTAGCACCTTCGATTGGTTCTCAGGTCGGGCACGCGCTTGGACAGTCGAGCTACGTCTCCGCCACGCCGGCATCCGGCTCGTTTGCCCTCGTCGAAAACCACACCGTTGTCCCCCTAGTAGTCAGTGACACCGACTGGTCAGGCGTGGTCCGCGCCGCCCACGACTTGACCACCGACATCGATCGCGTTACCGGGCAGCGCCCCGCGCTGAAAAACGCCCCATTCGAACTCCCCGGCGGCCTCGCCGTCATCATCGGCACCATCGGCAAGAGCGCGCTGATCGACGAGATGGTCCACAATCACAAAATCGACGTAAGCGACATCGCCGGCAAGTGGGAATCGGCCGTGACCTCCATTGTCGATCGCCCCATGCCTGGCGTGCGCCGCGCTCTGGTCATCGCCGGCAGCGACAAGCGCGGAACAATCTTCGCCATCTACGATCTCTCCGAGCAGATCGGTGTCTCGCCTTGGTACTGGTGGGCCGACGTCCGCATCCCCCATCGCGATGCGCTCTTCGTCGAGCCAGGCCGGCACATCCAGCCCGTCCCGGCGGTCAAGTATCGCGGCATCTTCCTCAACGACGAAGCCCCCGCGCTCACCGGCTGGGTCAATGAGAAATACGGCGGATATAACCCGAAGTTCTACGTGCATGTCTTCGAACTTCTTCTGCGGCTCCGGGCCAATTATCTCTGGCCGGCAATGTGGAACAGCTCTTTCGCTGCAGACGATCCCTTGAATGCCAAACTCGCCGACGAGTACGGCGTGGTGATGGGCACCTCGCACGAGGAGCCGATGATGCACGCTGAAAAAGAGTGGAAGCGTGCGGACGGCCCATGGAACTACGCGGCCAACCAAGAAAGAATCGACGATTTCTGGCACGCCGGCATGGAGCGCGACAAAAACTACGAGCAGATTGTCACGCTCGGCATGCGCGGCGTGAACGACACCCCAATGTCCGCCTCGGCCAACACCGAACTCCTTGAAAAGATCGTCGCCAACCAGCGCCAAATCCTCAAGGAGACCGTCAATCCCGATCTCGAAAAGGTTCCGCAGGTTTGGGCGCTCTACAAAGAGGTCCAGACCTACTACGAGAACGGCATGCGCGTGCCCGACGATGTTACCCTCCTGTGGTCCGACGATAACTGGGGCAATCTTCGCCGTCTGCCCACTCCCGAAGAACGCAAGCGCCCCGGCGGCGCAGGCATCTATTACCACTTCGACTACGTCGGCGGCCCCCGCTCCTATAAGTGGCTCAACACCAATTACATTCCGAAGATATGGGAACAGATGAACCTTGCCCTGCACTACGGCGCGGACCGCATCTGGGTGGTGAACGTGGGCGACCTCAAACCCATGGAGTTCCCCATCGAGTTCTTCCTCACCATGGCGCGCACACCCGAGCGTTTTAACCAGAGCAATCTCGACGAATACGCGCGACTGTGGGCGGCGCGCGAGTTCGGTCCTGAACACGCCACGGAGATTGTCGCAGCCGTCGAAGGCTACACGCGTTTGAACGCCCGCCGCAAGCCCGAGCTCCTCGATCCCTCCACCTTCAGCCTGACCAGCTACGAAGAGGCTGCCCGCGTCGAGCAGGAGTGGAATTCCCTCGCGGCGAGCGTCGAGAAACTTGCCACCGAGCTGCCCGCCGATGAGCGTGCCTCATTTTTTGAACTGGTCCAATACCCCGTCGACGCATGCGCCAACCTCACCGACCTGTACATCGCGGCGGGGCGCAACGCGCTCTACGCCCGCCAGGGCCGCGTTAGCGCCAATGTCTATGCGGACGAAGTGCGCAGGCTCTTCGCCAAAGACGCTGCGCTCAGCGACGAGTACAACCACAAGCTGCTCGACGGCCGGTGGGATCACATGATGGATCAGACGCACATTGGCTATACGTTCTGGAACGAGCCTCCGCTGAACGCAATGCCCGCGGTCACAGAAGTGCAACCGGCCCAGGTTGCCGGCATCGGCATCGCTCCTGTAAATAGCTTCAGTTTCCATTCCTCGTTCGGCCAATTCGATTCCGTCGCCCAGCAAGTCCGCACTCTCACTCTCTTCAACCGCGGGCTCACTCCTGTCAATTTCCAAATCGCTACCAGCGACCCGTGGATCGCCGTCAGCCAACTCTCCGGAACAGTCGACAAACAGGATCTTGCGCTCGATGTGCATGTAGATTGGGAGAAAGCTCCCGCCGGTTCCGAGCATGGCAGCGTCACGGTGACGCAAAAAGGCGCGCCGCCGATAACCGTCCAGCTAGACACGCTCAAACTGGCAGACGTAACGCGCGACAACGCCGAGGGATTTGTCGAAAGCGATGGTTATGTTTCCATCGAGGCTGCCGACACCACCTCTCGCATGTCAGACGCCGGCGCTCATTGGGAAGAGCTACCCGGCTTTGGCCTG
>CAYWSR010000041.1:0-9939 GCA_964460385.1 uncultured Occallatibacter sp. | reverse complement strand
TGTTCGTGTTCACGAAGATCTTCCACGTCGGCGCGAACATCCCCAACTACGGCGCAACTCTCTCCGCCATGACCATCTTTCCGGTTACCGCTCCCAGTAACTTATCTTCCTCTTCGAGCCTTCAGTACCGCATGTATCTTTACGACTCAGGCAAGTTCACCATGGAGGCAATCCTCGCGCCGACGTTGAACTTCGTTCCCGGCCGAGGTCTGCGCTTTGCGGTCTCTGTCGACGATGGTCCGCGCACGGTCGTCGATGCGCTCGAACACAATGCACAGAGCGATTGGGAAACCGCCGTAAGTGACGGCGTCAGAAAGCTCTCGATTCCGCTCTCCATCGCCTCTCCCGGTTATCACACGCTCCAGGTCTTTGTGGTCGATCCGGGCGTCGTGCTCGAGAAGGTTGTGCTCTACCACGATCACCTTCTTCCCAGCTACCTGGGGCCACCAGAGAGCTTCCACCGTTGAGCGATCGCGTTTTTCCCTGCGCGCTCAACTCGAAGAGCTGAGAACTAGCCTTTATCGATCCATCCGCCGCCAACGACTTCATCCCCGTCGTAGAATACAGCCGCCTGCCCCGGCGTCACGGCCCTCTGCGGCTCGTCAAAGGTGGCAACCACCTGGCTTGAATCATCGCCGAGCACAGCGGGTTCGATGGTCGCCCAGGCCGGCTCGTGCCTGTGGCGGATCTTGGCCCGCACACGCATCGGCCCCGCCAGCCCCGCAATCGAAATCCAGTTCATCCGGCTCGCGCGCAACGTCTTCATCGCAAGCTCCTCATCCGCCCCGACGGTCACTCGGTGGCTGGCCGGGTCGATCTGGATCACATAGAGCGGCGATGGCGAACTCACGCCCAGCCCCTTGCGCTGGCCGACAGTGAAGTTGGAAATCCCTTCGTGACGCCCCAGCACCTCGCCCGTCGTGGCGACCAACTCGCCCGCCGTCTCCGGCGGCGCTTCGCCCTGCTCCTCCAGGTAGGCCGCGATGAACGCCTTGTAGTCGCCGCCGGGAATGAAGCAGATCTCCTGCGAATCGGGCTTCTCGGCCAAGGCCAGTCCGTGCGCGCGCGCCATCTCTCGCACCTCCGGCTTAGTCAGCCTCCCCAGCGGAAACATCGTCCGTGAAAGCTGCTCCTGCGTCAGTCCAAAAAGGAAGTAGGTCTGGTCCTTCGCCTTGTCGGCCGGACGCTTCAGAATCCAACGGCCACGCCGCTCATCAAACTCGTTCAACGCGTAGTGCCCCGTGGCGATGCGCTCCGCCCCAATCGATCGCGCCGTGTTGAGCAACTGGTCAAACTTCAGGTGGTCATTGCAGAGCGAGCAAGGAATCGGCGTTCGCCCGGCCAGGTACTCGTCCACGAACGGCCGCACCACATCGCGCTCGAACCGCTCCTCCTGGTTCACCACGTAGTAGGGAATGCCCAGGTGCTCGGCTACGCGGCGCGCGTCATAGACATCGTCGAGCGAACAGCAACGGCCAGCTTTCGGAGCCTCGGGAATGCCGTGCTTCCCCGCCAGACGCATCTGGTCCCAGAGCTGGAGCGTGAGCCCAACAACAGAGTGCCCCTCGTGCACCAGCACAGCCGCCACCGCAGAGGAGTCGACTCCCCCGGACATGGCTACGGCAATGGTTTTGCTCTCGATCATACTTTCTAGCCGCAGAGGCCCTCACGGCTGCGCTCTGCTTTCATTCAGATGCTTGAATGTGCCACCGGGCGAATCGGATCGTCGATCCATCGCGCCCCGCACAGTTTTTCCTTCCCGCCTGTCTTGCCCGATTATCCCAGGGTTCCCGTTACTGCTGGCGAAACCGACCGCACGTGTTCTACGGCCTGCGGCACCACCTGGAGCGCGTAGTCAACATCCGCCTCGGTCGCGGTCTTGAGCAGGCTGAAGCGCAGGCTTGCTCGAGCGCGGGTTCTGTCGAGACCCATCGCCATCAGCACGTGGCTGGGCTCGGTGGCACCCGAGTGGCAGGCCGATCCGCCGGAAACCGCTACACCCTTCATGTCGAGCGCGATAACAAGCGCCTCGCCTTCCACGTTCTCGAACCAGATATTCGATGAGTTCGCGACGCGGGCAACGGGCTTTCCATCCGCGCCCACGCCGTTGACGCCCGTTCCAGGAAGTTCGAGAATCCCTGCTTCCAGCCGGTTACGCAAGCCAGCGAGCCGGTGAATCGTCCCGTTGTCGAGCGAGGCCATGGCCAGTTCAGCTGCCTTGGCCAGGCCAACGATTCCCGGAACATTCTCCGTCCCGGCGCGTCTCCGCCGTTCGTGGCTCCCGCCCACCAGCAACGACTCCACCGGCGTCCCTTTCCGCACAAACATCGCGCCAATGCCTTTGGGCCCGTGCATCTTGTGCGCGCTGATCGAAAGCAGATGGCAGCCAAATCGCCGCACGTCGAATTCAACCTTGCCGGCGCCCTGTACCGCGTCGATGTGGAAGAACACGCCCGTCGCGGCAGCAACCTTGCCGATCTCTTCCACCGGCTGCAGTACGCCCGTCTCGTTGTTGGCCAGCATCACACTGATCAGCCGCGTCTGGGGCCGGATGGCCCGCATAATGTCCGTCGGGTCAATCAGTCCACTTTTCTGTGGTTTGACAAACGTGGTCTCCACTCCATGGTGCTTCAGCTTCTTTGCCGCCTCGAGGATCGCCGAGTGCTCGATCGAGGTGGTGATGAAGTGATCGCCCGGATGGAGCAGACCGAAGATCGCTGTGTTGTCCCCCTCGGTGCCTCCGGAGTTGAACACCACCTCCGCATCATGGCAATTGAAGAACTCCGCCAGCGTCTGCCGCGCCTTGTCCACTGCGCTGTGGGCACGCTGCCCGTGCTGGTGGATCGATGACGCATTGCCGAAGTGCTCCATCCAAAAGGGGCGCATGGCCTCCATCACCTCCGGAAGCAGAGGGGTGGTGGCATTGGCGTCCATATAGACTCGGCGCATGGCGTACATTCTCCTTTTTTAACGATTGTACGGGGAATTCGCCTTTTGGGGCGGGTCGACAGCACCGAACGGCGATTTCGCCGCCTTGTGCTGTCGAGTTTTCACCCTGATCTGGTAAATTGCCCTCACGCGGTCTCGACCGCAAGAGGAGTCTTCCCATGCACAGATCAGTTTCCCGCGCACCCATTGCCGGCCGGCTGCTTGCTTGTACGCTGCTGGCCGCGTCTTCCGCATTCGCCCTTTCCCAGGCCGCAGGCACAGCCAAAGTTGCGCCAAAGCCGCCCGCAGCCGCCAAGCCTGCGGTCGTCCACATCCCGCCAGCCGAGGCCTACGGCAAGCTCCTAAGCTTAATTGAAGGCGAGTTCGTCTCCGCCGCGGAGGCCATGCCGGAAGACAAGTTCAACTTTGCGCCCCCCGCGGGCGCCGGCAACTTCGATGGCGTTCGCACCTTTGGTCAGCAGGTGAAGCACGTTGCCGGATCCAATTACTACTTTTTCGGCGGATCCGATTTCACAGAGGCCGCAACCAAGGCAAAGCAGGACGAGATAGACAAGCTCACGACCAAAGCAGACATAATCAAAGCGCTGAAGGATTCCCTGACCCAGGCCCATAAATACGTGGGGGGGTTGACCGCCGCCAATGTCTCTGTCAAGAGCGGCTTTGGCAGCCGTGGGACGATGGCTGCCTTTGGCATGGCCCATATGATGGACCACTATGGCCAGATGGTCGTCTACCTGCGCATGAACAACATTGTTCCCCCCGCGAGCCAGAAGAAATGACGGCGGCAACTCCCAAACCGGCGACGTCCCCGCTCAACCACTCCTTCGCCGCCCGGCTCCAGAAGAGCGACAAGCCGGGCGGATGGACCTTTGTGGTGTGGCCGCGCTCCGCCGCATTCTTCGGAACGCGCGGCCTCGTCAAAGTGCGAGGTAAGGTCGACCGCGTGCCCTTCCAAAGCTCGTTTATGGCCCTTGGCGACGGCCGCCACAAGCTCCCCATCAAGGCCGAGCTCCTTCGCGCAATCGAGAAGACCGTCGGCCAGACCGTCCGCGTGCAACTTGAGGAGCGCATCGGCAAGAGCGGCTAGGCTGCGGACGGATCTTCTGCGAGCGGTCAGCGAGCTTCTGCTCCATGCAATGGCTATTGCAGCAGCACCACGTTCATGCTCCACGGATCGAGCGTAAGCGTGAGCGGAAGACTCTCTGCGCCCATCGCGGCCGTCGTCGGCGGCGCCCACACATTGTTCTGCGACTGGTCGTAGATCGCTTTGCTGTACGTAATCACCGTGACGCCGTTCGACGCGTTCGTCCCCGACAGGGAAATCGTCACCGGCTCCGGCGTCGTCTCGTTCCGATTGAATACGAATAACACCGTTCCGCCGCTGTGCGTCGCCGCATAGGCCACCACGTCCGTGGTCTCGCCGGCCACTGACGCCGTCAGAGCATTCTCGCCATTCACTGCAATGTTGCTAAACAGTTGAAAGGCCCGCGCCGTCGGCGACATGGTCCCAATTGGGCCCGCTCCCGCGCACCCCGCGTCCGTCGGTCCGTCGGCAAACACGTTGTATGCCCCGAAGTCCTGCCACCCATAGAGGGATGAGCTGTCGTTGCCTGCTGTCCCATTGCAGTTGCCAAACCCTATCCACCAGGTCGCGCGCACCACGCCGTCGTTCATCATCTCGCCGAGCATCTGTCCCGCATACAGCCCCTGCGTGATGGACAAACTCTGTTTGCCAGGGTTCGAGTACACCGATCCCATCTCGCCGACATAGATCGGCGTGTTCGGCTCGCCTGCCGTCACCAACTCTGCCTTCACCTGGTTGAGCGCCGTCGTCAATCCCTGCGCTGCCTGCTGTACAAGATAGGTGTCACTTTCGCTCCCTGGCGCTTCGGGGTAATAGTGAAACTCCACAAAGTCGTAGGAACCTTTCGCCCCGGAAAGCACTATCGGATCCCAGGCCGGAGTATTCCCCGGGTTCACGGACACACCTACCAGAGTCGTCGGGCTCGCCGCCTTGATTTGCGCGTAGTAGCCCGTGGCCCCGGTCGTCGCCGCCGCATAGGTCGCCGCGTCGTTCTTGATTGCATGCATATCTGTTTCCCAGCTCCCGTATTCCTCATTGCCTACCGTCATGTGGCTCACGGTAAGGCCCAGTTTGAGCGAGTCGGCCACCCAGGCAGCCGCTTCTGCCGGATCGCCCGGGCCGGTGCAGGTTGAGTCTGTTCCGTAATCGGCCGTCAGCGCCACGTCAAACGACCCCGGAAGCGCCAAGTCATTCACAAACTGCGGATAGGTCGCATTCGAGTTCGGCCCCCCGCCGCAGAGCGTGTTGGTCGCCCAATGGTAGTCGTCTGACCACGACCCGCCTGGCCATCGCAGCGCCTTGATCCCAGCCGCCTGCAACGCCGGAACCACCGCGGGCGTCGTTGGGTCGTACCACGCCGCCATGTTCATCCCCAGCAACTGGTCCGTGACAGCTGGGCCGGCCATCGCCTGATTCACCGCAACCGTGGTCTGGAGATTCACGGTTACGCTCTGCGACATTCCCGTGGCAGAGATGTATGTCGCCGAACTCGCTGCATCCGGCGTATACGTCACCGTCAGCGTGGGCGTCCCCGCAGCCAACGACTCCCCGGGAATCGTAATGGTTGCGGTGCCGTTCGCCAGCGTCGCCGCTGCCGACGTGTAGCTCCCGCTGGTGAGCGTTACCGAGCCTGTCGGCGTGGGATTCCCCGCGCCGCCGCTCACGATCACCGACACCGGCAGCGCCTGAGATCGCGCAATGCTCGCCACGACCGGAAGCACCGATACCGTGGGTTTAAGTGCATAGGTTGCTGTGACGGTCTCGTTCGCGTTCATCACCACGGTACACGTTGCCCCGCTTGTCGTCGTGCACCCGGTCCAGGATGAAAACACTGTTCCGTTGGTTCCCGACCCATTCGGAGCCGTTATCGTCACAGACGTGCCCTGGTCGTAGGTTCGCGTAAAGCTTGTAGTCCCGCTGCTCTGGGCGTTGTTATCCACCGGAGCCACAGTGATCGCCACGCCAAGCGCCGGATCAGCCGAGTTCACCGTCAGCTCGAAGGTTGTCGGCGGCGGCGGCGGTTTTACGCCGCCCGAATTGCCTCCGCCGCCGCATGCCGTCATCAGCAGGCTCAACATGCTCGCTGCAACCACTGCAAATCGCCGACCACTCATATCGCCCGATTTCCGCCGTCAGGCTGAGAGCTAGGGGAAAAAACCCGGGCCCGTCACAACGGCAATGAATTCTCGTCGCGGTAACGATATCAACTGCCGGCACACCTGCGCAACGAGGTCCATCACACACTGAGCCCGCCACGCCTTGAGACCGATCTACCCAAAGCATCTTGCAAGCCCATCTTGTCAGCGACCGCTTGATGCATTGGCCGGGAAGGAGCGGACATCAAAGGAGCGTATTTGGAGGGCCGGTTAGCGAGCGAATGCTCCATGGAATGGCTAGGTGATGTAGCTGACGAGGGTGGCGCTGACGCGGGTAAACTCACCGCTGATTCCGGCAGCAACCGATTGGATTCCCGCTGCCACGCCGAATCCCAACAGAGCAACCAGCAGCGCGTACTCCACCATGTCCTGGCCCTCTTCCTGCGCCAGCACTTGCAGAAGCTTCTGTGCGGCTTTGAGCATCGGGTCTCTTTTCTCTGCTTTCTTCGGCTGAAAGTATCCCAACGCTATCAGTCAATGGTGTAAGAACCCATTCCCCGACGGTCACCTCGAGGTCGCTTTCTAATACTCAACAACTGCGCTTTCGTACTCGATACCCGCACTCTGGTACTCAGACCCCTCTTACGAAGGTCGAATCCGCCGCCAGCACTGGATGGACCGCAGCGAATACACTGTCTGAGGCACGGGAAAGGTGCTCACTCCAGATTGAAGGGAACTCATGAACGCGCACACCCGGATTGCACTGGTGACTGCTGTTGCGGGATGTCTCGCGGCCACCGTTGGCACTCTGCTCTGCCAGCCGCAGCAAGCCGCTGGGACTCAGGTTGAGCCCGTTCAGCCGCAGCCCGCTCCGATTCTGCCCAACGACGACCGAATTCAGTTCATCGGCCGCATCGACGATCGTAATCCGCTCAAGCCCCGCCTGGCCTATCCAGGTACGGAGATCCGGTTTCGCGTGCACGGCGCATCCGTAGGGCTCAGCATCTCCAGCGACTCCGATAAGAGCGCTCTAACCATTGTGGTCGACCACGGGGCGCCGCGCCTCCAGCTACTGCATTCAGGCCGGAATGACCTGACCCTGACCGCACTGCCCGCCGAGGGCGATCACACCTTCGAGATCATCAAGCGCACCGAAACGTGGCAGGGAATCTTCACGCTTGAATCCATCAGCGTGCCAGATGGTGCAGTCCTTCTCCCGCATCCGTCTCGTGCTGCGCGGAAGCTGATGTTTGTAGGCGACTCGGTGACCTGCGGCGCGGGCGTCAACAATAACGCAATCTGCAAGCCCGACGCTGAAAACCCGGCCAGCGATGTATACAACTCCTACGGGCTTCTGCTTGGGCGCCGGCTTGACGCCGAAACCCAACTTGTCTGCTACGGTGGCCGCGGCCTGGTCCGCGACTATCGCGGCCTGGCGATCGAAGACAACGTCCTCAATGCGCCGCAGTTCCTCTTACTCGCCGTTCCGTCAGACGCTCCAGATGGACGCGTCGCGTGGGATGCCACGCGCTTTCAGCCTGACGCCATCTTCTTCTCGCTCGGGACCAACGACTTCAATCTGCAGAAGACCAAACCGCTGGACCAGGCGAAGTGGATCGAAACCTACGTCAGCCTTCTCCGCTCAGCGCGCGCCCTCTATCCGAAGGCGAGGTTCCTCGTTACGGAAGGCGCAATTGTCACCGACCCGCTGCTCCGCTCCATGCTTCAGAGAGCTGTCGCACAGTCGGCTGACCCACTCGTGATCTACGTCCCTTCGCAGCACTACCCCGGCAACAGCTGCGACGGTCATCCAACCGCTGCCCAGCATCGGCAGATGACCGACGACCTTGAGCCGTTCTTTCGCGCGCAACTCGGCTGGTAGGGCGCGAAAGAGCAGACCCTGGCGGACCCTGCCTAACTCAGCAACCTCGTGGAACTTCATGCTTCCGCCGGCGGGCTATGGGGGGAGCCTCGCCGCACATAGACCCAGAGATAGAAGATGCCCGTGGCGAGCAGGATGAGCGGGATGGGAAAGACCTGCACAGCTATCTCGATTGCGCGCGCCCACGACGTAGCTGGCGGAGGTAGATGCCCGATAAAAGCAAGCAGGAAGGCCCATGGGAGTTCCGCGGTCAAGAAGAATGCCACGGCATTGATCAGGAGGGCGAGCTTGCCAACCCGGCCGCCCTCGGCACAGAGGACGGCACAAGCCGGAATCGTGAGCAGCAGAAGCTTGGTGTCCTGTTGCCGATGATAGACGGGCAGCAAGGTGAGAGGAGCGATTGCCGCCAGGGCCAGCCACGCGCGCGCGTAAGAGAAGCGCGATCGCAGAGTGACGATCACCCAGAGGAGAAGGAGCGGCGCGCAAACGAGGTAGCTGGCCGGATCGTAGAAGCGCGGATTATCCCAAAGGATGCCGAAGATCGCCTGCAGGCTAACCAGCATACCCAAGCCGTGCGCGCCCGATGAGGCGACGCCGGGATCGTTCAGATTGCCGGGCGCCGCATACTCAACGATGTTGGAGTGAAGTTCGCCCATCCAGTGCGGTGCGACATGACCTACCCACAGGAGAGCGGGCAGGCTCAGAGCCACCGTCAACAGCAGGGTCTGCAATGCACGCTTGCGATGAGTTCCTCCGGCCAATAGGAAGAAGAGCCACACGAGACCCGTGTCGTGGGGCTTGACGACGAGGCTCGGGGCAAGACAGACAATGCCGGCCGCAACAAAACGGTTGCGCACGAAACACCAAACGGCCACGAGGCAAAGACTAATCGCAATCCCAGCCGTGTTGCCGGTAATGACCAGCATTTCGCTGTTGGCAAGAAGGAATCCGACCAGGATGCCGGAGAGGATCGGCGCGTGATCGGCACCGATCGTCCACATGAGAAACGACGAAAAAATCAGGCTTCCGGCAATCAGCGCCATCCACAGAAAGTGCGCAACACCCCAGGGCAGCATCGAGAAAGGAACAGTGAAAGAGAATGCGGTTGGAAGATAGATATAGCGCATGACTTCGCGAGCTTTGGCAACATCTTCGGGGCGGCCTCCCTGCTCCGCCGATGAGAACCGCAACAACTCGCTTTCGTTATAGGGATCGCAATGGTGCATCAGACAGCGGGCGGGGTAGTAGAGCACCCTGAAATCGACCATTTCGATCGGCGAGGTGCTTGCCAGGAGGGCGCCGAGCGAAAGAAAGACCGCGGCACCCAGGAGCATCAAGTACAGGCCATCGAGCCGCGCTTTGGTCATGCTGGTCTCTCAGTTTCTCTGAGGAGCGATTGAAGGATCCGACGCCGGTTTGCAGTTCGATTGTACAAAAGGGAGCGGCGCAGCCGGCGGAGTCGGATTATCGAACCGCATTGAACGCGTGACCTATTAACTCGCTGAGCGGCCTACAGTCTTGCTTTGGCAAAAGCCCGTCCCGATCCGGACTTCAAATACTTCTCGAAAGCGATCGCGCGTGCCTGGTCCGCAAACGCGACATAACTCTTGATGCGCCAAGGGCGGAACTTTGAAGTATGAGTCGCTGCGCCGGAGTTGTGCTTTGAAAGTCTGGCGTCCAGGTCGTCGGTGATGCCTGTGTAGAAATGTTCACCGGCAAGGCTTTGAAGGATATAGACGAATTTCATTGTTGGGTCCTTCGCCTGTGGCGTGCCGAGCTGAAGCCTTCCGAAGAAGTTTGGTCCGCCTACGCTCAAGCTTCCCGGCTCCGCCAAGGCTACGGCGCGACAGGCCGGCGCGACAACCTTCGCCGCTGGCGAAGGTTGGTGGAGGCGGCGGGAGTCGAACCCGCGTCCGAAATCGCTGTCA
>CAYWSR010000040.1:10833-26483 GCA_964460385.1 uncultured Occallatibacter sp. | reverse complement strand
CGTGGCAGCGGACGCCGCCGTTGTAGGTATCGGTGGTGCCTGTCATTGGGGACTGGCCTTGGGGGTTCAACGCGCCATTCGGCGTGGCGAATGAGATAGGTCCGCCGCCGTATTCGCAGCCAAGGTCGCCAGTGACGGTAAACGCTACCTTGTCCAGCCACGTCTTCGGGTTGTCATAAGCCTTGATCTGCACGCTGTAGTCAGCATGGACGCGCGAACGTTCGAGGTTAGCGGAGTCATCCTCTCCCAGTCCGTAGTTGTTAAAGACCAGGTCCAGCCAGGAATTGGGACGATATAGAATCTGTCCTCCCAGACCGCCGTGGCCGCCGTAACGGCCATACGACTGCCAGCCGTTGATGATCCACGGTTCGATCTTCAGCTTGGCCGTCGGGAACCATTGGATGCGCAGTCCATTGAAAAACCAAGGCGTATTCGAGGAAACATACGACGGTTGGTAGGTCCAGTTGTCGAAGTTGTAGTAACTGAACAGGCCGATGTAGGAGACGAAGATACCGGCATCGACGTTTAGGCCGTGGTTCACATCCCAGTGGTATCCGCCCCATCCCTCGGAGATGTACTTGTACGCGCTGCCCAGATCCCACTGGCCGCGGTTCGGGCTGCCGTCGTTGCGCACTGTGGTCGTGGCAAACAGGCCGTCCATGGTGAGGAGGCGCCCGCGCACATTGTCAATCCGGATATCGCCGCCTGCGCTGACTTGCTCAAGCTGCCACTCGTCGGACCGGAAGGTCTCCGTCGAGCCGCCCAGGCTGTCGTCTGCGGGGTGGTTGTAGTCGAGGGTGATGTTTGCGTCCGCGCGAAACTCAGGCGTGAAGTACTTGGTTGCCATCGGGCTGTCCACCTGATGCCCGTTGTCGTTCAGCCAGGTCCAGTCGCCAGGGAATGGTGCCGATTGCGTAAGTCTTTCTGCTGAGATCTCTGGAGCCGCCGGAGCAGCGGCCGCCGGTGGCGCTGGCGCTGCCTGCCCAACCGCCATCCCGCCGCTGCCGTCTGCGGTTTCGGCCGAACGCAACTCGCCCGCGTCCTTCTCCGCGGAAACGGAATCCCCGGTTGTCGGGTCCGTATCCAATGCGGCCTCAATCCGGGCCATCCGCGCCTTCACGGCAGCTTCCATCTGCGCCATTTGTGCAAGCTGCTTCTTCATCTCAGCCAATTCCTTGATCATCGCGTCGTTCTTGAGCGGCACGGTAACGGAAGCAGCTGTTGCCGTTGTCGAATTGGAAGGCGATGACGTGGCTGCCGTGCCGGGGGTTTCGGCTGCGGGCGCGGCCGCATCCCCTGCTGAAGTGACGGGACCGGTTCCCGGACCTTCCACGGCGGGGAATTCGACTAATGCCGTTTCAACGGTTGCCGCATTGGCCGTAGTCTGCTGCGCGGGTTTCTTGTCAGGGCTCGATGTCGGGCTCTGCGTCTGGCACGTGAGCTGTACGGCGAACCCGCTGATTGCAATACCTAAGACGATGGCCGTCCTCAAGTTACTCTTCATGCTTATCTGGTCTCCACGACGCTAAGCGCCGCTCGGTTTAAAAGCGTTGGCTCTCTATGAGGAATAGCTGGCTCGTTCCGCTATCCTCAGTTTCAGATTTTTACGCGAGGCGCCATAAAGTTGCCGTAAGGAATTCTCAGAATCACGCTAACTTGAATGCTGCACAAGTTATAAGGCACACTTATCCAGATGCTATTTTTCCAGGTGCATAAAATAGCCCAATTAGCTGTTATTCGCCAATGTTATTTGTAATCTAACTTTGCAAGTGTTAAGAGCGCATGAGTGAACTCTAAAATGATCGTAGTGATTGGTGCTTCAGTCACTGGCATAAGAAAACCATAAGGACCAGTCTGTAGAAGTGGATGCATCCTTGCCGAGATGCGAAGAAATGCGGAATTGCACTTGAGACTGGATGGCGTTCGCTCTCCGGATCAAGCCCCGGCGAGCCCACAGTCCGAACATATGCTCCCGACTTTCAAGGTCTGGAAGACGCAGCCCTGGGCGATCATGTCGCCGGGCCCTTCACCGCTGCGCTACACTAACAATCTCGCTGGTACAAAAGATCGGGCAGGCCTTTCTCGGCGCCGTCAAAGCGGTATTTCCAGCGCCAGAGCTTTCCGCCTGCTGAAGTGATGAGAAGGTGCAGCCCGCCGCTATCGGAGAGCTTGTAGGGCCTCTCAGCGGGCTTGGAACGGCGAATCTCGGCGTCGGTCGCGCGATAGTGGAATACTTCAACAAATCACCGAAATTCCAAAATACCCCCACACTCGGAAATCCGTACCCCCGGGAAATACCCCCACCAGGAGCCGGCTCCCACCGTACCGCTTTAGACACAAAAGACAAAAGCCGCTGATTTTTCAGCGGCTTAGCTTGCTTCCTTGGATTGTGTTCGATGTCCTGGAGTCTCTATATGGTAGGCACGACTGGATTCGAACCAGCGACCTCTTCCGTGTCAAGGAAGCGCTCTAACCAACTGAGCTACGCGCCTGCATGCGACTCAAGGTATTTTAGCAGGGCAGCTCCAGCAGGGAAAGACGCCCCCCCCTCCGCACGCAATCCATTGCTTCACCGCTTCACGAAATTCCCTGCTTCACTTCCTCACTCCGTCCCTTCTTCACTACTTCACTTCTTCACTGTTTCACTGCTTTTCTGTCCCCTGAACCCTGGACCCTGCGGTGCCTTCCGCGCCGCCTCACGCCACCCGGCTCCGTCCCGGCTCCGGATCTCCAGCGTACGCGCCGCCGGTCTCTACCAGCCGCCCCGTATATTGCCGCGCATCCTCCAGGTTGTTCGGCACAGCCCCCGTCACCTGTACCCGCACGACCTCGTACCCCAGCGGCTTCAGGCTTTCCTCCAGAACCCGTTTGAGTGTCCCCGCAATCCCCGTCTGCGAAGCAAAAAGCTCATCCAGCGTCAGCGAGCGCAGCCGATCCCGAACCACCTTCTCCGCTTGTGTTCGAATGTGGGGCCCCGGATCCGGTAACTTCGACCATGCCTCGTACACCATCTCCGGGCTCACCCGCGTTTCGATCGTGATCGGAATCGTGATGACCACGCCATCCTTCGTGCGCGTGCCCATCTTCAGCTGCATCTGGTTCGCCCGCAGGTCCACGGTCGCGGCCACCCGGTCAATCGGCAACTTCCAGTGCGCGCCCGAACTCACTACCCGGTGAAAGCGCCCGAACCGCGTCACCACCGCCGCCTCCCCCACACCGACCGTGAAAATCCCCGTCACCGCGACGACAAGGAGAACAGCCAGAAGGCCCCCGCACTCGGCAATCAGCAATGAATTGAGCATCATTCACCTTGGCTCCTGACGGCTTTGGCCTCACCGGCTCCGGTACTGGCAGCACCTGCCCTGCCAGCGCCGGCCCCAGTCGTCCTAGCCCCGTCAGTTCAAATTCCGGGTCGTCCCGTCTCAAGACATGTCCCCTCTGCTCTATCGGCCAAATCGCTCACACACTTGAGCTCTTTTCCCCTCTTTCCCCAGCCAACCCTTCTGTACCCCCACGGAACCAAACCGGTCTGCCATCTCCATCACCTGTGATCTACGATCTGCACGCCCGCCACCCGGTGTGGTATACGTTTCCTCATGATTCGCAGACGTGTCCTTTTCGCCCCTGTACTTGCCCTCGCCCTCAGCCCCGCCACGCCCCTCCTGTACGCCCAAATCGTTGCCCCCGTCGCCCCGACACCGCCCATGGGTTGGAACAGTTGGGACGCCTACGGATTCACCATCAACGAAGCCGACTTCAAGGCAAACACCACCGTCCTCGCCGGCATGAAGCAGTTCGGCTGGATGTACTCCGTCATCGATGAGGGCTGGTACATGGGCGATCCGTTCGGCAAGTCCGTCGCCGATCGGAAATATCTCTGGGACGCCAACGGCAATCTCATTCCCGTCGTGTCCCGCTTCCCCTCCTCGGCCAATGGAGCAGGCTTCAAGCCGCTTGCCGACTGGGTCCATGCGCAGGGGCTCAAGTTTGGCATCCACATCGTGCGCGGCATTCCCCGCGACGTGGTCACGCAGAATCTCCCCATCGCCGGCACATCCTTTCATGCCGCCGATGCAGCCGACGTCAACGACAAGTGTCCCTGGGACGAGGGCAACTTTGGCGTCATGGATAATGCGGCCGGGCAGGCCTTCTACGATGGCATGCTCAAGCTCTACGCCGGTTGGGGGCTCGACTACATCAAGGTCGACTGCATCAGCGACCACCCCTACCGCCCCACCGAAATTCGCCAGATAGCCGAGGCCATTCGCAAGACCGGCCGCCCCATTGTTCTTAGCCTCTCTCCCGGCCCCACCAAGCTGGAAAACGCCGACTACGTCGCCAAATATGCGCAGATGTGGCGCATTCAGGACGACCATTGGGACAGCTGGGTCTTCCAAAAGAAGCCCGGCGACGGCGAGTTCCCTTTCAGCACCAAAGATGAGTTCGACCGCATCGCCCAATGGGCTCCCTACGTCAAGCCCGGCAACTGGCCCGATCCCGACATGCTTCCCCTCGGCTGGCTGGGGCCGCACCCGGGCTGGGGCGATGCACGCCAATCCCGCATCAACTTCATCGAGGAGCGGACCGAGTTTGCGCTCTGGTCCGTTTCCCGCTCGCCATTGATCTTCGGCGGAAACCTCACCAAACTTGACGAATTCACCAAGGCACTGATGACCAACAAGGAGCTGCTCGAGATCGATCAGAACAGCGTCCACAGCTTTCCTGTTCCAGTCGCCCAGAAAGATGGCCAGCCCGTAGCCTGGCGCGCCTGGGTCGCGCTAGTTCGCGAACCCAAGAAAAAGACCTACATCGCCGTCTTCAACCTGGGCGACGATTACGGCACCTGGGATATTCCCTGGACAAACTTCCAGCTCCCGGACAAGCCGCACCCGGTCTTCGATCTCTTTCTCCGCGAGCAGGTCCCTCTGGCAACTTCGCTCCACGTCTCTATCCCCGCCCATGGCAGCGCGATCTTCCGCGTGGAGTAGCGCTCATGCGTACGTAGTCGCCTAGCCGCCCCTTTGATTGCCAGGGAACTGAGGCCGCATCCATGCTCCAACGTTTGCTCACGATTGCGGCACGACAAATAGCGTGATCGACTGCCCCGGGAACGTCGTCGTAACGGTACTGCTAACGCTTCCCTTCGCCGGCGGCGTCACGGCGACATCTGGCGCGGCCACAATTCCTGCCAGATTCGCATTGCTATAGAGAAAAACATGTGCCGCAGCTGCGTTTGTCGGAAGATTCGCAAGCGAAAGCGTGCTCGTCAGCGAGCCGTAGGTCTTGTTGACCACAACTACGGTCACGGCCTGGTCTGAGGTGCGGCTCGCTCCATACACCGAGAGCGCGCCCTGGTCGGCGCTTGTCGAGGCCAGCGCCATATCCCCAAACATTGACTTCTTTCCGTCGTAGTTGCGGTAAATCTCGTAAGCCATCAGGCCGGGTACCTGCGCGACTGGATCGGGCGGGCCCCAAAGGGTTGCCATATCCAGGCCATAGCTTCCGAAAATGCCCAGAATGTCGGCCTGCGCAACGGCCCCGTTCATGTTTTCCTGGCCACCCCAGTTGTATTCCGTGAACGCCAACTTGGTGCCCGGGTAGTCTCGCGCAATCCAGGCCTGCGCCATGGGAATCACCAGCGGAGCTTGCAATGGGGTCGTGCAGTTTGCTGTGTAGTTTGCGTCGGTGATGTAGTTCGGTTGCGGAAAATTCGGATCGGTATAGGTCGGGTCCCAGAAGACGCGGGTTGAGTTGACCCGCGCCTCTTGTTCCCCGGTGTCGCCCGCTGGACTCAGGCCGACGTAGCTGCCGTTGTAGGTGGCCGCGTCATAGGTGTGCAAGTCCAGGTAATCGAGCAGCCGCACATGATTGGTCGATTCATAGGCCGCGAATTGTTGCAGGTAGTATTCGATGAACGGGACGCCGCCGTGTGCCTCGCGATCGACCGGATCGCTCCACGGCTCATAGCAGGGACCTCCGCCCGAATCCCATCCGGACTCCACATCTTTTTTCGAATAGAAGTAATCCCACCACCAGTCCATCACCGGACCCGTTATCTCGGCGGTCGGATCCGCGGTCTTCACCGCCTGCGCCACGCTGATACTGGTGTTGGTCACTTCGTCATAGGTAAAGGGCAGCGGATGTACATCGATATGCACGCCGTCCCACCAGCTTGGCTCGTTATCCAGTTCGTACATGGCCACGCCACCGCTGGCCGCGTTCCCGAATCTGCTTACAATCGAATTCACCCATGTCGTATCGAAGGCAACAGGATCCACCTGGTAGTAGGTGTCGGTCGGATCGTTCAACACTTTGTTTCCGTTGGCTAGAACGCCGTTCCCGCAGTCGGGCCGGTATGGGTCGAACCCCTGCTGCGCCCCGTATTTCGCCACGGAGAAGCTGCATGCCGTGTTATCCGCCGGCACCCATCCAATAATAGGTACCGTCGCCAGCGTTTTGGCCCCGACAGCTGCATCGCTCATCACCTGCGTGTTGAACGTGCTGGTGGCAGGAGCGCCGTTCGGTGTGTTGGGAGGGTTGCTATTGTTGACATAGTTCTCAAAGTACCAATCGTCGCCTCTGCCTTGTGAGTCGAAGAGGTAGTTATAGCTCGTGGTCTCGTTTCCGCCCCAGCGATCCACCGGCAGGCTGATGGCTGCAGCCGCTGCCGCATCGCTCGCGCCTGTGTAAAAGTTCATGCCGTAGATGAGTGGGCTGATGAGGTGGGTCTGATTCCCCGCGTCCACGGTCAATGTCGGGCCGGCCGTCGTAGCCGGAGCTGACAGCGTCACAGTCACCGTATTGCTCTTGGTTGCGTCCTGGGTGCTCGTGGCTGTCACCGTAACGGTAGCCGGGGCCGGGTAGGGCGTCGTGAAGAGCCCGCTGGCTGTGAGTGTGCCCGGGCTCAGGCTGCTGCCTGCGGGCGCTGCCAATGCCCAGGTTACCCCGCTGTTGAAAGCGCCCGTCCCGGCAACCGCAGCGGAGAATTGCACTGTCGCGCCGATGGTTGCATTCGCGGGATTGGGGGTTACCGTCACCGAGGTGATGGTGGGACCGGTCGGGGTTGGTGTGGGAGTGGGCGTGGGTGTAATTCCGCTGCCGCAGCCTGCAATGAAGAGACTGACCGCAGTTCCAATCCAAACCGCCGCACTCCGCCCCTGGCTTCTCACAGAAGAGCTTCCAATCCACTGCAAGCAACAGCATTTCCTAATGGGGTATCCAAGCCGAAGCATCTCATTGCAATCTTTCTTTTCGCCACCCGATCCAATGGAATCATACCGCTCACAAGTCGCGCCGGCCACGGCTTCCTGTGCGAAACTTGAATGAGAGAGCCTGGGCCTTGGGTTTCAGCACACAAGCTCATGGTTTCGGCACCCGCCCCCTGGATTGCCCTATGTCTGTTCTTCGTTCCGCTTTCATCGCTCTTTCCCACAATCGCACTCTCCGCAACTTCTGCGAGAACTCCAAATTCGGTCGCCGCATGAGTTCGCGCTTCGTTGCCGGATTGGAGATTGGCGACGCACTCCGCGTGGCCGCCGAGCTCAACCATCAGGGTTTCCTCGTCACGCTCGACTCGCTGGGCGAAAGCGTCACTTCGGAGACCGAGGCCCATCGCGCGGCGGAGATTTACCACGAGTTGCTCAATTGGATCGCGGCGCAGAAGTTGAACGCCAACATAAGTGTCAAACTCACTCAGATGGGCCTAGAACTCGATCCCGCTCTCGCCGGCCGCATCGCCGAAAGTCTCGCCAGGCACGCAGCCGAGGTGGGCAGTTTCGTGCGCATCGACATGGAAGACTCTTCGCTCACCCAGGCCACGCTCGACATTGTCCGCCGCATCCACGCGCGTCCTGAGCTGCGCTCTTCCATCGGCGTCGTCATTCAAAGCTATCTCTACCGCTCCCAGGCAGACGTCGAACAGCTCCTCGCCAACGGGATTCGCGTCCGCCTCTGCAAAGGCGCCTACAAGGAACCACCCGAGGTCGCCTTCCCCAGGAAAGCCGACGTGGATGCAAACTACATCCGGCTCAGCAAAATGCTGCTCGATAGCCTCGTCTACCACGGGCTCGCCACCCACGACGAAGCCATGATCGCCGCGGCCAAGGCCTTCGCTTCCGAACACGGAATCGACAAAAGCCGCTTCGAGTTCCAAATGCTTTTTGGTGTCCGGCGCGATCTGCAGCGGCGCCTCGTCCGCCAGGGATACAACGTCCGCGTCTATGTCCCCTTCGGCAGCGAATGGTATCCCTATTTCATGCGCCGTCTCGCGGAACGCCCCGCCAACGTCATCTTCCTCGCCAAGAACTACTTCCGGTTCTAGGCTGTTTCCCGGTCTTGGCCTGGTTCCCGGTCTTGAGCTGGTTCCCGGTCCTGGGCTGGCTCCCCGCACGTTCCGGAAACGGTGTTCCTGGCCCTCGTCGTTCTGGCCCTGGTCCCATTGGGTTCGGTTGCCTTGGCTCTGGTTGCCCTGGGCGTGGTCCCGTTGGTCCCTGTCGCCTTGGCCCTCGCCGCCCTTGGCTCGGCCCCATTCGATCCATCTGTTCTCGCTCGAGTCGCCTTCTTTTTCGCAGGCTTTCGATCGGCTGCCTCAATCGCGGTCAACTGGAACTCAGCTTCGTTCGTCTCATGCTCCGCTGTAAGGGTCGGCTCAAACCCGTTAGTCCTGTGCCCAGCCTCCACCACGACGGACGGCGCGGATTCAGCAGGCTTCACTTCGGTTACTGCCCTTCCCGGCGTTGAATGGCCGTTCGCCTGCGTTGCCATCGTCCCCGGTCCGGCTGCGCCATTTCCCGCCGGCTCCGCTCCCATTGTGACCGGCTCCGGTTCGCTCGGCAATTTGTACCGGTGCTGTTGCTTCACCAGCATCGGTTCGCGGCACAGCGGGCACTCCCACGGATAGTAGCCGAATTTCGAGTAGATCTTCGTCTGCATGAACCCCTGGCGCGCAAGCCGCCGCAGCGCGTTGCCGCAGTATTCGCAGCGGACCCGATAATTCAAATCATCCGATTCCGATGGATGCCCTGAAGACTCTTTCTCCTTCACCCGCCCATTCACCGCCATTCGCCCATTCCCTGCCATTCGCCCGTTCCCCGTCATTTGCCCGCTCTCTGCTTGCCTCAATCTTTTTTTTGAATCCCGCCCTTCTTGCCAATGGTAATCGATAAAACCTGGTGAGCCTGCTTCCCCTTTTGTCTTGCTAGGCAACTGACTGGCTGTGCAACCGCTCCAATCCCTTGCCAGCCAAATCCGCAACCGCCCGCACCAGAAACGGCGAAGTATTCAGAGACTCCGGGCGCTTCAGATTGATACCCAGTTTATTCGCATATTCCTTGAAAAGGATGTCCACGTCGAAGAGTATTTCAACATGGTCGCAAAGAAAACCTATCGGTTGCAAGATTACCGCCCGCACGCCATCGCCCGCGATCGAATTGAGTGTCTCTTCCACCGATGGCCCAATCCACGGCCCCCCGCTCGCCCCCTGGCTCTGAAAGGCAAACCACCACTTCGGCATTTTCTCGATCCGCTTCGCCACCCCTGCGGCCGTCCGCTTCGCGTCTTCGGCATAGGGGTCTGCGCCCGCTCCCGGCCACAGCCGCGGCTGCCCTCCAACTGCGCCCGCTGACCCCGCCTCCGACGCTTGAACCGTTCTTAGCGGCACAGAGTGTGCCGTGAACAGCACCGGCACCGGATGCCCGGCCTCCGCGCTCATCTCCTTGAGCAGCGGTCTCAGCCGGTCCGCGAAACCCTCGGCCAGCAGCGGGTGGTCCGCCCAGCCCTCGGTAAAGTCGATCCGCAAGGCCGAACCGGCCTCTGCCTCCACCGCGCGCCGGTACAAACCCACACTGGTCCGCGAGTTCTGCGGCGCCAGGCAGATCACCGCGGCCCCCTCCACGCCGTCCGCGCGCATCTGCCGCACCACGTCGGGAATATAGGGCTTCCAGTTGCGCATCCCCACGTAGACCGGTATCTTGTCTCCGCCCGCGGCCATCTCCTCTTCCACCAGCCGCGCCAGTTCCATCGTGATCTCGGTTAGAGGGCTTTTCCCAATCAGCGCGTACCGATGCTGAATCTCTTCCACCACCGCCTGCGGCAGCGGCCGCCCGCTCACCACGTTGCGCAGGTATTCCGGAATCTGCTCCACCGTCTCCGGCGTCCCATGCGCGAGCAGCAGAACAGCCTTCTTGTTCACTTCTCCTCCCGTCCCACTGCGGCGAGCCCAGTCCCTAGTTCCTAGTCCCTAGTCCTTGTTCCAGCCGGAACTCCCTCACCATCTTCACCACCGCCTGCACGTTCTCCACCGGCGTCGTCGGCACAATCCCATGCCCAAGGTTGAAGATGTGTCCCGGCCTTCCATTCGCCAGCCGCAAAATCTCGTGCACCCGCTTCTCAATTACCTCAAGCGGCGCAAACAGCGTGATCGGGTCCAGATTCCCCTGCACCGCATGTCCATGCCCCACCGCTCTCCAGCCTTCGTCCAGCGGCTGCCGCCAGTCCAGGCCGATCACGTCCGCTCCCGTCGCCGCCATCTCCGTCAACAGCCCGGCCGTCTCCACGCCAAAGTAGATCACCGGCACGCCCATCCCCTGCACCGCGCGCACCAGCCGCTTCGAAGCCTCAAACGCATACTCCCGGTAGTCGGTCAGCGATAGCGCGCCAACCCAGCTATCGAAGATCTGAATCACGTCCGCCCCGGCCAACACCTGCAGCCGGCAATAGTCCGTCAGCACCGTCACCAGCTTATCCAGGAGCAGCCGCCAGCTCAGATTATCGCGGTACATCATCGTCTTCGTGTGAATGTAGTTCCTCGAGCCGCCGCCCTCGATCATGTAGCTGGCCAGCGTAAACGGCGCGCCGCAAAATCCAATAATCCCCAGCCGGTCGCGGAAATGGGTCGCCACCTTCTGAATGGCCGACGCCACATACACCAAATCGTCCGTCCGGTCGGTTCTCAGCGCCAACACATCCTCAGCCGACCGCACCGGATGATGCACCACCGGCCCCTCGCCCGCCTGGAACTCAAACGGCAGCCCCATCGGCTCCAGCGGCAGCAGCAGGTCGGCAAAGATGATCGCCGCGTCCACGCCCAGCTTCTCGGCTGCCGTAATCGTCACCTCGGCCGCAATCTCCGGCTGTTTGCAGATCTCCACCAGCGTGTGGTGCTTGCGCACATCGCGGTACTCCTGCATGTAGCGCCCGGCTTGGCGCAGAAACCACACCGGCGTGCGGTCAACGGGTCGGCGCAAACACGCGCGCACAAAGCGGCTGCCATCCAGAATGGTGTCGGGAACGGCTGAAATGACTGGCTGGGTTTCCATACAGCTTCGATTCTAAAGGGGAAAAACACCCAACCTTGGTGATTTAGCTCACACTTAGCCGTGTGCCCCACCCCGGGTGCCCCAGGTCTCGCCATTGAGACCTGGGAGTCGATGAACTCCAATCCGCACCTACTGCCCCTCCACCTTCACCACCCGAATCTCCGGGTACGCCCCATCCCAGTCCGGTGTGACCCTGTCGAAGATCACCCGGAAATCCTGCCCATCCCCCGGCTTCAAAGGTGCCGCGGAAACCGGCTCCACATCGATATAAGGAGTCCGCATGCGGACGAACTTCAGCGGCTGTGTCTCGTTTTGAGCCACTTCATGGGCAAAGGTGCGGAAAAGCACCTGCACCGTGATCCCGGTGACCGTCTTGCTGCCGGTATTGGCGATGTGCCCATCGAGGTAGGTCACCTTGCCTCCCGCCAGGTTGGCCGATTCGCTCATCGCGAGGCCAGTGATCGGCAAGTTCGCCGCGTAGGCGTCTGGCGCAGCCGAGATCGGGGTCACCGTCGCCGTCTTCTTGCCGTGCTCCAGCATGAAAAATGCAACCGCGGCCACCACCACCACGGCCGTTACTGCAATCCCCAGCGGCAGCCAGTTGCGCTCCCGGGGTTCGGCGGGTGAGATGAGTTGAGGACCTGAGCTCACCAGCGGATTTTACACCCGTTACCAAAGGAATATGCGCTTCTCCCTCGTTCTTGTCATTAGGCGCACGCTTTTTGGCCATGGGCCGATCTTGCTCTTAAGGCCCATACTTTTCACCGAATCTCCACGGAATTTGGAACATCTGGAATAGGTGAAGCGGCGTCTAAGCAATCGAGGAGCCAACAAAAAGATGTCCGGGCAACTCCGGCCCCGCAGTTCCAGCTTTGCCAATACTCCAGAAAGGCAGGTCAGCGATGCCCCCCTCCCCCGAATCCGCAAACCCCACCCTGCCCGGCTCTCCGGCCAAAGATGGCCGTCGCCCACGCTCCCCCAAATCGGATGACCTGCCCTACATGACGATGACCGTCGTTGCCATCCTTCTGCTGCTGGGTAGCCTCTGGATCTTCTAGGGCCGACCCGAAGGCTGCTGGGCGCCCATCCTTGCCACAGGCGTTCTTCGGCTTCGGCCGCCTCCGCGACCAAAGCCGAAGAACCTGCCTCTTGTACCTCTTGTGCCAAGGGTGGGAATCGAAAAATCCCATCGCAATTTACCAATTCACTTGGTCGCCGATTCGCCGGGCTGCTCCACATGGAAAATCCCCACCAGGTACCAGCCGG
The DNA here is from genome assembly GCA_964460385.1 of uncultured Occallatibacter sp. Taxonomy (GTDB): domain Bacteria; phylum Acidobacteriota; class Terriglobia; order Terriglobales; family Acidobacteriaceae; genus Telmatobacter. Next base: position 13,902 of record CAYWSR010000040.1, on the reverse strand, counting down.
CCGTTGCAAGCACCGCCGCGATGCCAAACGGGAAAAACTCCGGAAGCACCCCTTTGCCGCTCCGTGCCGCGTCAATCGAGTACCACTGAAACCACGCAAACAGCCAGACCAGCTCCGTTTTGAGCACAGGCATCATTTCGCGTGTCAGATGCTCGAGCTGCTCCCGATTCTCATCGGTCACCCGGACCAGAACGTCGAAAGCCTTGGGTAAGTACGAAACGATCGTGATCAGTAGGTAGATTCCTAGCGTCACCACCGGCAGAATCAAAAAACTCGACGGCTGCCCCCAGCCATTTGGGTTGCCGGCGCGATCGAAGTGAATCGGAATCCGCCCCGGAAGCAGCTCCGGTCCGAAAAAGGCACGATACGTCACCCACCCCTGCACTCCCAGCGCAATGATTGCTATCCCTTCTAACCACTTCCGCACGTGCGTCCTCCCTCCCAATATGCATCGAATCCATCAATCATCGTGCCCGCGAAATCTCGCTGGCAATACCACCTTCGCGGAACTCCCGCGAGAATCCTCTGCCGCAATCCCGCACCTTCGAATTTAGTTCGTTCTCCGCACCTGAATCGCCCCCACCCTGGGACAATTCATGTCGATTCGTCTGCGTGATATAACGGTCAGATCAATGTTTAGACAGTTCTGCGCGGCCCCCGAAAACATCTACCCCGCCCCCCAAAAGGAGTATGCACCTTGATTTCGTCCCACAAAAAACGCTATTCCGCCCAGGTTGCACTGTGTGCCCTTCTGGCAGCCACATTTGCCCTCTACCACGCCAACGTCGCCCCCGCCCAGCAATCCGTCGTCGAACAGCCTGACAAATACACCTGGCTCGAAGACATCTACGGCGAGAAGCAGTTGGCCTGGGTAAAGGCCGAGAACCAGCGCACCGCCAACGTGATCGAGAAAGACCCCCGCTGGGCCACCAACCAGGCAGAAGCCCTCAAAGTTCTCGATTCCCCCGAGCGTCTCGCCTTCCCTGCCTTCCGCTCCGGAGCGATCTACAACACCTGGCGCGACGCCGATCACGTCCGCGGAATCATTCGCCGCACCACCCTTGACGACTACAAGTCTGCCGACCCTAAATGGCAGACCGTCGTCGACTATGACGCGCTCTCTAAGGCCGACAACAAGAGCTGGGTCGGCAAAGGAGTCGTGTGTCTGCAGCCCGGCGAAGAACTCTGCCTGCTGGCTCTCTCCGTCGGTGGCGAAGACGCCATCACCCTGCGCGAAATCGATCTCAAAACAGGCAAGTTCGTCGAGGGCGGCTTTGTCCTGCCCAGCGGTAAAACCCGCGCCGCCTGGGTCGACAAGGACACCCTGCTGATCGGCCGCGACTGGGGTCCGGGAACCATGAGCGAAGCTGGTTATCCCATCACCGTCCGCGAATGGAAACGCGGAGAGCCCCTCGAGAAGGCCCGCGAGATCTTCCGTGGCGACCCGAAAGACAACGGCTACGGCGACAATGCATTCCACCTTATCGATGGCCAGGGGAATCAGGTCTCCGGCGTAGAACGCAGCATCAGCACATTCGAGCGCGAAACCTACCTCTTCGAGCCAACCGGCCCCGTCAAGCTCGCTCTTCCTCTCAAAGGCGGCATCGACGGCTTGCTCGACGGCCAACTCATCGTCACCATCGACGACGACTGGACCCCTGTCGGCTCGACACAGACCTATGCGAAGGGATCGGAGCTTTCGCTTGACCTGAAGGCGACCGAAATAGACCCTGTGCACCTTAAACCCAATGTCATCTTTGCCCCAACGGCGACTGAGTTTGAGCAGGGGGTCGAAATGACCAGGAACCGCCTTCTGTTGACCACCCTCGAGAATGTCCAGGGCCGGGCCTACATTTACACCCATGGCCACGACGGCCAGTGGACCCGCAAACGCTTGCCAGTGGCAGACAACAGCACCGTCGGAATCGTTTCGGCCAGCGCCACCGATGATCGTTTCTTCCTCACGGTGCTCGGGTTCCTCACCCCGCCCACTATCATGCTGGGGAACGCCGCGGATGGATCGCTTTCCCTGATCAAATCGCAGAAGCATCTCTTTGACGCCTCCGCCGACGTCGTTGAGCAGTTCCACGCAACCTCCAAAGACGGCACCAGCGTTCCCTACTTCGTCGTCCATCGCCGCGACATCAAGTACGACGGCTCAAACCCGACGCTGCTCACCGCCTACGGAGGATTCCAAGTCCCATCAACTCCGAATTACTTGTCGGTGAACGGCAAGCTGTGGCTTGAGCACGGCGGAGTCTACGTCCTCGCCAACATTCGCGGCGGTGGCGAGTTCGGTCCCGCATGGCACGAAGCAGGACTCAAAACCCATCGTCAGCGCATCTACGACGACTTTTACGCCGTCGCGCAGGACCTGGTCGCCCGCAAGATTACGTCCACGCGCCGCCTTGGCATCATGGGTGGCTCCAACGGCGGCCTGCTGATGGGCGTCGAATTCACCGAGCACCCCGAGATGTGGGACGCCGTCGTCATCCAGGTCCCCCTGCTCGACATGCTGGCCTTCGAGCATCTCTCCGCCGGCGCATCGTGGGTGGGCGAATACGGCTCGACCTCCGTTCCCGAGGAACGCGCCTTCCTCGCCTCCATCTCGCCCTACAACCAGCTCAAGACCGGCGTGCATTACCCCGAGCCGCTCATCTTCACCACCACCCGCGACGATCGCGTCGGCCCCGTCCACGCGCGCAAGTTCGCCGCCCGCCTCGAGGAGTTCCACGATCCCTTCTTCTACGACGAAATCACCGAGGGCGGACACGGCGCCGGCGCCGACAACAAGCAAGCCTCCCAAATGTGGGCCGACACCTACACCTACCTGATGATGAAACTGATGGATTGAACCGAACTCAGCCTTACATTTCACTTTAACCAAACGATCGGGTGCCCCAGGTCTCGCTTTTGAGACCTGGGATGGATCCCAGTGGCCGGCGGCCCAGTTCTGTCCTCACAAACGATCGGGTGCCCCAGGTCTCGCTTTTGAGACCTGGGATGGATCATCGGTGGCCGGCGGCCCAGTTCTGTCCTCACAAACGATCGGGTGCCCCAGGTCTCGCT
>CAYWSR010000040.1:0-10733 GCA_964460385.1 uncultured Occallatibacter sp. | reverse complement strand
AGTTCTGTCCTCACAAACGATCGGGTGCCCCAGGTCTCGCTTTTGAGACCTGGGAGTCTACAAACTTCATCCGTTTTGTTTTCCGCGAGCCTCGCACGGATGTACCATGTTCGCATGACGAAGGGGCTCGTCCGCTACCACCAGGCCGGATGTTTTCACTTCCTCACCTTCAGTTGTTATCACCGGCTGCCTTATCTCGACACAGCAGCGGCGCGCAATCTCTTTGAACGTTCCCTGGAGGCCATGCGAAAGCGATACGAGTTCGTCGTATGCGGCTACGTTGTGATGCCGGAACACGTTCACCTGCTGGTAAGCGAACCAAAGAACGCGCTCCTGAGCAAAGCGATTCAAGCCCTGAAGTTGTCCGTTTCAATTCAATGCAACGAGCGGCCATTCTGGCTGACCCGCTACTACGACTTCAACGTTCACAATGAGGAGAAGAGGGTGGAAAAGCTGCGGTACATGCACCGCAACCCCGTCAAACGCGGCCTTGTCTCCAAACCTGAAGACTGGCAGTGGTCAAGCTTCCGCCATTACTCAACCGGGCTCGAAGGGCCTGTCGAGATCGAATCACACTGGACTGACTGGCGTCGAAACCACGGAGGCACTCTTCCGGATCTCAAGAATCAGAACTCGGACACCCAGGCATCCAGGGGAGTTTGAGATATCGGCCGGCCGCCTGACTCAGAACGGAGGAACGAATGGAGAAAGTTTACCTCTTATGGCATACGCATCCGACAGCTGCCAATGAAAACAACGAGAAGTTAATAGGGGTATACGCGACACAAGAGGCTGCGATGGCTACCCAGCACCGCTTCGTGGGGGTGTCTGGCTTTTCCTCGTGTCCAGAGGGGTTCGAGATCGTCGCGTACGAAGTCGGAATGGATCATTGGACCGAGGGGTATTTTACAGAGTGAGCCGGGTGCCCCAGGTCTAATCGGCCCAAATGATCGGGTGCCCCAGGTCTCGCTTTTGAGACCTGGGAGCCCATGAACCCCATTCGCCCCTAATCGACCCGCCAATGAACCGCACCGCCCCAACACCACCTGGTACCAATCAATCCCGTCCGAACTCCTTCACCCAAACCGCGCCCTCTTCACCGTCTGCCTGAAATCCTCTCCCGTCATCTCCACCCGCACACACATCTCCGCCAGCCGCGACCGCATCCGATCCCCTATCCGGTCCCCCAGCGTCTGCTCCCGTGCCGCGCGCTCCGGGTCTGTCAATCCCCCGCCGCCCGCCGCCAGATCCGGATAATTCGTAGTAATAATCGTCGTCAGCTTGTCGTTGTAGCGCGAATTCAAAATCAGCGCCACCGTATCCCACACCCACTCGTTCGGCTTCTGCGCGCCCAGATCGTCCAGCACCAGCACCTCCGCCGCAAACACCGGCTTCAGCAACTCAAGTTCTGTCGTATTCACCTGCGTGTTGTAGCTGTTCTGAATATTCTTCAGCAGTTCCCGGTAGTCGCAGAACAACCCCTTCACGCCCCGCTCCTGCACCAACCGCCGCAGCACCCCCACCGCCAGGTGCGTCTTGCCCACGCCGATCGACCCCGTAAACAGCAGCCCTCGGCCCGCCGTGTCTACCGGATAAGCCTCCACAAATCGCCGCGCCGTCAGGTGCGCCCGCCCCAGCGTCGGATCGGCCCCGCGAAACGCCGTCTCGTAGCCGTCCAGCGTGTAGTGCCGGTAGCGCTCGGGCACCCGCGCCGCCGCCAGCCGCCGCTCCTCCCGCACCACTTCCTGGCACTCGCAGGCCCGCGAAACCCATTGACCCGCCTCGTCCATCACGCGCACCAGGCCAACTCCATCGCATATTGTGCAAACGCTCGCCGCGGCCCCAACACCCATCTCTGCCCACTCATCCCAGTCGACTCATTTCTGTCCAGTCGGCTCCTTCAAGGGTAGCGCAGTTCCGCTCGCCTGCTCCCGGTGCAAGCCCGCCCTGCTTATGTGGAAAAGCGCGGCTCGTTCCTCCTCAATCCGCCGCCCCCCCGGGAGTCGGGATCAGCTCGATCAGGACGGTTATGAAATGAAGTGATGCGTAATACAAAGCTGTGTGACGAAAACGGAATTCTAAGTGCTCCCCACCGGAGTAGCATCTACGCGCCGACACATCCCAATCAATTCGAGAGGTGCCGCACGGAGGCATTATCGTGTCCCAGAGGATTCATCAACTTTCTGGTCTTAGGACCAGTGTGCTTTTTGTCCTGTGTGCCATCACAATGGCGTGTGTTATCGGCCTCTCCGGATGCTCCAATCCTCCCAAGAGTGTGACGGTCTCTGCGGCCGCGACCACGGTGGACCCCAACGACTCCACGACCCTCTCCGCCACGGTCCAAAACGACTCGAGTGCCGAAGGCGTGACGTGGACCACCAATATCGGTGTACTTTCTCAGCAGGACAGCACCTCCGCGACCTTCACTGCCCCGGCAGCCACCAGCGCCGCCCAGGCCGCCACCGTCACCGCGACTTCGGTGGCGAATCCCACCGCATTTAATACCGTCAGCATCATCATTCCTGCCGAGCTCTCCGTTGTCACGAATGGGCTGCCCGGCGATCTCGTCGGCACTCCCTACTCGCAGCAGCTCGCAGCATCCGGCGGCATTCCCCCCTACACCTGGATGCTCGTCAGTGGCACGCTTCCCGCCTGCCTCACCATGAACTCCGCAGGCGTCATCTCCGGCACACCGGTGGCATCCTGCGTCGGAACCGCGACCGGCCTCGTCTTCAAGGCAACCGACTCCGGCACGCCAAATGCGCTGGCCGCCATTTCCTCCCCCACGGAACTCAACATTGCTCCCGCGCCACCCATCCAGCTTCCACCCTCCGGCCTGCTCTCCGTCGGGATCATGGGTACTCCGCTCACCTTTTCCTACTCAGCCACAGGAGGCGAAGGAACCCTCACCTACAGCATCTCGGCCGGCGCGCTTCCCCCCGGATTAAGCCTCACTGCGGCCGGCGCCATCACCGGAACGCCCACCGCCGCGGGCACGTTCACCTTCACCATCCTGGCCTCGGATGCCTTTGGCGACTCTGGGAAACAGTCCTACTCCATCCAGATCACCTACCCGCCGGTCACCATCGCTCCCGCCGGCGGAGCTCTGCCCAATGCCTTCACTGGCTCGGCTTACTCTCAGTCGCTGACTGCCGGTGGCGGCAGTGGTGCAGGCTTCATCTGGACCGTCACTGGTCTCCCTGCCGATGGCATCAGCTTCTCTGCCAATGCCGGCACGCTCGTAATCTCCGGCACGCCCACCAATCCGGCAAACGTCTCCTTCACCGCGTCCGTCAAGGACGGAGCAGGCAACACCATCGGACCATTCAGCTACACCATCCAGGTCTATAACCCCATCAGCCTGCCGGCCGCGAATCCGCCGTCTCTGCCCGCCAACGCCACCATCAACACCGCCTATAGCGGAACTATCACCGCCTCCGGCGGCAGCGGATCGGGCTACACCTGGACCGTCACCGGCCTCTCCGACGGCCTCACCTCATCCAACAGCGGCGGAACGCTCACCATCAGTGGAACGCCGACCACAGCCGGCACCGTCACTTTCAACGTTTCGGTCAAGGACAGCTCCGGCTCCAGCACCGGCCCCATCGCCTACACCATCACCGTCAACAGCGTCCTCACTCTGCCGGCCACAAATCCCGCCACGCTCCCCGGCAACGCCACCGTTGGCACGGCATACAGCGGCACCATCACTGCCTCAGGCGGCAGCGGCACCGGATACGTCTTCACGGTCACAGGCCTGCCCAGCGATGGAATCTCTTACTCCGACCCTGCCGGAACGCTCACCATCTCGGGCACGCCAACCACGACCGGCCCCATCACCTTCAACGTCTCCATCAAAGACAGCCTTGGCAACACCGCCGGGCCCATCACCTACACCATCAACGTCTACAACCCGTTGGTTCTGCCTGCCGCCAACCCCAACACTCTGCCCGCAACTGGCACCGTCAACGTGGCCTACAGCGGCACAATCGTGGCCACCGGCGGCAGCGGATCGGGCTACACCTGGACCGTCACCGGTCTCTCCGACGGCCTCACTTCGTCCACCAGTGGTGGAACGCTCACCATCAGCGGCACACCCACCTCCGCCGGCACCGTAACCTTCATCGCCTCGCTCAAGGACTCTGCCGGCAACTCCGCAGGCCCCATCACCTACACCATCAACGTCTACAACCCGTTGACCCTTCCGGCTACGAACCCGGCCACACTCGGACCTGGAATCGTCAATGCGGCCTACTCCGGCACAGTCACTGCCTCCGGCGGCAGCGGTTCGGGATACACCTGGACTGTCACCGGCCTCTCCAACGGCCTGAACTACACCACGAACGGAGCCACACTTACTGTCTCCGGCACGCCCACCTCCGCCACCACCGTCTCCTTCAACGCGTCGGTCAAGGACAGCGCCAACGACTCGGCCGGCCCCGTCGCCTACTCCATCCAGGTCTACAACACGCTCACCCTGCCTACGCCAAACCCCACAACTCTCGGCCCGGCAACCGCGACCTCCGCGTATTCCGGAACCATCGTGGTGGCAGGTGGAAGTGGGAACTATACCTGGACAGTCACCGGGCTGAGCGACGGGCTCACCTCTTCGCCCAGCGGATCGACCCTCACAATCAGCGGCACTCCCACATCGGCGGCCACGGTTTCGTTCAATGTATCCGTAAAGGACACCACCACCAACGCCACCGCCGGCCCAACCACCTACACGATTCTCGTCAGCGGCCCATTGGCATTGCCCACGCCCGATCCCGGTTCGCTGCCATCCATCGGTTACACCGGCGTGGCCTATTCGGGAACCATCAACGCCGCAGGCGGCAGCGGGAACTATTCGTGGTCGGCCGCTGGCCTCTCCGACAACCTGAGTTACACCGGCAACGGCGGCACTCTGACCATCAGCGGATCGCCCACATCGGCCGCCACCGTCACCTTCAGTGTCACGCTGAAAGATGCCTCCACCAACGCCAGCATCACCATGAATGGCTACGACATCGTCGTCAGCAATCCGACCGCTGTCGGCCTGCCCGCGCCCAACCCCAGCTCCCTCGGCCCGGCAACCGTAGGCCAGAGCTATGCCGGGTTTATCAACGCGACCGGCGGCGTGCCCAACTACACATGGTCCATCAACGGGGTAACCGTAACCGGGTCGGGAATCCCCCTCGCGAACGGCCTCACCGCAACCAACACCGGCGGCAATACGCTCTCCATCTCCGGCACACCCAGCACCACGACCTCGGTGCCGCTGACCAATGTGATGGTTGTGGATTCCCTCAACACCAACGCCACCCAGACCTACACCATCGCGGTAAACCCGGTTTCCACGCTGGCGTTGACAATCGACAGAGTGCCGCAGGGCATGGTCAACATGCCCTATACGTTCGACAATCTGAATATCAGCGGCGGCAACGGCCCCTACACCATCACCTACTCGAATTTGCCCTCCTGGGTCTCGCAGCCGAGCAACAGCAGCAGTCTGGTCGGCATTCCTACCTCACCGGCTTCGACCACGGTCAAAGTGACCGTCACGGACAGCACAACACCGACAGCGCAGTCGCAGAGCACAACCTTCGCCCTGTCTGTAGTGCCGCTGACAGTGGCTGCCAACAACAGCGAGCTGAAGGGTCAGTACGCCTGTCAAGTCGAGCAGTTCTATGACAACGGGGCAATAGGCGGCACCGGCGCAACCCTCTACCGCGGCGGAATGGCCTTCGCGATCGCCGTGGACGGAAACGGCAACATCACCGGCGGCGAAGCCGACTCGAACAACCCCGTCAAAGGATTTGAGAGCGCTTCAAGCAACGGCGCGCTCACCGGCACCTATGCGGTGGGCTCGGACAACCGCGGCTATCTCCTGCTCGCAGCGCCGGGCCAAACCCCGCCGAATGTCTTTGCCATCGCTGGAGGCAACCTCGACAGCAACAGTCACTTCTCCGATTTCACCCTCGCCGAAATGGACGACGTAGGACCAGCGCCGAATTATCCCTTCGGCCGCCACGGCGGCGGTCACTGCTATCAACAAAACACCACAACCCCGCTTACCGGCATCCGGCCCAGCGGCGGCTACGCCTTCTACCTGAAGGGTGAAGACAACCAGGGCAATCTTGAATCCATCGTCGGATCCACGCAGATCAACGGCACAACCGGCGTCATGTCGGGAGTGCAGGATGTCGTCGATGCCGGCGTCTACCAGGGCGAGATGAGCTTTACCGGCTCCAGCACCGCAGCCGACTCCTGGGGCCGCTTGACAACCCTCGCAGGCCCCACCGGCCAGACTGCCAACCCATCCGTCATGTACCTGACCAATGACGCGAAGGGGCGAGCCGTGATGCTCAGCGCGAATCCCCACAATGGGGTCAACAACGCGGACCTCTACATCGGCGAAACCCGCGCCCAGGTGGCCGCGCATGTCTCCGCCGCCTACCCCCTCAACGGGCCGGTCGCAATATACGTAACCGGCATGGCGGGCGACCTGACTGGGTACCACGCCATGGTTATGCAGGCCGTGGGCAGCACGACAAGCACGTCAATCACGGCCAATACCGGCATCGAGAACTACGAAGGCAGAATTGAATTCGACGCATCGGAAAGCATGACCTACACCACCGATCCCAACACTGGTCGCACAACGATGTCGAAAGGAGGATCGCCTGAAACTGGAACCGTTTTCTACATCTACGACACCAACTCCGCTGTAATACTCTTTGCGGACGAAGACGGGGGCTCAGGCAAGACCATGAACGAGATCGGCTGGGCCGCTCCACAAACAGCGCCCTCAGGCACACCCGTCAAGTGGACCCCAGGCGTCCTGTCCACCAGGTTCTTCATGGAGGACTTCAACATAGGCGACAACAACAAGGACTCGAGCACCGGCACATTGAACATCGACAACAGCGGCAATCTGCTCAACTTCGCTTCCGACGACGGAGGCTCGAGCTGGGCCGACTGGGACGAGCCCCTGTCCGGCAGCTCCACGGTAACGGCCACCGCCGTGATTGTTCCGGATACGACCCTCGATCCTAACGGCACGTTCGGCGTCTTCGATGTCAACCAGACATCGGGTGGCACAACCCAAACGCAGGTTTATTGCATCGCCATCAGCGTCGACGCAGCCACCAACTCCGCCACAAAGGGACGGCTTGTCTGCATCGACGCATCCAGCGGTTCTCCCGATCTAACCCTCTTGCAGGAGTAACCCGCAGCGCCTGCCGCATTTCCAGACCCCGCCTTCGGGCGGGGCCTGCTTTTGCAGCCCCACACCCCGACTCCGGCATTCCCTTGACAGCCAATGGTTGGCCGGAGAACGCACGATTGCCTACAATCGAAGCGGCGGGCTATGACCATCGCATCAAGCAATTGCAGGCAAGGGCTCACCGGAAACGTGGAGATACTCACTTGAATCGAATGGCTCTAAAAACCGCAATCTTGACCGCCGCACTCTTCACTCCGCTGTGCTCGCCCGCGCAGGAGCCCGGGAGCCTCCCAGAGACCAAGGCCCCCGCGCCCACTCAGACCGCACCCGCCGCCGCATCGCAAGCAACCCCCGCATCGCAAGCAACCCCCGCAGCGCAAGCACCCCCAACACCGCAAGCTGCCCCCGCGCCCGCGCGCGATGCCTATTGGACCGAACACGACAAGCAACTGCTCCGCGATTTTGGCTGGCTGGCGCGATTCAAGGAGGACGATTTGAAGCTCGGTATCCCCGACCCAGGCGAAGACCGTGTGGTCTTCATGGGAGACTCCATCACCGAGGGCTGGCACTTCACTGGCGCCAACGGCTTCTTTGTCGGCAAGCCCTACATCAACCGCGGCATCAGCGGCCAGACCACCCCCCAGATGCTCGTCCGCTTCCGCCAGGACGTGATCGACCTCAAGCCCAAAGTCGTTGTCATCCTCGCCGGAACCAACGACATTGCCGGCAACACCGGCCCCATGACCCTCGAGCAAATCGAGGAGAATCTCGCCTCCATGTCCGACCTTGCCGCCGCCAATCACATCCGCGTCGTCCTTTGCTCCATCCTTCCCGCCTTCGACTATGGGTGGAAACCCGGCCTCACGCCCGCGCCAAAAATCCTTGAGCTCAACCGCTGGATCAAGGCCTGGGCCGCCGGTCATGGTTATGTCTACGTCGACTACCACTCCGCGATGAAGGACGACCGCGACGGCCTTCCCCCCGCTCTCAGCCACGACGGCGTTCATCCCCTCCCCGCCGGCTACGCCGTCATGACGCCCCTCGTCGAAGCCGGAATCCAACAGGCCATCAAGTAGTTTCTGTCTCCCTCCACTGTGCCGGAATTTCTTAGACCGCGGGTGCCCCATCCTAAACGCGTCCTTTGCGTTTAGGGTGGGAAACCAAAACCCAACCCACCCATTCGTCAACCCGCGAAGATAGTTGGACAAAAAGTTTTGTATCAGGGCGCGACTTCAGTCGCGCCGAACACGACCCAAAACGACGAAGGGGTTTTAACCCCTGAGAGAAAAACTACCGGGTGCCGGGTGCCCCATCCTAAACGCGTCCTTTGCGTTTAGGGTGGGAAACTCGAGTGCCCGCGCCGACGCGACGCCCCGGAGGGGCGCTGTGAAATCCAACACCTACCTCTTTGTGAACCGCCCCAGCGCGCGCTTGCCCGGTTCGCGGTCTCCGCTGATCAGATAGGACAGGATCGCCCCCTGAAACAGTTGCAAAAACTCTTCCACCGCCGCCGCCTCCGGCAGAAACCTCTGCAGCATTTCCTCCCACAGCCGCTGCTGCTCGGCATAGAACGCTCTGGCTCTCTCTGAGCCGCTCCAGGCGCGCCGCGAGACGTCCATGATCAGCAGCAGAACACCTTTCGATGCGGGCGTCGTGGATTGCTCCCAAAGCGCCGACACGACGGCATCAAAAGCGATTCCAGCGGGGAAACGCTCCGGGCTGAAGCGGCCGCGAAGCCGGTCTTCAAGCAGCACTATGGCCTTTTCTTCAAGCGCCTCGCGGCTGCCAAAGTAGTGAATCAACATGCGCTTGCTGGTTCCCACTTGTGCGGCCAGCCGGTCCAGGCTCACATCCAGCGAGCCGGCCGCAATGAATGCGCCCAGGCAGCTCTCCACCAGCCGGTCCAGGTTCTGAGTTTCATTTCGTTTTGTCTTGCTCATGGATGTACCATCTGGTACAAATTACCGTGTACCAACTGGTACATATTCTACTTCCTCAGGGGGTTCCCATGCGAACGCGCGAAATTTTGATTCTTCTGGTCTTCGGAATTGTCTTTTGGGTCGCCGGTACGCTTTGGTTTGAGCGAACCGGGCCGCGCGTTTTTGAGACCACAGCGATCCGCTATTGGTCGAACTTCGCTATCACTCCGGTAGTAAGTACCGTGGGCTGCATCCTGATCTTGCGTTGGCGTCACATACCCGCTTCCTGGTGGACCACCGCAATTCTTCTCATTGCGCTGCCCGGAATGTTCGGCGAGGCAATCCTGCTCTCGAACTTTTCCAGGCTCATGCCGAGGATGCATGAGGCTTCCGCGGGAAAGTACGGAGCATTCCTGTTCGCAACCTACGCACTTGTAATCGGTATCGCGGAGATTGTCACCCTAAGAACGGCGCAGCAAGGGCCTCCACACTGAGAAGGCCCGGCGCACTCGGGCCGCTGAGAGCGGGGGCTGGCTGCAATTGCTAAACCGTCGAAATACCCCTACAATAGACGAGGAAGTTTGCAGGAAAGGTCTGTCTCAAGCGATGCCCAAGGTAAAGAAGGACGACAAGGGGAAGGAAACGAGCATTCATCCCCACTACGCCGCTATCCGCGTCATGTGCGCCTGCGGAAACAACTTTGAAACCCGTTCGACCCATAAGGGCGACATCCACGTGGAAATCTGCTCCAACTGCCACCCGTTCTTCACCGGCAAGCAGCGCCTTGTGGACACCGCCGGCCGCGTCGAGCGCTTCCGTCGCAAGTACGCGAAAGCCGACGAGAAAGCACCAGTAGCGAAGTAGCAGAACGGCGATTTGGTTCTTTGCTCAGGCCTCCGCCGCGGCGGGGGCCTAGTCATTTTTGACCGCGGTTCGGTCTGATTCGTTTAGCTTAGCGAGTTCCACCTGGGATGCAACGTGCCCCATCCATTCCGCGTAGTTTGCGGAATGGGTGGGAGGCCGACACATGAATTACGGGATGGACCAATCGGTTTCGAGACTCGATATGCGTGAGCCCGATCCCGACTGAAAGGTTGTACCCATGGCAGGCAAAGGGTTCACCGTGAAGAAGGAATGGGACAATCCCATTGACCACCAGATGCCCGCCAACGCCCGCGTCCCCGCCGAAATGCGCATCGGTCCCGTCCTCGTCGCCCCTGCCACGGTCCTCGCGCCCATGGCCGGCGTCACCGACACGGTCTTTCGCCGCTTCATCCGCCACGCCAGCCTCTTCACCGCAACCTCTCTCGAGTCCGGTTCCATAGACACCTCGGTCACCAACGCCCAGTCCGGCTGCGGCCTCATCATGACGGAGTTCACCTCGGCCGACGGCCTGGCCCGCATGCGTGAATCCAAGCGCCGCCGCTACCTCACCTTCTACGACGACGAACACCCCATCGGCGCGCAACTCTTCGGCTCCAACCCTGACACCCTCGCCGAGGCCGCGCGCATCGTCCAGGACACCGGCTTCGACACCGTCGATCTCAACCTCGGCTGCCCCGCCAAGCGTGTCGTCGGCTGCAACGGCGGCTCCGGCCTGCTGCGCG
>CAYWSR010000039.1:0-27249 GCA_964460385.1 uncultured Occallatibacter sp. | reverse complement strand
GCGTGAAACCCGACATGAGAGTTTCGTTCGCCGGCATCGAACTGGCGAATCCCGTGATCGCCGCCAGTGGAACCTTCGGCTACGGCATTGAATTTGAAGAGATCGTCTCGCTGGAGAAGATCGGCGGATTTGTCACCAAGGGCATTTCCTTGGAACCGATGGCCGGCCATCCCCCGCCGCGCCTCATTCAGACCGCTGCCGGCATGCTCAACGCCATCGGCCTGCAGAATGTTGGGGTCGAAGAGTTCATTCAGCGCAAGCTTGCCCCGCTCAAGCGGTACCCGAAAGCCAACGTCGTCGTCAACGTCTTCGGCTACACGGTGGGCGAGTATGTGGGCGTCATCGAGCGGTTAAATCAAGCCGAGGGCATCGCCGCCTATGAGCTCAACGTCTCCTGCCCCAACGTGCACGCCGGCGGAATGGCCTTCGGCTCCGACCCCGGCTCACTCGAGTACCTTGTCAGCCGTGCGCGTGAGGCCGCCCGCCGCCCACTGATCGTTAAGCTCTCTCCCAACGTTACCTCCATCGCCCATATGGCCAAGATCTGCGCCGCGGGCGGAGCCGATGCCGTTAGCCTCACCAATACCTTTCTCGCCATGTCGATCGACACCGAGACCCGCCAGCCCCGGCTCAGCAATGTGACCGGTGGCCTCTCAGGCCCGGCCATCAAGCCGATTTCCCTGCGCATGGTCTACGAAACTGCCCGCGCCGTCTCGATTCCAATCCTCGGCATGGGGGGCATCGTCACTCCGGAAGATGCGGTGGAATTCCTCCTTGCCGGCGCAACGGCTGTGCAGGTGGGTACCGCCAGCTACGCCGATCCGCGAGCAGTGGAACGGCTGGCGCGGGGACTCGATTCCTGGTGCCGCAGCCACCAGGTGGAGCGGGTCGCGAGCCTCACTGGAGCCCTCGAGAACCCCAACGGTTAACCGAGCCGGAGCCTTCTGACCCATCCCGCCTCTGCGTTGGAAACCCTCCCAAATGTGAGACATCTCACACAATCTACATACCCGAGTGCGATTCCGATTTCTTCCCTTGATTCGGATCACAAGCCACTAACCATCGACGTGTGACGAAGCTCACAGCCTGCCATTGTTTCGCATCGGTACTTTAGCGCTCGTCAGATGGTGATGTATCTCACGCAAGCAATCAGCTGTGAGACACCTCACCGGAACCTGCAAACAGAGCGAGGTAGGCATGGGTAACTCCATTTGGCAAAACATGCAGCAGAAGGGCTACAGCCGCAGAGACTTTTTACAGTTCTGCGCTACAGCCGCAACCGTGGCGGGATTCGGAAAATCCGGCGTGGCCCAGGTGGTCTCGGCCTTCGAAAAGAAGGAAAAACCCGCGGTCGTCTGGATGCACTTTCAGGAATGCACCTGCTGCAGCGAATCGTTTATTCGCGCATCGCACCCCATCGTGGCCGATGCGCTGCTGGATGTGCTGTCGCTGAACTACACAGAGACGCTGATGGCCGCCTCCGGATTCCAGGCCGAGAAGAGCCTGAACGACACCCTCAGAGACCACAAGGGTAAGTATATTGTGCTGGTCGAGGGCGCCGTGCCTACCAAGGACGAGGGCGTCTACTGCATGATCGGCGGCAAGACAGCCGAATCGATTCTGCAGACGGTGGCCAAGGATGCCGCGGCAATCGTCGCATGGGGCAGTTGCGCCTCCAACGGTTGCGTGCAGGCTGCCAAGCCGAACCCAACCGGCGCTACCCCGATCTACAAACTCGTCGACAAGCCCGTCATCAATGTGCCGGGATGTCCGCCCATCGCCGACGTGATGATGAGCGTGGTCACCCACCTGCTCGTGGTTGGTCAGGTTCCGGCGCTCGACTCGCAGGGCCGGCCAAAGGAATTCTATGGCCGCCGCGTTCACGACACCTGCTACCGTCGGGCCAACTACGACGCCGGCTTGTTCGTGGAGTCCTGGGACGACGAAGGCGCGCGCAAGGGTTATTGCCTCTATAAGATGGGCTGCAAGGGGCCCGTCACTTACAACGCCTGTTCGGTGGTGAAGTGGAACGAAGGCACCAGTTATCCCATCCAGTCGGGCCACAATTGCATCGGCTGCAGCGAGGCGGGCTTCTGGGACAACGGTCCGTTCTACCAGCATCTGGC
The DNA here is from genome assembly GCA_964460385.1 of uncultured Occallatibacter sp. GTDB lineage: Bacteria > Acidobacteriota > Terriglobia > Terriglobales > Acidobacteriaceae > Telmatobacter. Next base: position 25,123 of record CAYWSR010000039.1, on the reverse strand, counting down.
CTCATTCCCCGGTTTTGGCGTGGAAAGCACGGCCGATACGGTGGGCACGGTTGTAGGAGTAGCCACGCTGGCCGGGGTCGCAGCGCACGTGGTGGCGACCAACGTACGCAAACGCAAAGTGATTGCAGAAGTCCACGCAGAAGATCAGAAGGAGTCGTAAAAAACTATGACACGCGTCGTCGTCGATCCGGTAACTCGCATTGAAGGCCACCTGCGCGTTGAGGCAGTGGTGGAAAACGGCGTCATCACCGACGCCTTCAGTTCAGGCACCATGGTTCGCGGGCTCGAGAAGATTCTCATCGGCCGCGATCCTCGCGATGCCTGGGCCATTACCGAACGTGTGTGCGGTGTCTGCACCACGGTGCATGCGCTGGCTAGCGTGCGCTCCGTTGAGGACGCGCTGGGCATCTCCGTGCCTCCGACGGCGGAGCTGATCCGGAACATCATGCTCACCACGCAGTACGTGCAGGACCACGTGATCCATTTCTATCATCTGCACGCGCTCGATTGGGTTGACATCGTCAACGCGTTGAAGGCGGACCCGAAGAAGGCCGCGGAGCTGGCTCAGTCCTTCTCCAAGTGGGACAAGAACAACACCGCCTACTTCACCGCCGTGCAGGACAAGATCAAGGCCTTCGCCGCCAGCGGCCTGGGAATCTTCGCCAACGGCTATTGGGGCCACCCGGCCTACAAGCTGCCGCCCGAAGTGAACCTCATCGCGGTGGCGCACTACCTCGACGCCCTCGAATGGCAGAAGCAGATCGTCAAGATCCATTCGGTGTTCGGCGGCAAGAATCCGCATCCCAACTACCTGGTCGGCGGCGTGCCCTGTTCCATCAACCTGAATGAAGTGGCAGCCATCAACTCCGAACGGCTCAACCTGGTCTCGCAACTGATCAGCCAGGCCGACGAGTTCATCAACCAGGTCTACATTCCCGACCTGCTGGCCGTGGCCTCGTTCTACAAGGACTGGGCCAATTACGGCGGCGGGCTCCACAACTATCTCTGCTATGGCGAGTTTCCCACCAAGGGCTACAACCATCCTGAAGCCTTCAAGTATGCGCGCGGCGCCGTGCTCAATCGCGACCTCAGCACCGTGTATCCGGTCAACCCCCGCGACTCGCAGGAGATCAAGGAATACATCGCCAGCTCCTGGTACACCTACGCCGAAGGCGACAACGTTGGCGTCCATCCGTGGGCAGGTGAGACGCAGATCAAATACACCGGTCCCAAGCCGCCCTTTGAGACGCTTGCCGGCTTCAACAAGTACTCGTTCCTGAAGACCCCGCGCTGGAAGGAAAACCCGATGGAAGTGGGGCCGCTGGCACGCCTGCTGGTGTCGTATGCGTCCGGCCACACCGATGTGCAGGAGTTGGTCAAGGACACGCTGGGCAAGCTCGGCGTCCCGGTAACCGCCTTGTTCAGCACGCTGGGCCGCACCGCGGCTCGGGGGCTCGACGCGGCTCTGGCCATGATCTGGCTCAAGGAGTTTTTCGGCGAGTTGATGAACCAGGTGAAGATCAACGAGGTCTCCACGTTCAACGGCGAGAAGTGGGATCCGAAGACCTGGCCGTCGGAAGCCGAAGGCGTGGGCCTCGAAGAGGCTCCGCGCGGCGCGCTGGCGCACTGGATCAAGATCAAGAACGGCGCCATCGACAACTATCAACTGGTTGTGCCGACCACGTGGAACGGTTCGCCGCGCGATGCCAAGCAACAGCACTCGTCGTTTGAGGCCTCGCTCATCGGCACACCGGTGGCCAACCTCGAGCAGCCGGTCGAAATCATTCGTACCATTCATTCCTTTGACCCGTGCCTGGCCTGCGCCGTACACCTCTACGACCCGCAGGGACGGCACCTCAACCAAGTTTCCTTCGAGTGAGGGCTATGAGTACCCAAGGCACTACCGTCAAGGACGTCTTCACAGCGAATGGCAGCGCGCCCGTCGAATATCGGCGGATCTATGTATGGGAACTGCCTGTGCGGGCCTACCACTGGATCAACGCGATAGCCCTGGTGCTGCTCTGCGTTACCGGCTATCTGATCGGGGCCCCGATCCGCCTGTTCAATGCGCCCGAGGCCTACCAGCAATATTGGTTCGGCTGGGTGCGTTTCATTCACTTCGCATCGGCGTTCGTCTATGTCTTCAACTTTCTGGCCAGGCTCTATTGGGGGTTTGTTGGCAACAAGTACTCCCGGTGGTATGCCTTCTTCCCGCTGAAAAAATCGCAGCGCCAGGAAATTGTCGACGTCATCAAGGCAGACGTCTTCGAAACCAAGATGCACGGGCCCATCTCCACCGGCCACAACTCGCTGGCAGGCTTTATCTACTTCGGCACTTTTCTCGCGTTCGTATTTCAAAGCATCACTGGCTTCGCCCTCTACTCCAGCATGAGCAACTCCTGGATGGCGCGGATGTCCACCTGGATTGTTCCGCTGATGGGCGGCGAGTTCTCGGTGCGCTTCTGGCACCACCTCTTCCTTTGGTTCTTTGTCACCTTTATCATCATCCACATTTACCTTGCCTTCTATCACGATTACATTGAGGGCCGTGGCACTGTATCCTCGATCATAGGCGGATGGAAGTTCGACAAGGTGGTTCAAAAGGTTGACAAATAGCGAAACCAACAAGACTCTGGTGCTCGGTCTGGGCAACGTCCTTATGGGCGATGAGGGCATCGGCGTATACGCTGTGAGGGAGCTGGAAAAGCTCCCTTTGCCGCCCGATGTGGAATGCCTCGACGGTGGCACAGGTGCCTTTACTCTGCTTGAGCCGCTGGAGTCCGCCGACCGCATCATCCTCATCGATGCGGCAAACGACGACAACCCCATTGGCACAGTCACCCGCACCACGCCGCGCTTCTCTCGCGATTACCCTCCCACGCTCACCGCCCACGATGTCGGCATGAAAGACCTGCTCGACGTCTTCTACATCCAGGGCGGCAATCACGAGATAGTCCTCTACGCGATCACTATCGACCCACACCAACCGATCCGTATGAGCCTGTCTCCCGGGGCCGAGGAGGCCGTTGCAGTGGCAACCCGGATGATTCTGGAAGAGTTGCAGGCAAACGCCCGTGTCCAATACTCTTCGCCGGCCACGCCTGCCTTCAACTAATCCCATTTGCTTTTTTCCCGATCTTGCCCATATCATCTTTGTATGCAAGCTCTGCCCTGTTGTCGCTGCTGTATGTCGCCTTGCGCGCACAGCTGATCTGGGTCTGAGCTCCTGATTTGAAATCCAAGGATTTAAGGTGCCCGCGATCCAGCCAAGCTGCCGCGGGTTTTCTATTGAAGTCATCAAAGGACTCCATGACCGAAGTTGTTCCAACCAAAGAGACAAAGGCCCAGAAAGCCGAACGCCTTAAGCGCGAGAAGAACCCTTGGGCCGTCTTCGATGAGGTACGTGCATTCGCCCGCGAAGGCCGCTCCAGCGTGGTTCCAGAATGGGCCAACTTCTACTTCAAGTGGTGGGGAATCTATACCCAGGGCGACGGAGCCGGCGCCACTGGCGGCAAGGGCGGAGAGGGCCTCGCGACCGACTTCTTCATGATGCGCATCGGCATTCCGAACGGAATCCTCACCTCTCACCAGATGCGTGTGATCGGGGAGCTCACCCGCAAACACGCACGCAACCTGGCCGACATCACCGTGCGCCAGGCGATCCAGCTTCACTGGCTGACCATCGAGTCGCTGCCTGAAGTAGTGGACGCGCTGGATGCCGCCGGCCTGTCGCCTAAGGGCGCTTGCGGCGATGTTGTGCGCAATGTTACAGGGTGCCCCCTGGCCGGAGTGGCCGCAGACGAGATCATCGACGCATCGCCCTTGGCACTCGAAGTTTCCCGCCTGCTCAGCGGGAATGCCGACTTCTACAATCTGCCACGCAAGTTCAAGATCTCGGTCACCGGCTGCCCATCGTGGTGCTCGCACCCCGAGGTCAACGACATTGCCCTTACCGCTGTGGAACACAATGGCCAGGTCGGCTACTCCCTGCGCGTCGGCGGAGGCCTGTCGAAGGACCCGCATCTCGCCGTTCGCCTTGACGCCTTTGTTCTTCCCGAGCAGGTACTGCCGGTGGTTCGCGCCATCGCCGAGATCTTCCGCGAACAGCAGGTCCTGCGCGACAGCCGCGAGCGCGCGCGAATGAAGTTCCTTTTCCTGCGCCATGGCTGGACCGCCAAAACGTTCCTCGACGAGATTCATACTCGCATTGATTTCAAGCTTCAGCCCGCAGTGCAGGAGCGCGTTCCCGATGACATCTACCGCGACCACGCCGGGATTCACCCGCAGCGTGCGCCCGGGCTGAGCTATGTGGGCGCCTCGGTGCTGCGCGGCCGCTTGAGCGGAGACCAGTTGGTTGCGGCTGCCGATCTGGCCGATGCGTACGGCAGTGGCTCACTGCGCACCACGGTCTCGCAGAACTTTGTCATCGTCGATGTCCCGAACCAGAAAACCGCTGAACTGGCCGGAAAGCTCAACCTGCTTGGCCTGCACGTGGACGGCTCTTCCTTCTGGCGCGGCGCCGTTGCCTGCACCGGCACCGAGTTCTGCAAGCTGGCCATCACTGAGACCAAAGGCTTCACGCGCTGGCTGGTGGATGAACTCGAGGATCGGCTGCCCGAGTTCGACCAGCAGCTCCGCCTGCATGTGACAGGCTGCCCCAACGGCTGCGGTCAGCACTGGATCGCCGACATTGGCCTGGAAGGCAAGAAGATCAAGCACGAAGGCGCTCTGGTTGACGCCTACTACTTCTGCCTCGGCGGTTCGGTCGGCCTGCACGCGGCCATTGCCGAGCCAGCTGGATATCGCTGCATTGCGACCGAAGTGCCCGACTCCATCGAACGGCTTCTGCGCGAGTATCTATCCACCCGCGATGAGGGCGAGAACCTGCGCGCATGGTTCACGCGCCATACGAACGAGGAACTGCACAACTACCTGAGCGGAGGCGAACTTGAGTTCGCTGAGCGCGATCTGCCATCCGGCCAGGTACCCCACGGGGTCGCCGATTGAAGGAACCGCGATGACCATGCTTCCCGTCTTTCTCAAACTCGAAGGCCGCGACTGCCTCCTGGTGGGTGCGGGAACCACTGCCGTTGAAAAGATCGGTACCCTCCTCGCAACCGGACTTCGGCTGCGAATCGTTGCGCCGGAAGCAAATACTGCAATTCGCCGGATGGCCGACGATGGCGCCGTTGAGTGGATCGAGAAGAGGTTCGAGCCGTCGGACCTCGATGGGATGTTCCTTGTCATTGCAGCCACGAACGATCCCGCGGTGAATCAGGCCGTCTTTCACGCCGCCTCTGAAAAGCGGGTTCTCTGCAACAGTGTCGACGATGTTCCGAATTGCGATTTCTACTTCGGTTCGGTGGTGAGTCGCGGCGACCTGCAAATCGCTATCTCGACGGCCGGGCAGAGTCCTGCTTTGGCGCAGCGTCTTCGTCGCGAGATCGACGCGCAGCTTCCTGCGGACCTCGGCCCCTGGCTTGCATCGCTGGGGAACCTCCGCCGCGAAGTGCTCGCAACTCACCCGCGCGGCGAAGCCCGCAAGGCTCTGCTCCATCAGATGGCCGAGCGGCACATCTGCGACTCGGAAGCCTGCCCTTCGCGCCTACTGGCCCGAGCGCCACTTCCCGGTCAAAGCGAAGCCGCTCGTGGAACCGTGTCTCTTGTCGGCGCAGGACCCGGCGACCTGGAGCTTCTCACTCTCAAAGCACTTCGGTCCATTCAAAGGGCCGACGTCATACTCCACGACGATCTTGTTCCGCCCGCCATTCTCGCGCTGGCCTCGCCGCATGCTGAAGCCCTGAATGTCGGCAAGCGTTGCGGGTCCAAGAGCATCACGCAGGACGAGATCAACGCATTAATGATCGAGCATGCGCGCAACAACCGAGCCGTCGTGCGCCTCAAGAGCGGCGATCCACTCGTCTTTGGCCGTGCAGCAGAGGAGATTGACGCGCTGAACGCCGCCGGTGTTCCCTTCGAGATCGTCCCCGGAATCACAGCCGCCTTTGCCGCGGCTGCCGCGGTTGGCCGTTCCCTTACTGATCGCCGCTGCGCGTCAAACGTTGTCTTCTCCACCGGCCACCACGCGCAATCGCATAACCACGCGCCTCTGCCCCAAATCGAAGACGCGACCCGCGTGGTTTATATGCCCGGGCGCGACCTGGACCTGCTCGTCGAGCAGTGGCTGCAGGAAGGCCTTCCTGCCGACTTTCCGTGCGCCGTGATCTCCCACGCCGCGCAGCCAGAACAGGAAGTTTACTACACAACGCTGACCGGGCTCGCCCACATGCCCCAGGTCGCTGCGCCAAGCTTGCTCATTGCCGGATGGTGCGTCTCCTCCGATCCGCACTCCGGCGACTTCGCTTCCGAGCCGGAGGAGATCCCGGCGATCGTCGACTAGCGAGTGGCTATCGAGCGTCTCCGAGGAGGCCTTGAAATGTCAAACGACACGGCCCGCTTCCGGCGAATCAAGTGATTTCGAATGCACGCCCCCCGCACCCGCGTCCGCAGCTGGTCCCAGACATCCTTGAGTCCGAAAGCGAGATAGGACCGACCTGCCGCCGAATACTCCCCCGGAAAGCTCCCGCCTTCCAGTCCCTTGCTGGAGGCCGTCGCCTGAGTTACACTGACGCAACGCTGCCGGTATTCCGGTACGAATTGAATCACGCACGCTTGGACTTCCACCTTTCTGCGGCTCAATCTTGCAGTCGGGTCAATGTAACATCGATTGTTTCTTTGGTACGAAGGACCGAATAGGGCCAGTTTATGCGGATTTCGATTGTGGTGCCTACTTATAACGGAATGAAGTATCTGAGACAGGCTGTCGATTCCGTGTTGGCACAAAGACACCAAGACTGGGAGCTCATAATCGGCGACGACGGGTCTAACGATGGAACTCGCGATTTCCTCTCGGAGCTTCGGGATCCCCGCATTACCGTTTACCTTCAACACGAGAATCTGGGCATTTTCGGAAACCTGAATTCTCTCTTTTCCAAAGCAAACTGCGAATTGACCCAGATTCTTTGCCAGGATGATTACTTACTCGACGAGGGATCTCTCCGCAGGCTTTTGGATCAGTGGTCTGACTTATCGCCAGAGATAGCTTTTCTCCGCTGTAATCAGCTGCTGGATTGTAACTCAAATCACTCCCAGTTTGCGGTATCCGTATTACCGCCCATTGTGAAACCCGAACGATCTGACCTGTTCTTCTTCATTTTTGGCTGTATCCCCGGCAATCTATCGAATGTGAGCGTCCGCACGGAAATTGTAAAGAAGGCTGGGTGGTTTCGAACCGACCTGCCGTATGCGGGAGATTTCGAGTTTTGGAGCCGGGTCGGACGGTCTTACCCCTGGGCAATCTCCAAGACCAATGTCGCATATGTCCGCACTCATCCAGAACAAGCATCCAACTTCCTCAACAAGCATGGCGAGTTGTTTCCGCAAATGCGTCAGATTCTAGAGATTCTTTATCGGAAGTTGATCCGCATGGGCTACCCGTCCTCGCTGCTTCGCCTTGAAGTCGCAATCAATTACATATCTCAGCATAGGTCATCAGGTGTTAAGGCAGTGATCAAGGGAGAAGGAACTAGCTATCTGCATGAAGTATCAACCCAGCTAGATTCCAGCACCGTTGGGTTAGGTACGGCGATGGGGTGGATGATCTTCTTTGCTACGCTCGGCGGCAGGGTATTTCTCAATGTAGTCTCGAAAGCGCTCCTGAAGTTTGCCTGCCCAGTCTCTATCACTCACTTATAACTTGAGAGTCCGGCTTTAGGGTTTGATTGGAAACATCCTGTCGCCTCTATCTCTCCTGGAGGCTCCCATCTCCCATGGCGCGAGCGCTTCGTCCACTACGCCCCGGCCCGGTGAGCCACGTAATCGACGATCTCAAGCGCTTTGCGAGCTGTCACCTCGTAGTTAAACATCTCATCAAAGCATTTCTTGCTTCGATGCCGGACTGCTGCAATCTCTTCCGCGGTCAGTTGGGACCAGCGCATCAAGGCGGCCTTCGTGCCCTCAAGTGTGTCTTCACACACAAGCCCCGCCCGGTAATTGACGATCTCTCGCCAAATGTTCACTTTGTCCGAGAGAATCACCGGGAGGCCGGCAGCCAGGGCTTCAGCCACAACGATTCCGAAGTTTTCCTGGTGCGATGGCAGGACAAACACCTCAGAGACGGCAAAGACTCCCCACTTCAGGTTTCCTTTTACCATGCCGGTCCAGGTAATGCGATCGCTGATCCCCAGCCGTTCGGCAAGCATCTCCAGTTCCTTCCTCAACCCGATCTGATCAGGACCGGCGATCACCAACTGCCAGTCGGGATCCTTCGCAAATGTATGCGCAAATGCCTCAATCAGAATGTCGGTTCCCTTCTTCGGGTGGATTCGCCCCATCGTGACGGCTACGCGCTTGCCTCGCACTTCAGGCCACCTCGCAAGAAACTCTCCCTTGGCTGCTTCCAGATCGCAGTCGGGTGGAAACGTGCCAAAGGGCACAACGATCTCATTCACTTTGTAGCGGGAGAACGACTGTCGCGCCAGGATCTTCTCTTCTTCGCAGGTGAACAGGACGGAAGTCGCCTTGCGCAAGATGCGCTGAAGAAAGAGATGCCAGTAAATGGACTTCTTGATGTGCTTCAGTGGAAACCTTCGCTTGAAATATGGATCGAGCATGCCGTGGGTGAAGACGGCATAGGGCGTGTCACTTCCCGCAAGGGCGCGATAGGCGGCCAGCGTGCCGTACTCCCAGATGCCGTTCAGGAAGACGACGTTGTATACATGCACATGCTGCTTGAACCATTTGGCCGCTTTTCGAGAGTAGCCATACCCTCCCAAACCCGGACCCAGCGCGAAGACCTTCGTCGGAAAGTTGAAGCCCGCGATGGTCTCGGGAGCGTCGAGCGATGCCACGTCAACTTCAAGGCCGCCCATATTATAGATGTGGCAAAGTTGCCGAAGCGCTTCGGCAGTGCCGCCCGTGTTTGGATTCACGGACGGGATAACGTGCAGAATCTTCACCGGCTTCCTCGGGGAAACGTGGCAGCCTGGGCGCTAGGCCGTCCTCCACGAATCAACGGCGCGGGCAGGCCGCATGCTCAGATTACCATGGCGTTTTATCCGTCAATTGGCAGAGATTTTCGGGAGGAGCAGATCAAAGCAGCGCTCGATTACCCTACGCTCATCGATCCCGGTTCTTACTCAGCCTTTCTGATTTCTTCATGCGTTTCTCTCGGCCTAATCGCTTTCGCAGGGTTTCCATAGCAGATCATTCCCCCGGGAAGGTCATTCAGAACCGTGCTCCTCGCCCCTACAATGGAACCTTTACCTACAGTAACTCCAGGACCGATCAAGACATCATTAGGTATCCATACTTCGTCTTCAATTCGGATAGGCTTTTGCCCAATTGGGAAATCAATCTTCCGATAATCGTGAAGTCCAGTGCAAAAGTAAACGTCATGGGCGATGGCGACATGAGAGCCCAACACGATCTCGCCGAGGTTGTAAAACACACAATCGTCTCCGACCCACACATAGTCGCCAATGGTCAGTTTCCATGGATACGTCACTCGTGTAGTCGCACGGATCCGAACTTCCTTGCCTATCTTGGCTCCAAATGCTCTCAGCAGAAAGTTCCTCCAGCCGTAGAAGGCATGTGGAGACATACCGAAGAAAGTGGCCTGCACTATCCACCAGATCTGAACCAAAGCCGCAGACCGCCCCCGAAATCCAGCCGGCATGCGAAAAAGGCTCAAATCCTGGTATTGACGTCTTTCATCCATGTTTCAGAATCCACTCGACCGTCGATTGAACACCAGCTTTCAGAGTATAGGGACCCGGCCCCGCAACCTGTCTAGTCAATGAAAGGTCATAATCCATGGGGGTCAGCAGATTGGATAGCCGAAATGAAGTTATCGGTGGGTTGGAAACACCCATCTTCTTCAGAACGTCTCCGGCAATCGCCAGCCCCTGAAGAACTGCCAGCGGGACCTCCCGAATGTGCGGGGCTCCAAACGCCTGCTGGATAAGTTTCCCAAATTCGAGAACGTCCATGTTTTGGTCATCAGAGACATAGAATGTCCGCTTGTCTATTTTGGATGCATCGACAGAAAGAAACTGCTCGATCTGATGCACGACGTTTCCCACATATCCATAAGACTTTGATATCTTGCGGCCCCTTGGATGCACATAAACCCCTCTGCGCACAGTATCGAAAAAGGTGCGGTACGGGATGCGAAACCACGGTCCCCAGATAGAAGTTGGCCGGAAGATGGCCCAGGGAATCTCGAGCCCGCTGGACCGAACAATTCTTTCGGTTTCCACTTTGCTTTCTCCGTAAGGCGTAAAGGGAGAGTAATCTTCGTCATATTTCGGAAAGACCTCAGTGCGATGCACATAGCGCGAAGACGCAAACAGGATCCTGCTCACTGTGCCAACAGCCTGTGTTGCGGCAATCATGTTCTTTACGCCAATTGTATTGGCGTCGTAGTCCGTGATAGCGGCTCCATCCAAATCTGTTCTCGCAGCGAGATGTACGCATAACTCTGGCCTGAAGTCCCGCACTGCCGCGCTAAGCCGTGCATCGTCCCGAATGTCCCCCTCTTGGAAACAGTGCGCATTTTGCGGATTTCGAGGAAAGGCGCTATCGAAGTTCAAAACATCATGACCTGTTTGGACAAAACTCTCTATGAGGTTTGTGCCAATGAAACCGGATCCACCGGTAACAAAGATTCGACTCAATTCCCCTCCCATGAATCCCACAGAGCTAAGGACCTTGGCATCGGCGCGTCAGGGTTGACCGACAGTCTGCGGCCAGAGATTGAGAATCCCGTCTGCGACGATCGCATTCCCTTTGGCATTGAAGTGATAACCGTTGTCCAGATCAAGATCGCTGATCGAGTAGGGCAACTCCGCCGCGGTCATGTCGAGCATCGCAACATGATGCGCGGCACACCAAGCTCGAAGGGTTGACTGCGCCTGGGCGCTCTTGTCTGGAATATCAAGCCGGAAGGGCAGAAAGACGATTACCATCCGAGCTCCCTGCGCGGTCACAAGCGCATCGGCTGCGTCCAGGTCGCGCAGGTTGGCCCGCACCACCTGATCCGCATTCGGAGCAATCGAGGTTCCTGCGTCACGCTTCCCGAGTGCATGCAAGAGTCGCGCCCTCAGGTAGCGCGTCCAGAGTTCGCCAATGGCGGTTGCCGGGCGCGTGGAGGGCGTGTCATCGCCTACTTCCTGCATGGTCGAGCGCGGTTGCGTCACGTCGCCGTCGTTCAGAACAAAGACCACGAGATCCGACTGAAATATCCCGCGCGAACGAATGTACGACACTTCATTGTCCGGTGCCCACGCTCCCGCTGAGGCATTCAATACGTCCACCGGCTTGTGGACGATCGAAGGCAATTCCCGATGGAGAATCTCCGTAAAGATCTGGCTCTGGTCGACACGGCTTGTTCCATAGGTCAGGGAATCGCCGACAAATAAGATACGCAACCTGCCCGGGTCACGGCTCAGAGGAACCTCTTCAGAACGCATACCGTAGTGGTTGATCGTTGTGTTTGCGAAGAACCTGCGTAGCCGCTGGTCGGGTTTGATAATGTATTCGCACGCGGAGTCTCGCGTGATCAGCACTGGGTTTCCCAATCCGAGCACAAAACGCAGAGAAGCTTCGGTGATCCCAAGAATGGCCACAATCGACAGCAAGCAAATCGTCAGGACCCGAAGCAGTCCGCGCCTTTTCATCGACGTATCTTTGCCAGAGGAATTGCCGCTCACCATGACCATCCTGGTTACGCTCCAGGCTCACACCCCGTAGCGGCCTCCTTCAATGGGCTCTCTCCCTGATACTAGCAAATTGAGTTCGGACCCAAGGCATCGGTAGTGAGTCCGTTTGCGGGAGAACCCGGCGATCGACCAGAAGTCGGGCATGGTCGCTCCTTTCAGGTCTCATTTGTTCAGTCCGAGCTCCATCCGCAATTCCGCAATGGATTGACCACTTCGGTTAAAGTGACGGATCACGGCGCCGTGCCTGGTGTCGCGTGAAACGAGCGATGTGTCCGGACAGACGAAGACGACGCCTGCGGATTCGAAGGTCATATACCTGGCCGTCTTGACGATCTTCGTAACACCGGAGCGAGCAATCAGATGGTTGAGCGCGAGTTGATCATGGAACTCCTGGACGGTTCGTTTGCTATAGCTTTCAAAAAAAGCAATAGTCGATTGAGTGGGACGCAAAAGCATAAACCCACAGCAGAGCACGAAGCCGAGCTCTCGGGCCACGTCCATTGGGATGGAATAGTCCTGCTGGGCGACTATGTCTGCGGCCGGAAATGTGCAGAGCATACTATCGAGGTTCGTGACCAGCAATGCGTCGACATCAAGCGAAAGAACGGTGTGACCACGAGTGATGAGTTCCCTTAGAACAAGCACCCGGAGCAACCAGAGAACGCCGCGCGTGCTGCCATTGATTGTTCCGTCAGGCTCACATACAAAGAAGGCGGAGAGATCGAGGGTGCGGCAGCAGAAATCTCGTTCGATTATCTGCTTGGCCGCTGGGTCAAGCGCCATCGCGACGATCTGGCCAGGGGCATGCTGGTGCACCTGCTCTCTCCAAAGGCCGAACATAGGAATAAAGCTGCTGCCAACTGGGACGAGGACGACTGGCTCAGCCGAGCCGGGCGTGAGATTGAGCCGGTCGACCGCAGCGGCAAGATTTGTGGTCAGACCGCCAGACAGAATGCCCCCCGCAAGGTTCGATAAACACTGCGCGACCGCGAGGTCGAGCGAATCATCCGGAATACTGCAGGTTCTGTTATAGATCAAGCCAGCCAGGCGAAGTCGTCCGAGGCACTGCGCCATAGCGGCCAGCGACAAGTTCACAGGAACCGACTTTCCCAGATTTCTGCGAAGCAAACGCCGGAAGAGCCTTCGAGCCGACGGCCGCCCGCTGCTCATCAAGAGCGAGTAAGAGAGCCGTTCAAGGGAGCTCTCATCGAGGCTGGCAAGCGGCCTCACCTGCTCAAGGGCTCGAGCTGACGCCATCCATAGATGCAATCGGCCCAAGATCCGGCTAAGTAATACCAGGACTCGTCTCATTGATCGTCCCCAGGTGCGAGCTATCCAGCGCTCGGAGCGAAGCGTCGTTTCAACCGGGCGGTCAGGAGAGTTCGGATTTCGCCCACGTGGAATACGAAGTAGGCGGCAATCCCGAACACCCCAGTTGTGGAGGCGGCGATCGCTACAACGATATCCAGCGGCCACGTGGCTTCGCGAAATGCGAGGACCCCGGATATCGCGAAGGCTATTGACATAAAAATGGCCAGGTAGACAACCGGCTTGATCGTAATGGTGTACTCTCGCGGAAAAAGCCCATCGTTGAGCCGGAGGACGAAAGCGGTCAGCATGATCTCCCAGGCTAGCCAGGTAAGAATGAAGCCCGGCAGTCCGAAAAAGTGCATTGTCACGGCACTGATCGCCAACATGATGGAGTAGCCGGCGAGCATGACGACCGAGAGTGTTTCATGCTCGTTACTTGATTGCTGAAATTGCGTCTTGTGCTCTTTGATGCCGAGGACGGCAGAAACCATGGCCATTAGCAGGCAGAGAAGCGGATCGTAAACCGAGCGCTTGTGCAGCCAGACCGTAAATAGGAACGGCGCCATAAGCAGACTGCCGATCGTGACGATTGGGGTCAAGAAGAGTACCACGCGTTCAGAAAGATCGTAGAGCCGTCGCAGGGCTCTCCAATCCTCCTTCCCGCGGAGAAGCGTAATGTCCTGCGATATTGTGTTGCTCGCGATCATAAGAATCTGGCGGGCCATTTGGAAAACCGTGCGGACAAGTCCGAAGACCCCCACGGCTCCTCCTCCGAGCACCCGAACGATTATGATCACCGGCCCTTGCCAGGTCAGAAAGCCAGCGAGGGCAAGTATCCCAAAGTGCGCGCTCGGTTTAATGATCGATGCTACAGTTTTCCAGTTCCCGTAACGAATGGACGGCAGGAGTACCGGGTTGGTAATACGTAAATCGATGAGCACCAATCCGAGAAATACCAGGAAGGAAACGAGCTGCACGCCAGCGAGAATAGGGAAAGAGCTTCTGAAAACGATTGCCGCCGCCATGGCCAGAACGCTGCACAGGCGCTGTGCGCTACCCCAGTAGACGCCGCGATGCAAGCGGCCGACAACCATGTAGCTGTTGGTGAGCATACCGAAGAACATGGCTACGCCAATCTGCAGCGCGAGCAGCAGCACCGTCAAGGAGGCGGCGCTGGCGGATACGTATTTCAGATTCAGCAAGCCCGCAATGGGGACGAACAATGCGCCTATTCCGATCAAGGCGCACAGCGCGAGCAGCAGAAACAGAAGCCAAATTGCGCTTGCCTGAAGTGTCTTTGAGCCCTCCACATCTCCCCGGTTGAAGAGAATCGTCGTCTGGTTGTTCGCATAGGTTTGGACCCCGAAGTTCAGCGTGCCCAGGTAGCCGATTGACGCGCTGAGGGCGAGCCATTCCCCATACACTGCTATGCCATGGCCATAAAAGCGCAGAAAGAATGGGGGAATTAAGAGCTGCGTGATAACGGTTACACCCTGACTAAGAAAGCTGCCGATAAGAAGCTGAAAAATCCGCCTAAGGTTCATAGAATGCTTTCAGGGAAGATAGCAAGAAGATCGCCAGTCTGGTATTGCCCTTACTGCCTGCTCCAATTCCCACGTGGATAGTAACGGGTCCTTGCGCGTGTAGGGTCCAAGTTCAGTTTAGGGGCGGTCCGCCTGAACGTCAAAACTGCTAGGGCATGCTGTCGAATCGGAAACGGCTGCTCCGCCGGATTCGGAGCCGGGTGTCTCGGCGTGCAAAACGGCAGCATATTTTCTGCTGTTCACCCACAGAGAACGCAGTCGATTGATCGGGCGGTCAAAAAACTTCCAGATGACAACGGAGAATCCGGTCACTAGAATCCATGCGGCAGTTTTGTAGGCTACCTCGGTCAGAACTCCGCCCGGATGGGAGACGACCCACAAGACCCCGATCGTTTGAAGCAGGTAGACAATATAAGAGAGATCGGCGAACATCCCGTCCGCGACGAAGCCTTTTTGTCCTGTGGTGTAGATCGCAAACGGCGCCATCAGCAGCCCTATTACCTCATTCGCGTGCGCCGAGTAAATTGCAAGTGGCCCGGGATGCACGCCAACTATGATGACCCCCCTCCACGGGGTTGCAACCCAACAAGCGATTAGAAGCACCGTCCCTACAAGGGAAGTCAGGGCCACCCTACGGGAGGGCTGCCAGTGAACTGAAGCCGCCGTCATTCCAATCATAAAATATATAAGATAAGCTGCAACCCTGATTGGGCAGTTCCGAACGAAGGCAGTCAGAGAAAGCGCCCCAACTGCAAGCAGTACCAAAGCGCCAGGCACTTTGCGGCGAGCAAGAAAAATGGCGATGAACGGTGCAATCAGGTAAAACTGCACCTCAATATCCAGGGACCAAGCCTGCCCGAGCGGCCCGATAGGCTGGTTGTCGTAACCCAAGATAAGGAGGTTTGACAGAACAAAATGTGCCGGATTGGCCCGGTACCATTCGCTGGCGGATGAGCCATTCAGATAGAGGAAGAGAAGAACGAGCAAATTGATAAGCCAGAATACCGGCAGCAAGCGCCACATGCGTGAAACCACAAAGGTAAGATAGGGCCGCCGCGTCTTTGCGTACCTTTCTATATACATTGTGTAGATCCAGTAGCCGCTAAGACAGAAGAATATGTGAACTGCAGCCCCTCCGAATTCGAGACGCGACGTATGAGTCGCAAATACCGCCAGAGCAAGGAAGAAGCGGAAAATGCCGGGGCCGGTGAACTTGCTAAGCATTTGAGTTCTTCCTCTCTAGCACAATTTCGCGGCCTTCTGCACGGAATATTTTGGCTCTAGCTAGGTTCGAGACCCCGGCGAGGGGACGAGACTCACCTCGACTGACCTAGGCAATTCGTAAGAAGGGACTAGGCCTCAGACGCAGGCGCACCGCTGACCTCGACTCCCTGATCGCCCCTCACTGGGACCATGCTTACGAGGCCGCCCACCACATAGGACAATGCAACCAAGGCAAGTGGGGTGCGGGTGAGAATCTGTATCATTCCACCCATGTTCACCTCATTAAACGCGTAGGCAAAGCTGCTTAGGGCTACCACACCCCACGGCTTCTTCAAATCAAAGAGGCTCTCATACAAAACGAAGCAGCCCGGAAACACTAACCCTCCCACAACAACGACGCCGAGCCACCCAAATGCGCCATAACTGTCGCTTATCGCCGTTATCATCACCTCCCCATTCTCGATGTTGTCCGGATTTACGCCCGTCACCCGTCCGAGATACCAGTCCGAATCTTCATCCGGCTTGTTCGGGTAAAGAAAGTGAGGAACGCTGTGCAGAGCGTCGATCTTGAGGGCTGTAAACCCATAGTGAAATCCCGTGGAAGTTGCATTGATCATGTTGCTATCCGCACGAATTGCAGAGAGGCGGCTGAGGACAAAAGTTCCGGGACGGTCGAAGTACTCTTCGCGCGATCCGGTCTGTGCGCCGCCCTGGCTGATTTGCCTAACGACCTCCCAACTGGGCCTCGTGCGAAGCGAGGAAATCTCGCTCGCGATTCGACCGCTCAAATCCCCGCCGGTCAAATCATGGCGCATATAAATCTCTAACGGCGAGATGAAAGCAACAAAAAGGGTCACGCCGACTGCGCCGACAATATAGTGCCTTTTGTGAAATCGATAACCGCTTGCATACGCGGCCACCAGGTAAATAATACTCGGAAGCAGGATCTGCCCGCGCGAGGTTCGAATCACTCCAAAAACCAATGTCGCGAACCATGGAATGAAAGCCTTGATTCCGAAGCTGTGCCTGCCCCCCGTTTCCCGAACCTTGCCTTGCACAGCCAATACCAGCGAAAACAAAAGCAATACCGAAAGAGCGACGCCCACGCTGTGTCCTTCAGCTGCCTGTCCTCCGGATTCGGCAGCCGCATCGTAGTAGGCAAACAGACCGCTCGCAATGAGTCCAACCACA
This sequence comes from uncultured Occallatibacter sp., assembly GCA_964460385.1. Lineage (GTDB taxonomy): Bacteria > Acidobacteriota > Terriglobia > Terriglobales > Acidobacteriaceae > Telmatobacter. The sequence goes on along the minus strand of CAYWSR010000039.1, from coordinate 8,073 downwards.
AGCGACACCGTATATTGCATCTCAATCTGCGCAGGAGTTTCAGGCTCCAGAGGTTTCACCAGTCTTATCCGTAGCCGTCCGTAGACAAAGGTGCCCAGCATCAAACAGGAATAGAAGACCAGATAGACATTGATTGTTAGGTAGGGAGCCTCAAGGTTTTTGTCTGCTGCTTCAAAGAACAAAACTTTGGCGAACTGGGAGATGACAATGGTGCAAAGAGCGAATCCCGTGAAGGCGATTCCACTGATGGTCCTGAGACCGCCGAGAATGTTGAAGGTCACAGCGGCGCATAGGATGGTTCCTGCCATCATCACGACGAATTCAGGCTTCGTTCCAGCAGCAAGCTCCCCGGCCGCCAGAATGCTGATGCCGGTGAACAGCATGGCCGCGGTTATCCTGAATGGCCTATCCATGTCAACTCCGCCTTAACACTTCTTCCTTAGTTGCGCGAGGCAAACTTAGGAAACCTAAACCAAATCTCTTCCACCTTCACCTCAGAAGCGCGGCTGCGTAAAACGCCGATACAGCGATGCTCGCGCCTCCGGCCGCCATCGACGCCTTAAATGCATTTGACGGAATAAAAAGCACATCGTCCGAGCGAAGAGCCACATCCTGTTGCTTTCCGAACATAATCTTCTTCAAATCGAGCAGGATCTCAATGTGTTGGCTATCGGCATTGGTGCGGATGATCCTCGCTTTCGACAGTGCGGCCCCGTAGTTCACTCCGCCGGCCATCGCGAGCGCGCGCAGGACCGTGATCGGGGAGTTGTAGCCGAGTGGGATCGCAGACGGTGTCTTCACCTGGCCGAGCACAAAGATGCTGCCGACTTTCGACACAAGTACCGTGTCACCGGGAAGTAAGGGGATGTTGATGGTGCCGGCCGCAGTGGGGTCGGCGCCAAGCTCGACTGTAATCGCATCTGCAGAGCCGTTGCGCTTGATTGTGATCGTATGGCTGGCCAGAGGAGTAAAGCCTCCACACGCGCTGATCACATCCAGCAGTCTTATCTGCCCGTGCGCAGGAACAGGCGACGGCTTCATCACTTCGCCGAGGACCGTAATAGCGCGAGTTGGTGAATCGACAAAGCCTACGCTGACCTGCGGGTCTGTCAGATAGCCGCCATCTTTCAGCGCATTCTTCAGATAGGCCGCCGCTTCAGAGATGGTCAAACCTGCGAGCCTTACCGTGCCCAGATACGGCAACACAACATCGCCCGTCGCACCAACCTTGATTCCCTGGACCATCCCCGGGTTGGCATTGAAGATTGTGCCGGTCGAAGTCTGGCCGCTCGTTGTGAGTTCCGGTACTCCATAGGTCGAGATGGAAATCACATCGCCAGGTGCGATCTTGACATCGGCGTAGTCCACCTGCATCGCCGACTCCGGCGCACTCGCCGCTCGCGGCGGAGATGCCGGAGCCGCTCCCATATACTGCGCCGGCGACTGAGCGCACAGGCTCAACGCAAACGCCGCAAGAAACAGGGCGCGAAGATCGTAACTCCACCTGCTGGCCATCCTACCTCCTCGATCCGTGTTGATCCCCGGCATGTTAGTTCTTGTAGTCATACGAGTAATATCCCAGATAGCCGTAATACTCGGGCAGGCTTGCATCCACGCCGTTGAGGACAAAGCCATATACCTTCACGCCCACGTCGCGGAAAATCTCGCCGGCGCGCGCAAGCATTCCCTTCGTGCAGTAGCCCTGGCGAATGACAAGAACCAGCCCGTCTGCCAGCGACGCAACAATCAGAGGGTCGGTGACTGACAGCGCCGGCGGAGAGTCGAAGATCACATACTCATACCGCTCGCGAAGCGCCTCGACAAACTTCTTCATCTGATCCGATGCAAGCAGATCCGCGGGCAGCGGCGGGCAGATACCCGAAGGAATCACATCGAGGGAGGGGAGCGTCTTGTGGGTCTGAATAATTCCGTCCAAAGGCTCAAGGCCCGTAAGGAACTCCGAAAGGCCCTTTCGATCGCTCAGGCCGAGTCTCCAAAAGACGCTTGGCCGGCGCATGTCGGTATCGACCAGCGCCACCTTCTTGCCGCCTTGCGCAAGCGCGGCTGCCAGGTTCATCGACATCGTGGACTTCCCTTCTCCGGGCTGGCAACTCGTTACTGCGATCACTCTTGACTCGCGCGAGGTACTCGAGAGCTGAATCGAGGTGCGGAACACGCGCATTGATTCGGCAAACGACGACCGCGCATCCCAGAGAATCTCCGGCCCCGAACCGGCGTCCGCCTCGGAGCTCTTGTTCTTCCAGTTCGTTTGAGGAACGATGGCGATCGCGGGCACGCCCAGCAACTCCTGAATCTGCTTCGAGTCGCGCATCCTCGTGTCCATGCGCTCCAGCAACAGCGCGAGCGCCAGTCCGGCAAAGAGCCCGAAGACAAAGCCAAGCTCGGCCATTGTCATGGGTGACATGCTCGACGCCCCGGTAGGAACCGAAGCAAGGTCGACGACGCTGATATCGGCCGAGTCAAGTCCGGAATCCACTGCTGCCTCGCGAAGACGGGCCAGGATGCTCTCATACATGTGCCGGTTCGACTCGTACTCTTCAGTCAGTAGTTCATACTTGACGATGTCGTCACGCTGGCCATAGAGCTCGCGAACACGGTTGTTCAGAACTCCCTTGGCCTGGTCCTCGGCATTGTGTGCAATCCCGTAAGCATCCCTTGCCTTGTTTACGACAGCCTGTTCTTCCTGGGCAATTTCGCGATCCAAGGCCTTGATCTGCCCGTTAAGTTGCTTTACCGTCGGATAATTCGGGCCATAGAGAGGCTGCTGGCGAGCAAGCTCGGCGGCTGTGGTTGCTCTTTGCGAGCGAAGATTATCAAGCAGCCCACCTGCGCCATCCATGCTCACCGGAGTCGGGCCGTCCTGGATTCTCTCCGGAGGTAGCGACTGCAGAATCCGGTAACGCGCCTCTTCGAGTACCCGCTCTTCCGTGGCATCCGATGCGCCCTTTTCGAGATTCGAGATCTCCTGGACGATCATGCTGTGGCTGGGATCCAGCGCGGAGATTCCCAGCTTCTTCTGCAGATCGACCATCTTGTCCTGCGAATCCTGAACGATGGCTCGAAGGTCGTCGATCTGGCCCGTCAGCCAGTTCGTCACTTCCTGCGTGCTGCTGTAGTGAGCCACAAAGTTGTTCTTGATGAACTCGCTCTCCAATGCATTCACGATGTCCGCTGAAAGTTGCCGGTTCGGACTTACATAGGAGATGGTGATCATCTGTGTTCTAGGCACACGCGCAATAGTCAGATGACCGCGCAGATTTCCCACGATGGCACTGCGCTCCTCAGGGTCGTCCAGGTTTCCATGGACCGTGGTCGCTGGCTCGGCCTTCAGGGAACCCATTCTGCATGCGGCTTTGTTGCCCATGAAGCAAGCGTTATCCTGCAACTTAAGAGTGCGGGCAACGGTGGTCAGCAGCTTTTCGCTCGTCAGAATCCGGCTATCGCTCTCGATAATTACGTCCAGCTGGCTCCCGCCGGAAAGAACCGAGCTGATCGATTGCTTTAGGTCCGCGGCCGAGCCTGGCTGAATCTGAATTTCACCCGTTGCCGTGAACATATCCCCGCGAAAGTACCCATACGCCCAGGCCAGCAACGCGAGCCCGATGGCCATGCTGGCCAGCAGGATTCGCCGCTTTCGCACAATCAGCCAAAGATCGGTGAGAACCAGATCTTCCTTTGCGGGGCCAAGAGCAACATTCGTGGCGCGATTGGACTGTTGCAATCAAACCTCTCGATGTTCATAACCACTGAAAAAGGACGTATTAGGGCAGGCTCGGCGTCGCAGAATTGCCGCGGAAACCCTGCAGAAGAAATGCGGCGAGCCCAGGTGAACTTTAGAGATGAGCCATCCGGAAAAACCACCCCGGCTGCCTACCGCCCCGGACTCACGATTTATGCGACCGGAGGGTGCCGGAATCAATCACGACTTTAGATCTCAAACCAATATTTCCTGCCACTCCCGAACGAATGTCCGGGCGCACAAACACTCATTTTGATTCTAATGCAGGGCACCGGGTAGCCTGCCTCCGGCTCAAAATTATTCAGCTCATTCAGCTTATGTGGTTCTTTAACTTACTTCTTCATGTTCTTGAATTTGGGGCGGAACTTCATTCTCTTGCCGAATAATTTAATCCGATCTTCGACCACATTGGATTGTGCTCAATCGATCACACCTCATTGGCCAACAAGAACCACGCGAAGGCGTCCAAATTTTTGCGTCCTGAGCGATCGTATTTGGCGGTGAATTCATGCAATTCAGACTCTCTTTTCCACCGGCAAATTCTCATTTTCGGCGAACAGCAGTTCCGGCCTCGTTTATCCACAAGAACCGGACGCTGTGCCGTTGACCGTGCCCCCCGCTCTCCTTAGAGTCATTAATCGAGCAACAACAAATCGCCCTCACCATGGGGGACGACCTCAAGATCACCTTTGCATCGCCCAATACACGGCCCCTCACCCCGGAGCGAACATGCTGAAACTGAAAAAGATCCACATACTCGGCTTCAAGAGCTTCTGCGATCGTACGGAACTCGCGGTCCCGGGTTCGGGCATTGCCGTGGTGGTGGGGCCGAATGGGTGCGGAAAGTCCAACATCCTCGACGGCGTGAGTTGGGTTTTGGGCGAACAGAGCGCCAAGTCCCTTCGCGGCAGTAATATGCAGGACGTGATCTTCTCCGGCACGCGCGACCGCAAGCCGCTTGGCATGGCAGAGGTGTCCCTGATCCTCGCCGATCCTGAGGTCTATGAGGGGCCCATTCCGGTTGAGCCCGAGGTCGCGGTTGACCAGGACGGCCCGATGGACTGGGATGAGGAAGAAACACGCCGAGTGCGCGCGTCTGAGGCGGAAGAGATCATCGCCGCCGAGCAACCGGGAATCGAAGAGATGGGCCCGGAGCCGGCCGAAGGCGGTGGTCCGCAGGCAGTAGTGCTTAAAATTCGCCGACGCAAATTTCAGCGCACGCCACAAAAGGGTGAGATCGTCATCACGCGGCGGCTCTTCCGCACCGGCGAAAGCGAATACCTGCTGAACGGAAAGCTCTGCCGTCTCCGCGACATTCAGGACATATTCATGGGGACGGGCCTGGGGCCGGAGAGCTACGCCATCATCGGTCAGGAGCGCATCGGCCAGCTGCTCAGCTCCAAGCCGCACGATCGCCGCGCCATCATCGAAGAGGCCGCGGGCATCACGCGCTTTAAAACGAGGAAGCGGCTCGCCGAACTGCGGCTTGAAAGCGCAAAGCAAAACCTTGCGCGCCTCGACGACATCTTCGAGGAAGTCACACGGCAGATGAACAGCCTGAAGCGGCAGGCAGCCAAGGCAGAGCGATTTGCTGCTGTCCGTGACGAACTGCGCAGCCGGCTGCGCGTCGTGCTGGCCAGCCGCATGGCGCTGATGGATGCAGAACAGACTCGACTGGAGAGCGAGATACGCGCCCTCACCGAGCGCATCAGCGAGTCGGCCGCATCGATTGGCGGGCTCGAGACCAACCAGCACAACCTGACCGAACGTGGCTACGAGCTGGACCGCGAAGGGCAAGAGGCACAGAGCCGGGCCAACGAAGCGGCGCTCGAGCTGGAGCGTGCTATCGCCCGCGAACAGGCCAATCGCGAGCGGGTGGCTGATCTCGAAGCGCGCATTGCAGGCTCGGCTGCCGAACTCGAGGCGACCGGGACACAGCTCAAGGGCATCGCCGAGGAGCGCGAGCAACAGAAGCTCTTCCTTGAGACTGCCGCAGGCGAAGCGCGAAGCTTTCGCGAGCAGGTGGAGGCTCGTCAGCAGCAGGCTCGGGCCGCTGCCGAAGCTGTATTTGCCTCGGAGCGTCAGTTGCAGTCGAGCCGCCGCCACGCGATGCACCTGCTCACGCTGGCAGGCAACGCGCGAAGCCACACCGCGCAGGGGGAAGAGAGCCTTGCCGCACTGGAGCGCGAAGCGGAGCGGCTTGAATCCGAGATGCGCCAAGCCACGCATGAGCAGGAAAGCCTCGGGATTGAAGGCGGACGCGTTCGCGAGATGCACAAATCGGCAACCGAAGCACTCACGCGGTTGGAGGCGGAGATTGCTGCGCTGCGCGAGACCCTCCAGGCCCGGCGAGCCAGCGAGAATTCACAGCGCGCCCAGGCCAACCAGATGCGCAGCGAGCATGCAGCCGTTACGGGGCGGGGCGACGCGCTCGCGGCTCTGATTCGGAACCATAGCTACTCGACGGACACGGTCCGTCGGCTGCTCAAGCCCGGCGCACTGGGCCAGGGCATGGCGCCAGTGGGCACCCTGGCGGATTTCCTCGAGGTCAGCGGCGAGCATGAGAGCGTAGTGGACGAGTTCCTGCGTGAGGAGCTCAACTATGTCGTCGTCGAAAGCTGGGTAGCGGCGGAGCAGGGCGTGCGTCTGCTGAAGTCCGGCGTAGAAGGCCGCGCCACATTCCTCATTCATCCTGCGCATGCAGGGGATGGGGCCAGCACGACTGAAGTACACAGCGCGATCGCTGGGCCCGGCGTGACGCCGCTGACTGACTCCGTTCGCGTGCTGAATGGATTTGGCCGGTCGCTTGAGGCCATGCTGCCCAAGCTGAAATACAGCTTTCTGGTGTCTGACCCGGCAGAGGCGCAGCGGCTTGCCTCGCGCCATGCGCATGCCTTCTTCCTGACTCCCGAGGGTGAGTGCTTCCACAATGCAACCGTGACCGGAGGCAAGCCGGCCAGCGAAGGTCCATTGGCGCTCAAGCGCGAGTTGCGCGAGACCGAGGCCCGGTTGGCGAAGCTCGACACAAGTCTGACTCAGGCGGAATCGGACGCGGCGGCGCTGGCGCACGAGGCCGAGGAGCTCACGGCTCAGCTCGAGGCGCGCGGTGCGGACCGGCGCCAGGCGGAGACCGAATCGGCTAACCAGGGCGCGGCGCTGAAACAACTCGAAGGGGAAGAACAGCGCGTCGAGCGGCGGATCGGGGACTGGGTGCTGCAAGCCGCGCGCAACAAGGATGCGCGCGAAGCCAAACATAATTCGATTGCCCAGCACAAGGAAGAGGCGGGCCGCCTTGAAACAGAGCACGCCCGGGCCGAAGCCGGGCTTGACGAACTTCAGGCGCAACAGGAGTTGCTGCGTAGCACGCGCGAGGAACTTCAGCAGGAAGCCGCACGCGTAACTGCGGAGTTGGCGGGCCTTGAGGAACGCCGGCGCGGCGCGGAAGCGAGCTTCCAGCGCATTGACCGCCTGAACACTGATCTGGAAAGGCGTGTGCTGCAGCTCAACCAGGCGCGCGCAGAAGCTGCGGCGGAGCGCGAGCAGCGACTGGGCGAGAACTCGGGACTGGCGCAGAGGCAGAAGGAACTGGCAGAGGCGCGCAGCGCGGCGCTGGCGCAGGCACAGTCGATTGCGAATCAGGCCCAGGCTCTTCGGCAGCAATTGGGCGGGCTCGAAACCGAGCTCAAGACCGGCCGCACGGCACTCGATAAACTTCGCGAGGATCGCGCGGCCTGCTCCAGCGCGGCAGCCAAGCTGCAGGCCGACCTCGAGCACCTGGAAGGAAGCTGCCTGGCTGAGGTTAACGTCGAAGCGGCAGTGCTGCGCGCCGATGAGACGATTGAACGGCTCGTGGACGAAGCGCTGGCCCAGGAGGAAGAGACTTGCAGGACCCTGCGCGAACGGCTGGAGCAGATCGGCCCGGTGAACATGATGGCGCTCGACGAATACAAGGAAACGGCCGAGCGACATGGCTTCCTCGATGTGCAACGCGCCGACCTGATCGAATCGATCGAGAACACGCAGGAGACAATAAAGGAGATCGACCAAATCTCGCGGACCAAGTTCGACGAAGCGTTTGCGCGCATCAACGAGAACTTCGCGCGGGTCTTCTCGCGCCTCTTTCAGGGCGGCCAGGCCTTCCTGCGCCTGACCGATGCGGAAAACCAGGCGGAGAGCGGGCTCGACATTGTGGCTTCGCCTCCGGGCAAGAAGCTCCAGAACGTCTTGCTGCTCTCGGGCGGCGAAAAGGCACTCACGGCGCTGGCGCTGCTGGTGGGCATCTTCCAGTTCCAGCCCAGCCCGTTCTGCGTGCT